>CAYQMI010000017.1:21279-39878 GCA_964418575.1 uncultured Glaciecola sp.
CAATTTCTTCGATATTAAATCCGAGCTTATCGTAGCGGCGGGTAAGTCTCATTGCGGTTTCAAGCGAAGCTTTGGTGAGTCGACCGCTCCAAGTATAAGAAAATGGATTAGATGGGTGTGATACCACGTCGCTTAAAATACTTAAGCCTTCATTCATCATCTCGCCAGTGCGAGCAAGGTAGTCATAGGCTTGATAATTCATATTTATCTCCGGCATTGCGGTAAAAAAAAACTTCAATCACGACCATTTCACAGCTGTAGATTGAAGTTTTTTGGTGCATCAAAAATTATCCTGATGCTAGCATATCTAGCAGACTAAGCGTATTGATAATTACTTAGCAGCAGTTGCCAATTTAGACGTCATTTCTTCGCTAAGATCTTTGATCATCACGCCTGCTTTTTGCTGAGCGCCACTTACTAAAGTGTAAGTTTCTTTAGCAGAATTGGTGATCGTTTCTTGTAAAGTAGAAAGATACGCTTTCTGTGCTTCAGCTAGGCTCATTACGTCTTTTTGCTGGCCAGCTGTTTCTGCAAAAGAAACACCGCTAGACATAAGTGTAGTGAATAAAGCATTTTGCTTTTCAGCAAGTTCTTGTAATACGCTCATGTTCAAAGTAGCTAGTTCAGTTACAGGCTTAAGTGAATCTTTAAACTGTTCGTTGAATTGTTCAATCATTGTCGTTCTCCAAAATATTAAATGTAAAGTTAGTTAGTAAAGTTGGGTTATTAAAGTTGAATTATGCTGTTTTTGTTGATGATGCTTTCACATCAGCAGGACTTAATTCAGCAACCGTTTTTTTAGGGGCGGCCTTTTCTGTGGCAACCTTAGACGACTTCGCGGTAGCTGATGCTGCTGGTTTTTTCTTAGCGACTGCCTTTTTAGCGGGCGCTTTTGAAACTGTTGTTGTTGCCTTGGCTACCGGTTTTTCTTGCACTGGAGGCGTAGGCTGTGGTGTTACTTTTTTGGGCGCTGCTTTTTGAGCCGCAGGTGCTGTTGTTACTGTTTGCGGTTTTTCGCTTGTAGCTTTGGAAGCAGGTTGTGCCTTTACAGCTGCTTTAGTAGAGGGCTTTTTAGGCGAAGCTTTTTTTGCCACCGCTTTTTTAGCACTTGGCTTCTTTGTCGCTGCTTTGGGCTTTGCAACCGGAGCAGGTGCAGATTTTGGTGCCGCCGTAGGAGAAGCTTGCATCGCAGTTTGTACTGCTTGTTTCGCATCTTCTGTTGCACTTTCTAGAGAGCTTTTCATCACGCTGGCTACTTCGTTACCCATACTAGATAGATTCCCGAAGGTGGTTTTAGAGGTGCTGGTTAAGCGCTCTCTTACTGACTCTGCATATACTGACTGAGCGGCTATTACGCCTTTTAATTCAGTTTGAGTCGCAAGCGATTCGATTAATTTAACACTGTCAGTCATTACACCTGAAAAAAATACGGTTTGTTGCTTTGACATCATTTCTAGCGTTTTCGCATTCATTTCAAGCAAAGTACTGACAGGCTTTGTAGATTTTTTCATTTGTTGAGAAAAGTTACCAAACATTATCTTGACCTCATTGAATTTAAATTGATGCGAAATCACATTTTGCTGCGCTGCAACATCGCTGATGTTCAAATAATAGTCAATCTGTAGAAAAGATCAAGGAAAATTTTGTTGCAGTGCAACATTTTTTGTGGTTTTTTGAGATTTAGGCGTGTTCTTTATCTTAAATTATTGAATTTAATAGATATTTTATTCCTTGCGACTTTTGTCGTACTGCCAAGTGCTTAGATTCTTTTCCATGATCTTGGTAAATAAACCCATGGGGGAGTTATCAACAAGGTTTTTCATCATACCCTGCATTTTGTCTTGCTGATCAATAAACTGCACAAGGCTCTGCTCTAAATATTGGCGCACGTATATTTCCATGTCGCTGTCGTAAAACCTGATCAGGCTCTTTAATAATACATCGGTCAACAGAGATTGCTGATCGTTCGTTTCAGACTCACTTATAATTTGCAGCAGCACGCTTTTGGTAATGTCGTTTTCAGTTTTAGAGTCAACGATACAAAATTCTTCACGCTCATTTATTAAAGCTTTAATGTATTCAAGATTAACGTATTGGCTTTTAGAGGTGTCGTACAATCGACGATTTGGGTATTTTTTAATAATTATCACGTGACCATACTACCTATTTACAAAAATACTATCTGGAACAAATACAAACGCCTTTGGGAAAACAAAGGCGCTTAGCTCTTTTACCGATTTGCGTGAAACAAATCTTAAGGTAAGTATATCACTCTAGGCGTTTTAATACATATTCGCCAGGCGCATCGCCCAAAGCTGGATACTCACTGTGGTTTCCTGGCTGCTTCGCCGCTTTGCGTTTTCCAGCTAAAGGTTTTAGCCAGCTGTGCCAGTCTTGCCACCAAGACCCTTCTTGCTCGCTAGTCCCTTCGAGCCACTGCTCGGCGGTGTCGGGTAGCTCGTCGTTTACCCAATGCGGGTATTTTCCACCTTTAGTGGGGTTGATCACGCCAGCAATGTGACCTGAGCCAGCCAGTACAAATCGAGTGTCACCAGATACGAGCTTGGTGCCCTCATAAGCACCTTTCCACAATACGATATGATCAGCAACGGTGCTTAAGAAATAAGTAGGGACGTCTATCTTGCCAAAATCAATAGGAATGCCGTCAACTACCACTTTTCCGGGCTCCTTAAATGCATTTTCCCAATAGGTCATGTGCAAATACTGTTTAAAGCAGGCTGCGGGGATATTGGTGGAGTCGCTGTTCCAATACAAAATGTCAAATGGTGCAGGGTCTTTACCTTTTAGGTAGTTGTCGATGAAAAACGACCAGAAAAGCGAATTCTCACGCAATAGGCTAAAGCTCATTGCGATAATACGCCCATCAAATACACCTTTAATTTCAGCATTTTGCTCAATCATGGGGAGCATGTCTTCAGAAAAGTAGTTTCCGACCTCTCCGGGCTCTGTAAAATCGAGCAGGGTGGTTAGCAGTGTTAATGAGGCAATGCTATTGTCGTCTTGGCCTCTAAGATAAGATGTTGCGACCGCCGATAATGTGCCACCAACACAGAAACCGGTCAGGTTGACCTGCTCTTCACCGCAAATCTCTTTAGCCACTTCAATCGCCGCTAGCGGTCCTTTGCGCATGTAGTCAAAAAAGTCTTCGCCTGCGAGTTCACTTTCAGCATTTACCCACGACACCATAAATACGCTATGCCCGCTATCTAGCAAGCCCTGCACCATAGATTTCTTCTCTTCTAAATCGAGCACATAATACTTATTAATGAATGGCGGCACTATTAGCATGGGCAAGGCGTGCTGAGTTTTAGTTTTTGGCTCGTAGTGAAGTAATTCGATTAACTCATTGCGGTAAACCACTTTGCCTTTGCTGTATGCCAAATTTTTGCCCAAATCAAAAGCTTTAGCATCAGACTGACGCATCTTAAACGCTTCAAGTGGACTCTCTTCCAAATCCTCAAGATAAGCCTGCATGCCTTTTACTAAAGACTGTCCTTTGGTTGCTAAAATTTCTTCACATACATCGGGATTGGTTAGCACAAAGTTGGTAGGTGAGAGCGAATTAACATATTGGCGCGTAAAAAATTTGGCCTGCTGCTTAAGCTTAGGATCGGTGAACTCGATGGTATCCACCATATTGGTGACCATCTCAGCATTAATTAAATAAGAATCTTTAATATATTTATATACAGGGTTCTCTTCCCACTGTTGGTGGGCAAATCGACGGTCTTTCTTTTTATTGGTTTCTGGCGTATCGATGGGTTCACCGAGCATTGCTTTGCTAGCTTGTTGCCATAATTCAGATTGTTTCTGCATGTAGGCAAATTGATGTTGCATGAGCTTGTTGGCATCAATTTTAGTTTCACCGCTCAGCAACTGTTCTAAGCGGTCATTATTAAAGGGGTTTGGATAGTTGTTTGCCCCTTCTTTGTTAGCTCGAGACAATATTTCTTGCGCCATATTATTAAATACAGTGGCGTACTTATCGAGATAGCCTAATATTTCTGTTTCATCAGTACCCATGTTATGTCCTTATGTGAGTCTCCTCACGAATGAATTTGGCGACTTCGCTTACGCATGCTCATCCCGTTTATTTTTTAGCTTTTTCGGCCCCTGCTTGCATAAAACTCGCCATCAAATTTTGATAGTTTGAGAAGCCGCTTAAACCCTGTTCCATAGCCGGTTTAATAAATGTCTCAAAGGCCATTGTTGGGTCTTGTTGACATTTTTTTAGCATGTCTGCTGTTAAAGATTCATGTAAGCCGCTAAAATCTGGTAATCCGAAGATTTCGCGCGCCTCTGCGGGGGTAAGTTCTAAATCAATAGTGACTTTCATCATCAGCCCTAACGCTCATTTGTTGAACTTTCAGCCTAAGCATCTGCCTCACTAATGTCTAGTCTTTTCGACTAAGGTAGCAGGACTCGCGCAAACAAAGACATCAAACATTCAATAAGCCTAAGCTTGGCGTTGCTGTTTATAAGGTCTTTACTTTCGGTATCAAACAAGTCATCGACGTTATTAAAGGACTGCTTTATTTTGAAAATTTCTAGCGTGTTGCTGTCACCTTTTAGATGGGTGAAACGCCATTTCTTCAAGCTCTGCTTTGTTATGCTAGTGGTGATTGGCAGTTATCTACTTTATATTGATGCGCAAGTAAAACAGCAGTTTTCTGGTAATAAGTGGGAAGTGCCCGCGCAAATATATGCCCGCCCTTTGCGCTTGGAATTAGAACAAGAAATATCCATATCTCAAATCAAAGATGAGCTCTCGCTTTTAGGCTATCGCTTGGTAGCTAAGCCGGCGAACGTGGGCGAGTACAGCGTGACAAAAGACAGCCTGACTATTCATCGCAGAGCGTTTCAATATGCCGATTTAGACGCACCCGAGCGAGTATTGAAAATTGATTGGTCGGGAGAGCGGATTTCTGCGCTCAGCTTGCTCGATACAAAACAAAGTGCGCGCAGCGTAATGCTAGAACCTTGGCTAATCTCGCGTTTAGTGGGCGGTTTATCGGAAGATCGTATGCTCATGCAAGACTCAGATATACCTGAAATGCTAAAAATTGCGCTTATCCAAGTTGAAGATAATGATTTTTATGAACATCACGGCATCGCGCCACTCTCAATATTAAGGGCGCTGATAGCAAATATTGCCGCGGGGCGCACAGTGCAAGGCGGCAGCACCCTCACGCAGCAACTGGTTAAGAATTTATATTTAAGCCGAGAGCGCAGCTATATAAGAAAGCTACGTGAGGCGGCAATGGCCATTGTGATTGATGCCCGCTATGAGAAAGATGAAATTTTAAATGCCTATATTAATGAGGTGTTTTTAGGTCAAAACGGTGCGGTCGCGGTGCACGGCTTTGGTTTGGCGAGTCACTTTTATTTTAATAAGCCTTTGCAAGAGCTTGATTTAACCGAAATAGCCACCTTAGTAGGAATGGTAAAAGGCCCATCGTTTTATCACCCGGTGCGACAAAATGCACGCGCGCTAGAAAGGCGTAATTTAGTGCTGCGAATTTTATTTGACGGTCAGTACTTATCAACCAGCGAATATGAAAAAGCGGTAAATTCGCCCCTTGTGACAAGCTCAAGTACCAGCTTAGCTTCAGGCCAACATCCTGCATTCATGGACAAAGTAAGAGATGAATTATATTCAGTAGTGCCAACCGCCGCGACACGCCTGTCGGGCGTGAAAGTGTTTACCACTCTTGATATTAATGCCCAGCGCAGAGCGGAAAAAGCCTTAGTCACCACGGTAAACAACCAAGCCAAAGCGCGTAATTTGCCTAATTTAGAAGCGGCCATGGTGGTCACGGATATTTCCAGTGGAGAAATTCGCGCTATTGTTGGAGGCAAAGACGCAGGTTTTGCTGGGTTTAATCGTGCATTAAACGCATTTCGGCCCATCGGGTCTTTAATTAAGCCTGTCGTGTACCTTGCAGCGCTAGAAAACCCTTATGAATTCAACTTGGCGAGTCGTTTAGCGGACGAGCCAGTTGAGTTTGATGACAAAGTTGGCGAAAAGTGGCGTCCACAGAATGCAGATAAAACCTTCAGAGGAGAGGTGTCTTTACTAGAGGCGATTGTAAAATCCTACAACGTGCCCAGCGTAAACCTTGCCAATGAAATTGGTTTTGATGAAGTCGGGGCCACCTTACAACGCCTAGGCTACAATAAATCAGTGGAGGCACTGCCTTCATTAGCGTTAGGCGCGGTCGAACTATCTCCACTAGAAGTGAATCAGGTCTATCAGGTGATAAGCAATGAGGGCATTCTTAAGCCTCTACATGCACTTAACGCCATCACAACCCATGATAATCAGCTTATTTGGAAACGCGAGGAGAGCGCCCAAAGACGCGCCGACGAAGACGCGACTTATCTAATCAATTACGCATTACATAAAGTCACCAAAGAAGGCACAGCAAAAGCTCTTGGCACTGCCTTCCCGCGAATAAATTTGGCTGGAAAGACCGGCACCACCGACGACTATCGCGACAGCTGGTTTGCAGGTTTTGATCGCAACTTGGTCACAACCGTGTGGGTAGGTCATGACGATAACACACCGGTAAATATGTCGGGCGCTAGTGGTGCATTACCAATTTTTGCAGCCTTTGAAGCGGCAAATTCACCGAAAACCCTATCAAGAAGCTTTCCATCTAGCCTCACGATTGCACATTTTAATAAACAAACCGGCATCCACACTCAAGCTGGTTGCCCAGATCTTATAAGCGTTCCAGCAATTAAAGCGTCATTAGACAAGCCCGCAAGCTGTCAAGCCGTGCGCGACAACCCCGCTAAACCGCCCAAGAAAGAAAGATCGTTTTTGGAGCGTATTTTTGATTGGTAGCAAAGCTTAGGAAGCAAGGCAGTTATAAAAACCTGCCTTTGTCATTTGCATAGTTGCTAAAAAGCAATCTATTAATCGCTAGGCGCTATCAAAAGTGCACTCACTTACGTCAACCCACTCTTAAACAGTAGGCTTACACTAGGGCCTGTTGATCTTTGCTGTATGAATTTTGTTCACTCTATGTGCTTTCCGATCGCGGCACATGTTCGCAGGTGCAGTCATTCTGCATCAAGAGCATGTAACAAAGAGCGGGGAGCACATAGAGTGAACCCTTCGGGCAGCGCCTGTGCATTACTTATACTTCATCAGCGTAATTTCGTGTAGATTACTACACTTCAATTACGCTTCTTCGTCTAAATAACGCACAGACTGCTGCAAAATCATACAGCAAAGATCAACAGGCCCTAGAGGTTTCCAGCTTAAAAAATCTCGCGAGTCCATGGATGGCGAGCGCCAAGCCTGTCATGGATGACGCTTTTTGGCGGTTTTTTAAGCTGGAAACCTCTCGTGTGAGACTCGCGATGCCAAGCAAAACAGCAAGTCTCAATTACACACTACCTATTCACCTCACCAAAACACACCAAAATAGAACAAACGCACCATTAAAGTGCAGATCATGCTTGTTTTCCTGAGCCAGATTTAAGTAAATCATTGAAAAATAGTGGTTAATTTAATTGGCACTGCTTTTGTATTGCAATTTAGCAAACCACTTAGCAATACACTCAATACAGCAGGAGCAATTTATGAAACTAGTCACTGCAATCATTAAGCCTTTTAAGCTTGATGATGTTCGTGAAGCAATTTCTGAAATCGGTATCGATGGTCTTACCGTGACAGAAGTTAAAGGCTTTGGACGTCAAAAAGGACATACCGAACTCTATCGTGGGGCGGAATATCAAGTTGATTTTCTTCCTAAAGTAAAACTCGAAATCGCAATTCAAGATGAGCAAGTAGAGCGCTTAGTTGAAGCCATAGTTGGTGCAGCAAAAACCGGCAAGATTGGCGACGGCAAAGTGTTTGTCTATGACCTTGAGCAAGCGGTACGTATTCGCACCGGCGAAGCAGATTCAGACGCACTTTAATGCGATAAACCCCTCGGAGACCTTTTTGGAGAACCATTATGGAAATTACATTTGAACTCGGGTATGCATTAGATACCTTTTACTTTTTAATCTGCGGCGCCTTTGTAATGTGGATGGCTGCCGGTTTTGCTATGTTAGAAGCAGGTTTGGTACGTGCTAAAAATACCACCGAAATACTGACAAAAAACATCGCGCTATATTCAATCGCTTGCATCATGTACATGGTTTGCGGTTATGCCATTATGTATGGCGGCGATTTCTTCTTGTCGGGTATTTCAGGAGATGGCGCTACAGGCGTGGCTGAAGACCCTGCTACTTATGCTCCGTCTGCAGACTTTTTCTTCCAAGTTGTATTTGTTGCAACGGCGATGTCGATTGTTTCTGGTGCGGTTGCTGAGCGCATGAAGCTTTGGTCTTTCCTGCTGTTTGCAGTGGTAATGACTGGCTTCATATACCCAATGGAAGGTTCATGGACATGGGGCGGAAACCCTGTTTTTGGTCTTTATACTTTAGGTGACCTCGGATTTTCAGACTTTGCAGGCTCAGGCATTGTGCATATGGCCGGCGCAGCAGCCGCTCTAGCAGGTGTGTTGGTGTTAGGTGCTCGTAAAGGCAAATACACCGCAGATGGCAAAATCAATGCAATCCCAGGTGCTAACTTACCGCTAGCTACATTAGGCACCTTCATTTTATGGATGGGCTGGTTTGGATTTAACGGTGGTTCAGTATTAGCAACCGCATCTGTAGAGTCTGCGAACGCTGTTGCTGTGGTATTTATGAATACTAACGCTGCTGCCGCAGGTGGTTCTGTTGCAGCACTTTTACTCGCTCGCATAATGTACGGCAAAGCCGACCTAACGATGGCGCTTAACGGTGCTTTGGCTGGCTTAGTTGCAATTACAGCTGAACCTTCAACTCCTACCGCTTTAGAAGCCACTTTATTTGGTGCAATCGGCGGCATAATTGTTGTATTCAGCATTGTTGGCTTAGACAAGCTTAAAATCGATGATCCAGTGGGCGCTATCTCAGTGCACGGCGTAGTGGGTTTATTTGGTTTGTTACTGGTACCGATTACCAACGAAGGCGCTAAGTTCTCAGGTCAGCTTATTGGCGCAGCTACTATCTTTGTTTGGGTATTTGCAACAAGCTTAGCGGCTTGGTTCATTATCAAGGCAATTATGGGCGTTCGTGTAAGCGAAGAAGAAGAGTTTGAAGGTGTAGACATTAGTGAATGTGGATTAGAAGCTTACCCAGACTTCAGTCAGTCTCGTTCATAATACACAGAATGAATAAATAGGGAGACGCTTACCTAAATAATAAGAATAATAAACAAGAACAACAACAATAATACAAGGTAAGCACCAACGGCAGTTGGGAAATATCAGCCTCGCATTTGCGAGGCTTTTTTATGTTACTTTTTCAGGCTAGTGGCGAACTAACGTTTTTTGTAATCGCTGGCCACTCTGACAATAGTTTGAATAAGCTCAGCTCTATCAATAGGCTTGGCAACATGAGACTGCATCCCTGCATCAATGCACTCATTACGCTCTTGCTCCATTGCGTTTGCGGTAAGTGCAATGACCGGCATATTGTCATAAATTGACTGTTCGCGTATGAAGGTGACCGCCTCTATTCCGTTCATCTCTGGCATTTGCACATCCATCAATACAATATCGAAGCCCTTGGGGTTAGCGGCAAGCACCTCTAAGCAATGTTTTCCGTTGTTCGCCAAGGTGATTTTTGCGCCTGCATCCTCTAGCATAGTGGCTGCTACCATTTGGTTAATTTCGTTATCTTCAACAATGAGAATATTGAGGCCCTGCAAACTTAAACTTGCGGAAGTACCCTTGGCAGAGCGATGAGCAAGGTCAATCACCTTATCAGAGTGGGTGACTACGGCGTCAAACAATGTGGAAGGCGTAAAGGGTTTAGAGATGACCTTATCGAACGCGTCTTTCTCAGTTTGCTTAATGCTGTGGCTGCCTTCTTTTGCGATTAAAACAGTGACTGATGCTGGATAGTTTTTCTTAAAATGCGCTAAAGCATCGAAATCCTCTTGTGAGAATTTTATTTTGTCGTCCACAATTACGACTTGGCGTTGCGCATTGGGCGAACCTTTTATTTTACCAATTTCATTCAAACTCGGGAGCGAGGACGAGAACCAGCCTAATGTTGCACAACTGCGTTTTAAAATACCCAAAGCCACATCCGAGGGTGTTATTAAAATCGCTTCTACGTAGTTATTTTTGGCTGCAACCGGCGCTTCACTGAACAGCTTTGAATTAGACGCTTTGCGCAACCAAATATTAAAACTGAATAGCGAGCCTTTATCACTCTCGCTACTGACTTTTATATCACCGTCCATTAAAGCAATAAGTTGCTTAACAATCGTCAAACCTAGACCTGTACCGCCAAATTGAGAATGAGTGTCGCTGCTTGCTTGCGTAAACGCGGCAAATACCTGTTCAGACTGCTCTGCAGTCATGCCGATGCCAGTATCCCTGACTACAAAGCCCAAGTTTAGTCTCTCATCGTCTTCGCTAAGTAGCTTAACGATGAGTCTAACTTCACCTTCTTCGGTGAATTTTATAGCGTTGTTACTTAAGTTAAATAAGATTTGATTCACCCTAATAACATCGCCCACGACTTCGCGAGGGCAATTGGGGTCGATATCTATCCACATATCAATATTTTTACCGTAAGCAGTGCGTCCCATTATTTGGGCGATATCTCGCAAAGCCACGTCTAAGGCAAAACGTTGCTCAACCAACTGTAATTTACCCGCTTCAATTTTAGAAAAGTCGAGGATATCATCAATAATGCGCCGTAAAGATTCAAAAGAGCGCATGGCGTGTTTCAAATTATGATTAATTTTCTGCTGGTCGCGTTCGCCGTATGTCATTTGTAGCATGCCGAACAAGCCGTTCATAGGCGTACGTATTTCATGAGACATTTGCGCTAAAAACATGGCTTTAGCCTTTTCCGACGCTTGTGCGTCTTGTGCCAGTTGAACGGCAAGTAACTGATTACGTTTCATGTGTTTAAACAAGAGGTTAATGTAGCGAGCGACTGCAACAATCAGAATGATTAATATACAGGTTGAAATAATCAAAGTTATCGCGAGCTTTTCGAGTTCAATAATGGCACTTGTGCTCATAATTGATATTACCCAATACTTTGATTCCTCCAAACGGACGCCGTCAATAGGGGATTCAATTTCTGAAAAGTTTAAAAAACGGTTCTTAGTAAGCCACTCAGCCCTGCGGATTTCGGGGATTTGCTCAACCGAATTGATATCTGAAAATACCGAGGTCACCTCAAAATCTGGTTTGCCAATCAACCAGCCCCATTCTTGTTCAGATGGTGTAGAGATAAAAAAGCCATTTTGCTTCACTATCCAATGCTCTAAGCTCGCCTGCTGCATTTGAAAAAAAGCAAATGCATTACGCAAATCAAAATTCAATACCACTAAGCCAGCTATGCCCCGACTATCGTAGTATTTGGCCGTGGCACGGATGGTAGGGCGATACGGCGTTTCAATGACACCTTGTTCGAGATTTAAATCGATAGGCGATATATAAATAGGCTCATTACTTTCCATACTGTTGGTAAAGTAATCCCTTTCTCCTTTGGCCTGCAATTGTTCTTGTTCTACCCATTTTATCCCTTGTGAATTTCGCTCCATGCGGAACACTTCGTCTCCCGTAAGGTCGAGGTAGCGAATTTGATAAAGTGTAGGCGTGGATAAAAACATATTTTGCCAGGCGGTTTGCAGGGAAATAACTTCTGCAGGTGAATCTAAACTTTGCTCAAGCAGCGGGCTATTAGCAGCTAAAAATGCGTTGTTGACCGCAATTTGCACAATGTCGTTTAGCTTGGTGTTCACGCGATAGTTTAAGTCGGTGCTGTCGTCGATAAAGCTATTAACTGAAATCGCCTTTTCGTTGCGCCAGTAAGAATAGCTCGCGTAACTTGCCAAAAAGATACAGAGTGCGCTAATGACGATGATTAAAATATTGACGGTGCGCTCTTGCTGCACGGTTGCTCCAAACAAAAAACCTATACTTTAGTGGTAATAGTGGAACACAGCTACAGTGTGCTGTACAGCCAAAATTCTTATAAGCACACTTTGCGTCGAACAATACACCCTAAAGCTAAGTGTGATGTTTGCATAAAGCTTATGCTTTGCTCTAAAAATGTATGATATGTTTTATTATTAAAAAATCGCAAGTAGAGAACCCCTTGCGCTTTTAAACTGTATTTACCTAAACAAACAATTGTAAACGAACAACAATAGTGAGCTATACATGTTAAAGAAGTGTTTTTTTACGCCATCAATATTTAAATCAGCCATTTTGCTTTTTACTGGCTTTTTTGTCAGCTTCACCACTCTGGCATATGACAGAATTACAGGCGAGGCCTTTGCTTCACGCTCGGAGGTCATTGCTCAAAATGGAATGGCGGCAACCAGTCAACCGCTTGCAACGCAAGTTGCTTTAGATGTATTAAAGTCGGGTGGAAACGCGGTCGACGCAGCCATTGCCGCAAATGCGATGCTCGGGTTAGTCGAGCCTACCGGGTGCGGAATTGGTGGCGATTTGTTTGCTATTGTTTGGGATGCAGAATCTAAGAAGCTTTACGGTTTGAATGCTTCTGGCCGCTCACCTCAAAGCTTAACCATGGCCCATTTTGCGGAAAAAGGCTTAGACAAAATACCAAAATTTGGACCGCTACCGGTGTCTGTACCAGGCGCGGTTGACGGCTGGTTTATGCTCAGTGAGCGTTTTGGCTCCAAACCGATGCAAGAATTGCTAGCCCCTTCGATTGAATACGCACGCAATGGTTTTCCGGTAAGCGAGCTGATTGCCTATTATCTTGAAATGAATCAAAAGCGAATAGGAGAATATCCAGGCTTTGAGGAAACCTTCACCCTAAACGGAAAAACGCCAAAAAAAGGCGAAATTTTTCGTAACCCCGCCCTAGCTAATACCTATGAGAAAATTGCAACAGGCGGTAGAGATGCCTTTTATAAAGGTGATATTGCCCGCACGATTGGCGCCTTCATCGAAGAGCAAGGCGGGTTTCTTACCTATGAGGATTTAGCTGGGCATTATTCCGAATGGGTTGAGCCAGTGTCTGCAAACTATCGTGGTTATGATGTTTGGGAGTTACCACCGAATGGACAAGGCATTGCTGCCCTTCAAATTTTAAATATCCTAGAGCTCTACGACTTAGAAGGTATGGGTCGTAACTCTGCTGAGTTTATCCATACTTTTGTTGAGGCAAAAAAACTAGCCTTTGAAGATAGAGCCAAGTTCTATGCAGACCCAAGCTTCAACAAAATCCCTACCGACTGGCTAATATCTAAAGAGTACGCAAAGGAACGTCAGCAACTGATTTCTCCGACTACCGCGTCTAAACGTCTTGATGCAGGTAAAAATGAGGGAGATACGATCTATCTCACAGTTGCTGATAAGTTTGGCAATATGGTTTCGCTTATTCAAAGCAACTATCGCGGTATGGGCTCTGGCATGATCCCTACCGATTTGGGCTTTGTTTTGCAAAACAGAGGCGAGATGTTTGCCTTACAAGAGGGACACTTCAATAAGTATGAGCCAGGTAAACGCCCCTTTCATACAATTATTCCAGCCTTTGTGACTCGCAATAATCAGCCTTTGATGAGCTTTGGCGTGATGGGCGGCGGGACGCAGCCGCAAATGCATGCACAAATTATTATCAATATGATTGATTTTGGAATGAATCTGCAAGAAGCGGGTGATGCCCCTCGCATTTTACACTCTGGTTCTAGTACCCCTGAAGGCGACATCATGACCGACGGTGGTTATATCAGCTTAGAATCTGGATTTGACTACAATGTGCGTCGCGAGCTAATGAAAATGGGGCACACCATTACCGATGTTAATGGCGCCTTTGGTGGGTATCAGGCAATTCTCTTTGATGCTAAAAATCAGGTATACTTTGGCGCATCAGAGACGCGTAAAGACGGACATGCGGCGGGTTATTAAGCTAGGTAACATGCGTAAGGCAAGCATTGTTTTAAGCATAGACTTGTTATTCGCGCGAGCTATGCCTTGCAATGCGTTATACTTTTAAACATTAGCCTAACATCAGGGTGTACTTGAACTATTTATGACGCAACCACAAAAAGGTATTTGCGCCGAGCCAAATTTACACGCTCAATATTTGCTGTTCAACGTTGTTGATGACGATATGGCCGCAGTGCGCAGCAAACTGTCGGCCTGTTTAGATATATTTGACTACTTTGACGAAGAGCATTACGAGGCTATGGTATCGGGTGTTGTGGCCGTGGGCAGTAACTTTTGGGGAGAACTTTACCCTGCAAGCACCCCTAACGCGCTAGCGCCTTTTCCTGATATGCAGTCAGAAGACCGATGTGCGCCGGTTATTCCTTGCGATCTATTTGTGCAAATTCGAGCCGACAGGCTCGATATATGTCATGCAATCGGCATTCGGATTATGGAGCTCATGCGTTTGCATACAGAGTTACTTGAACAAATTCGAGCCTTTAGATACCTAGACGGGCGCGATCTCACCGGGTTTGTTATTACCGATGACAACCCGCGCGGCATCAAAAAATTCGATATTGCAACGGTAGGCAGTGAAGACCCTGATTTTGTTGGCGGCAGCTATATTCATGTACAGCGCTATCGTCATGATATGACGCGCTGGCAGGCTCTATCTGAAAAACGCCAAGAAGATATTATGGGTAAAACCAAAGAGCACAACTTACCCGTCGTCGATTCAGGACTTTCTTCCCATGCATTTCGAACTAAGATAAGCGGCCCGAATGGACAGTACCCAATACTGCTCAATCAAAGTATGCCGTATGGCAATATGAGCGTGCAGGGCCTGTACTTTGTTAGCTGCGCTAGCCATCCAAATGCCTACAAAAACTTACTTCACAGCAGAATATACGGGGACCAAAACGGCCACTACGATCGTTTGTTAGATTACTCGAACGCTGAAACCGGAGCAGCATTTTTTGCACCGAGCATTGCGTTTATTCGTCAACAAGCACTGCAAGAAACCAAAGACCAAGAAAAAACTTAGTTTATCAGGTGGTCTTAGAGTTTAACGTAGCCGTCCCAATCGCCTTTCTCTAAGGCTTGTTTACATATTCGGATATGATGTTTGAGCACAAAGTCTTTTGGAAAGGTTAGGGCGCAAGCTTCAAAGTGACTCAGAGCTGTCTTTAAATAGCCATCGTCTCGCAGGGCGATGCCTTCTGCTATTTGCTCGGCTGCTAGCAACTTTCGCTCTTTTAAAGGCTCTGGCAAATGAGAGATTATTTCAACAATGGGTATGCTGACAGATTTTCCTTTAAACAAAACATTATCGAGCAGGCGATATTCAATGTCGCTTTTTTCTTGTGCTAAAAGTACTGTATTTTTACTGGCAAGGATATCCGCATTAAAGTAGCGGCAAAGACTCTCGATGCGCTGAGCAACGTTCACCGTATCACCAATTACCGTTGTATCCATGCGGTCGTCAGAGCCAACAGTACCTAATACAACCGGGCCAAAATGAATGCCAATGCCGTTTTTAACAGGGGCGTATTTGTTATTGGCTCTGTGGCTATTGTAAAGCGTTAATGCCGACTGTATTTCAAGGGCGGCTTGGATTGCATCGGCTGATTTATCGCTGTCTTGGCCCTGAGGGCTGTCGAACAAAGCCATAATCGCATCACCAATAAATTTATCAATAAACCCTTTGTTTTGATGAATTGGCGCGTTCATTCGTAAAAAATAGGAATTGAGGAAATACATCAGCTCTTGTGGTGACATTTTTTCTGATAAAGAAGTAAAGCCCCTAATGTCACAAAACAAGATAGCGACTTTATCTTCATCAGCGCGCCCAAGCTCTAGCCGGTTATTGCCAGTTTTCGCAAAGTGTTCAACAAACTGGCGTGGCACAAACTTTTGAAACGTTTGATGCAGCTGCATGGCCTCGTCTGCCTTTGCTTCAATGGTCGCATTCATCATCGCCTGACGCTTTTTAAACGCCGCCTTTTGGCTTAATTCAGCGTTTTGCGCAATACTTGACGAGCGTAAACACACGATAGTGACGACTATCGCGTATACCACCACTAGGCCAAGTAAGGTTTCGAGCACTTAAATGTATTCCTTCGTTTGCTTACTTATCGATACTAGCGAAGGCTTTATCTGCAGCGGCTAAGGTATCGGCAACAATTTCTGCGGTGTGCGCTTTAGATACAAAGCCAGCCTCATATGAAGCCGGTGCAAGATAAACACCATTGTTAAGCATCGCATGATAAAACTGGTTAAATTGCTTGGTATTGCAATTAATGGCCTGCTGATAGTTCGTTACCTTTTCAACATCGGTAAAGAAAATCCCAAACATGCTGCCAGCCACATTAATACTCATGGGAATGCCATGTTTATGGGCTAAATCGCGCATGCCCTCGGCCAAATTACGTGTGTTTTCAAAAATAGAATCGTAAAAACCATCTGCACTGATTTGCTTGATGGCCGCTAAACCTGCTGCCATGGCAACCGGATTACCAGAAAGAGTACCTGCCTGATAAATCGGGCCTGTAGGTGCGATGTGCGTAATGATGTGACGCTTGCCGCCAAATGCACCCACCGGCATACCGCCACCAATGACCTTACCTAAACAAGTCAAATCTGGAATAACATTAAAGCGCTCCTGAGCACCGCCGCGTGATACTCTAAAGCCAGTCATTACTTCATCAAATATCAATACGCTGTTGTAGTGGTCGCAAATGGCGCGTAAACCTTCTAAAAATCCATCAACTGGAGGAATACAGTTCATATTGCCTGCTACCGGCTCAACAATAATGCAGGCGATGTCATCACCGTGCTCATCAAAAGCCGCTTGTACTGAGTCTAAGTTGTTAAACTCAACCGTTAAGGTGTGTTTAGCAAAATCATCGGGCACGCCAGGTGAGCTTGGCACGCCAAGCGTTAGTGCGCCGCTGCCCGCTTTCACTAGCAATGAGTCGGCGTGTCCGTGATAACAACCTTCAAATTTGAGGATTTTGTCTTTGTTGGTGTAGCCGCGAGCTAAGCGAATCGCACTCATGGTAGCTTCGGTACCAGAGTTGACCATGCGCACCATCTCCATCGAGGGTACAATTGACGCAACTAGCTCCGCCATTTCTACTTCTGCTTCAGTGGGGGCGCCGTAGCTTAGGCCAAACTCTGAGGCATCAATTACGGCCTGGCGAATTTGAGGGTTGTTATGGCCAAGTACCATTGGGCCCCAAGACTGGATGTAGTCGATGTAGCGATTGCCGTCAACGTCCCACATATATGGGCCGTCAGTGCGCTGAATAAAGCGCGGCGTTCCACCCACTGCTTTAAAAGCTCTGACTGGAGAGTTAACACCGCCGGGGATGGTTTTTTGTGCGCGTTCAAATAAAACTTCAGATTTTGTCATAGGGATAAACTTTACTCTTTGTTGCTTTTATTGCTAAACCAATGCACTGGTCGGTCGAAATCACTGACTTTGTCGGCTACGCCTAAAGTAAGTGCAAATAGTGCCATTCTGACCAGCACGCCGTTGTCGGTTTGTCTGAAAATAGCTAGATTAGGATGCATATTTAAGTCATTGTCGAGCTCATTGGCCTCTGCTCGTGAGTCTCGTGGCAGAGGATGCATGATCACCGTTTGCGATTTAAAATGCTGGGTGTAAATTTGCTGATTTAAACGAAATTTGCCACGATATTTATTCGCTTCTTCTTGCGACTCAAAGCGCTCTTCCTGTATACGAGTTTGATAACAGATATCGGCTTCTACGATCCCCGCTAGATGTTCGGTCACAATAAGCTCATGTCCAGCATTTACAATAGTGTCACAAACACTTGACGGCATGGCTAATTCGCTCGGCGAGATAAGCGTGAATTTTACGTTTTTGAACAAGGTAAGCATTTTTGCCAGGGAATGTACGGTGCGCCCATACTTAAGATCGCCAATCATCGCAATATGCAAATTGTCTATTCCAGCACCCTGTGAAGCTCGCTCTTTGGCGATAGTGTACAAATCTAACAAAGCTTGGGTAGGGTGTTCGTTTGCTCCGTCACCGCCGTTAATTACCGGTACTCGGCTACCTTGCGCAAATTCACCCACCGAACCTGCTTGTGGATGCCGCATGGCAATAATATCGCTGTAGCCGCTCAATACTCTGGCGGTATCGTATAGGGATTCGCCTTTTGCAAGAGCAGAGCTACTCATGCCCGTCGTCTCTCTCACTTCCCCACCTAGCAAATTAAACGCGGTGCCAAAACTGACTCTGGTACGCGTACTTGCTTCAAAAAACAAATTACCCAATATGGCGCCATCAAGCACTTGCGTGCGCTTTTCTCGGAGCGTGTACGGCAGCATGTTATCAGCCACGCTAAAAACACGTTCAACCGCCTCTCGATCAAATTGGTTAACGCTTAAAATGTGTTGCCCTGTAAAGCCTGACATAGAGTTTTGTGCAATCAAGAAATCGTGCGCGCAGTGTAGCAAATTTTGGTGAAAAGGTGCGAATATTCCTAAAGCACCATGCGCTATTTACAAAAATAATAACTAAAATTTAATATTAATAGACTGGACAGTCCATTAATTGTGTTCTAGCAT
>CAYQMI010000017.1:39978-44333 GCA_964418575.1 uncultured Glaciecola sp.
TAATCGCTTTGCTTGCGTTATCGGGTTTTATACTGCTTGCCGTTCTTATGTTTATGTCGGGTGGTACGCAGTCACAAGGATATGAGAAAGATGAATTGCTCGCAGTAGAAAATGCTGCAGTAGAAGTCATGCCGATTACTATGCAGTCTAGCTATCTGCGAGAGCGTTTAGTTTATGGTCAGGTAGAATCTGCTATGCAGTCCGATGTGGGTTTTGAGCTGGCAGGCGTATTAGAAAGCTTTATGGTTGAAGAGGGCATGAGTGTTAGTCAAGGTCAGGCACTTGCTCAGCTCGATATGGCGCGACTCGAGGCGCAAGAAAACGAACTCAAGGCGGCCCTAGCGCGCGCGGAGGCTGACGCTAGATTGGCCGGGCTCTCCACTCAAAGAGTATCCGATTTAGTTAAAGCAAAACTAGAACCTCAGCAGCGTTTAGATGAATCGCAAGCTTCTCTTGATGCTGCCCAAGCCTTAGTAAGCGAGGTTGAAGCTCGCCTAGAAACCCTCGAAGTGGAAAAACAAAAGTCTACCTTAAGAGCTCCCTTTGACGGTCAAGTGTTCGCTCAGCTTGCAGACGAAGGAACGGTATTAAGTGTAGGGCAGCCTTTGCTTTCCCTTATTTCAATCAGCAGCTTAGAAGCGCGCTTTGGTTTGCCCGAAAATATTGCGTTTGCTTTAAAAGAGGGCGATGAATATCAACTGCAATTACCGAATGCTCAGATAAACGCTCAGGTAAAATCCGTCGCTAAACGCCGCACCTTCGCAACCCGCACCGTAGATACCTTATTTACGATTGATCAAAACAGTTTATCCGCAGACCAAATATTTGCTTTAGTCAGCGGTGACTTAGTCAGTATTAGCGTAAACGCAGAAGTTGAGCGCCGAGGTGTATGGCTACCAATCGATGCTTTAGCTAATGGAGTGCGGGGCCTTTGGACGGTGCTTGTTTACGATGAAACAGACGCAAGCCTACATAGCCGGGTGGTTTCGGTTGAGCACATTGATAGCGACCGTGCATTTGTGTCTGGCGCGATAGAAGAAGGACAAAAAATTGTTATAGGCGGTACTCATCGTTTTACGCCAGGGCAACAAGTCAAAAATGTTAGAGTAGTGGAAGCTTCGCAAAATCAGCGCTCAGCCACAGCAGAAAGTAGGCAGTAATTATGAGCGATAGCAAAGCAAAGGCTCCTTGGTATACCGCCTTTTTCCGTAAAGGTCACTTGTTAGCGTTAAGTATCATCATAATACTCGTCGCTGGACTCTCTGCAATTCAGAGCTTACCTAGGCTAGAAGACCCTCGAATAGACCTGCGCAACGTCATTGTTTTAACCAGTTATCCCGGCGCATCTGCTGAGCGGGTTGAGGCGCTGGTTACCGATGTTCTGGAAGACGAACTTCGTCAGTTATTCGAAATTAAAGAAATAAAGTCCACATCCAAAGCGGGGTTTTCCTCTATTTCAGTTGAGCTGCAGGATGTGATTGATAACAGCAGTAATCAGCAGGTTTTCTCGAAAATCAGGGATGCCTTAAACGACGCCTCAGCGCGTTTTCCAGACGGCGTATTACCACCGGTTTTAGAAGACAAACGCGGGGCTACTGCATTTACCGTGCTCTTTGCTGTTTCTGCAGAGCTGCCGCAAAATACTGATCTTACTTTAGTAGGTCGTATGGCCCAAGAATTAGCAGACCGCTTACGCAATGTGCCCGGTACTGAACTCGTTAGGCTATACGGTGAACCTGAGGAAGAAATTACCGTTACCATAGATGCTCAGCAACTAGCGTTAGCTGGAATGAGCCTGAATCAAGTGAGCGAACGAATACGCTCAGCAGACGCAAAGCTACCGGCAGGGGTGTTATACAACAGCTCAAGGGACATTCGGGTACAAGTTGCTGAGCCTTTAGAGTCAGTTTCAATTGTTGGGAATACGCCACTTGTCAGCGATAGTGGGGATTACCTGCGCTTGGACGACATTGCAGACGTGAGGCGAGCTGAGCGCACCCCGGCCAAAGAAATCGCTCTTTTGAATGGTCAGCCAACGATATTTGTCGCCGCGCGCATGCAAACTACGGTTCGTGTTGACCAATGGACTGAAGCAATTAAGAGCAAGGCAACACAGTTCAATGCTTCCTTTGGTTCAAGTGTGAATGCCCAGATAGTCTTTGAACAAAACAAATACACAGATGAACGTTTAACACAGTTGAGCAATAATTTACTGCTCGGTTCAGTCGTTGTCATGTTTGTTGTGCTCTTTTTCATGGGCGCTAGAGCAGCTTGGATTGTGGGCTTAGCGCTGCCTTTATGTGCAGCCTTTGCCATTTTTAGCCTCAGCTTTTTTAATCAGCAAATTCATCAAATGTCGATATTCGGCATTATCATCGCCATAGGCTTACTTATCGACAATGCAATTGTCATCACGGATGAAATTCGCCTTAATTTGCTAGACCAAAGCAAAAGCCGCCTGCAGGTTTTACAGCAAAGTATTCAGCATCTGTTTTCACCTTTGTTAGCGTCCACATTGACTACCGTGCTCGGATTTATGCCGGTATTTTTGTTAAACGGAAATATTGGTGACTTTATTGGAGGCATTGCAATTAGCGTGGTGATGGCGCTGATTGGCTCTTTAGCGATATCGTTGACAGTTATTGCAGCGCTCGCTGCACGTTACTTGCCGCGTGACAGCAGCGAAAACCACGCATGGTATCGAAGAGGTTTTCAGTGGCCAGAAGTCTCACGCTCTTTTGCTTCAATTTTAAGTAAAGTAATAAGCAAACCTCTGATTGTTCTGCCGTCTATTGTGGTGTTTTGTTTTAGCGGGTTTATTTTGTCATCGCAGTTAGACAATGTGTTTTTCCCAAGCGCAGACAGAGACCAATTCGAGATGTACGTCTTTATGCCAAGCGGCACCGGTATTGAACGTACCTTGGGAGTCACTAAAGAGATAGACCAATACCTGCGAGAAAAAGACAGTATTGAACAACTCACTTGGCTGGTTGGGGGCTCTACGCCGTCGATTTATTACAATCAAGTGATGACACGTGATAACAGTCCTGAGTTTGCCAATGCGGTATTTACCACACAAAGTGCGGCGGTTGCTGATGCCTTAGTCACACGCCTACATTTTGAGGTACAAGATAGATTCCCAGAAGCGAAAATTGTGGTCAGAAAATTTGGTCAAGGGCCACCTATTGCGTCCCCCATTGAAGTCGATGTATTTGGTCCAGACCTAGAGGTGCTAGATTCATTAGGCCAACAAATCCGTCTTGCCATGACTAAAATTGAGGGATTAACGCAATCTACTGCATCGGTGACGATGAATGAGGCGCAGCTTAAATATCAAGTCTCTGAAAATCAAAGCTACCTAGCACAAATTTCGTTAAACGAAATAGCTGCCCAGCTACAAACAGCGCTTTCTGGCAGCGTTGGTGGATCGGTCCTTGAAGGTACAGAAGAGATGCCTGTAAGAGTGCGGATTAACGACAATAAACGCGCGAGCTTAAGCGCTGTAGAGGCACTGCCGCTTATTAATCAGCGTGTTGCGCAAACCGGACCTTTGGGGGTGGCTAGCTTAGGTAATTTTGAGCTGGAGCCTAGTATTAGCGGTATTACCCGCATTGACGGTGAACGAGTTAATAAAATTCAGGCATATTTATTACCCGGCATACCGGCGGTGACTGCCAGTGAAAAATTACGGGAAGGCTTAAGTACACTCACGCTACCAGATGGTTATCGCATAAAAATGGCAGGCGACGCCGATGAACAAGCTCAAGCGCTTGGACAATTAGCAACCTATGCGCCGGTGCTATTGGTTATGATGATCACCGCCTTAATACTGAGCTTTTCAAGCGTGCGCTTTGCCGCGGTGATAGCGTGTGTCGCAATATTGTCAGTCGGTTTGGGGTTTTTAAGTTTGTGGCTCTCTGGTTTGCCCATTGGCTTCAACCCTCTGCTGGGCAGCGCCGGATTAATCGGTGTAGCCATTAATGGTTCGATTGTAGTGATAGCCTCCATCGCAAGTAACAAAAGCGCTATGATGGGGGATACACAAGCTATTGTTGATGAAACGATGAGCTGCTCGCGGCATATTCTTTCAACCACATTTACCACCGTGGGCGGTTTAATACCGCTGCTCTTATTCAGTGACGGCGGTTTTTGGCCACCGCTGGCGGTTGTGATAGCAGGAGGCGTAGGATTTTCTGTTATACTCTCTTTGATTTTTACACCCACGATTGTGATGCTCTTATGTCGACTTCGCCAAAAACGCAGAGTCTTTATGCAAAATGCAGTAAAAAATTAGCGCAGTGGTGGCATACCGATTGTGCTTTTTGCCGACAAACTCGGTATATCATCATATGGGC
>CAYQMI010000018.1:0-44085 GCA_964418575.1 uncultured Glaciecola sp.
GTTGGTATCTGCGCTCGGCTCTGGCCTCGGCTGAAGCGGTTAAAAAGATCTTCGCTTCAGCGTTTTGGAATACTACCGTACCCATATCACGACCATCTGCGACTAAACCAGGCTCTTGTGCAAAACCTCGCTGACGACGCAAAAGCGCTTCGCGCACTACCGGAATAGCGGCAACGATTGAAGCGGCTGAGCCTACTTCTTCAGTGCGGATATCGTCGGTAACATCTTCGCCTTCTAATACCACTCGAGTACTGCCATCTTCTGCTGAAAACGCTACGTCTAAACCACTGGCTAGAGGCACCAAAGCGTCTTGATCGTCCAGAGATATATCATGATGAAGGGCTGCGACTGCAAGTACTCTATAAATTGCACCGCTGTCTAGAAAATGCATTTGATATGCATTGGCGAGCATTGCACTTAAGGTTCCTTTACCGGCTCCGCTTGGGCCGTCTACCGTAATAATCGGTATTTGCTGCTGCATGTATATTTGCTCGTAACTAAAAAACGCGGCAATTATACGCGCATAGCCCAGAAGTGCAATGCGAATACAGGCGCAAGTCTGATACAAGCGCCTTGGTGTAATTATTCTGCGGCTTGGCTTACCTTTGCAAAAACATCAAAAAAGGTCGGGAAAGTTTTAGATGTACACTTAGGATCATTAATTGTTACGCCGCAGTTGTCGTCAAGTGCGACTAAGGCAAAACACATCGCCATGCGATGATCATCGTAAGTATCAATTGCGGCATGCTTGATGACAGCAGGTGGCGTAACCTTTATGTAGTCGTTACCCTCTTCTACTGTGGCACCAACTTTTCTAAGCTCAGTAGTCATGGCGTGCAAACGGTCGGTCTCTTTTACTCGCCAGTTATATATATTTCGAATAACCGTTGTGCCTGTCGCAAACAAAGCGGTGGTTGCAATGGTCATTGCGGCATCTGGAATATGATTAAGGTCTTGATCAATTGCTGTGAGTTTACCTACCGAAGCGGTAATCGCATTGTCTTCCCATTCGATCTTAGCGCCCATATCAGCTAAAACATCCGCAAATTTTACGTCACCTTGCACTGATTTTTTGCCCACACCAATCACTTTAATACTGCCGCCTTTAATAGCTGCAGCAGCCAAAAAATACGAAGCGGATGAAGCGTCACCTTCAACCCAAAACGTACCAGGCGATACATAGGAATCTGAGGCCTTAATAACAAAGCTTTCATAATTGTTGTTTTCAACCACCACCCCAAAAGCTTGCATGCTATTGAGCGTGATATCAATATAAGGCTTAGATACTAGCGTGCCCTTGATATAAATAGTGACGTCTTTATTTAACAGCGGAGCCGCCATAAGAAGCGCGGTAAGAAATTGACTTGAAACAGAGCCGTCTACCGTAAATTCTGACTGCTTGATATTTGCTTGTTTAATCGCTAGAGGTGGAAAACCAGCGCTCTTTAAATAACGAATGTCGGCTCCGGCCTCAATCAATGCATCAGCCAAGTCCCCTATGGGTCGTTCTTCCATACGGGGTTCGCCAGTCAATGTTACATCAACATTTGAAAAAGCGAGCGCTGCGCATAGAGGACGCATCGCTGTGCCGGCATTACCTAAAAAAAGTTCAAGGTGCTCAGGCTCATCAAAACAGCCGCCTATGCCGTTTACCACACATTGTGTTTTATCGTCAGAAAGTTCGTACTTCACACCTAGTTGAGATAAGGCTTTTAACATGTGACGAATATCATCACTATCGAGTAAATTGTCTAGCTTGGTTTCGCCTTTCGCTAGCGCAGCGAGTAATAAAGCACGATTAGACAAACTCTTTGACCCGGGTAAATGTACCTCACCCGAAACGCGCGCAACAGGCGATAAAACTAACTGCTCCATTTAGGTATTAGACCTCTCAAATTCTTGCATAAACGATACTAACGCTTTTACGCCTTCAATTGGCATTGCGTTATAGATACTGGCTCTCATTCCACCAACAAAACGGTGCCCTTTGAGCGCAAGCAAACCAGCCTGCTCGGCCTGCTCCAAAAACACAGTATCAAGTCTATTGTCAGCCAACTGAAAAGTAACGTTCATTTTTGAACGATTTTCAGTCGCAATCTTGTTGTTGTAAAAGTCAGAGGCATCTATGCAGGAATAAAGCAGCGCAGCTTTCTCAGCATTCACTTTTTCCATTGCATCAACGCCGCCTTGTTCTATAAGCCATTCGAATACCAGACCCGCTAAGTACCATGAAAAAGTGGGTGGCGTGTTGTACATGCTGTCGTTATTTACCTGTTGCTGATAATCAAATACCGACGGGGTATCTGCGCGAGCTAAGCCAAGCAGGTCATCCCTGACAATCACGACGGCCAAACCGGACGGACCGATGTTTTTCTGTGCGCCGGCATAAATAATACCGTAGTCATTTACATCAATATTCTTACTCAGGATATTAGAAGACATGTCTGCAACAATGGGCACGCTTTCTGACTTTGGCACCCAGTTGATTTCTATGCCATCCACTGTTTCATTCGGGCAGTAATGAAAATAAGCAGCTTTAGGATCAATCTCCCAGTTGTCTTGAGTCGGTACCCATAGTCTATCGTCTTTACTTTGCGTTTTGGCGACCACTTCTGCACGCATGTACTTTTCAGCTTCAGCAACTGCGATTTGTGACCATTGACCAGAAACCAAATGTTGCGATAAATCACCGCGCTGTGCCAAATTCATAGGTACTGAGAAAAATTGGCCTCGTCCACCGCCTTGTAAAAACAACACTTTATAGTTGTCAGGAATATTCATGATGGTTCTGAGATCACGTTCGGCTTTTTCAGCAACGGCCATAAAGGGCTTACCTCTATGGCTAACTTCCATTACCGATGTGCCCTGCCCATTCCAATCTAACAACTCAGCTTGTGCTCGTTTTAAAACAGCATGAGGTAAAGCCGCTGGTCCCGCACTAAAGTTAAACAGTGTTTGCATATACAATTCTCAATCGCTATTGGTCCAACACAAAACAAGCGACTGATTTAGGTCGCTTGTTTATAGTGGTGGTATGTTTTTTATAACAATATATTAGGCTTCTGGTGTATCGTCGTTGCTATCGCTCGCGTCAGCGTCAGAATCAGCGTTGGGCGCTTGCGCTTCAGTCACTGCTTCATCTTCTCCTTCTGCTTTTACGATAGGTTCGCCGTTTTCATCAAGCTCAATAATTTCTTCAACTTCTTCGATACGCTGCAGGCCAACAACACGCTCACCTTCTACAGTTCGGATAAGTCTAACGCCTTGAGTATTTCGGCCAACAGTTGATACTTCAGCTGCTCTTGTGCGAACAAGCGTGCCTTGGTCAGAGATCAACATAATTTCGTTATTCTCATCAACCTGCACCGCACCAACTACCGCACCGTTGCGCTCAGATACCTTAATGGATACCACACCTTTAGTTGCACGGCTTTTCGTAGGGTATTCACCAATTGGTGTGCGTTTACCGTAGCCATTTTCAGTGGCAGTTAAGATGTCACCCTCGTCATTAGGGATGATCAAAGAAACAACTTTTTCTTCTTCACTAATGCGTATACCGCGAACACCTGTGGCTGTGCGGCCCATTGGACGAACATGGTCTTCACTGAATCTAACTACCTTACCTGCGTCAGAGAACAACATGATTTCGTTTTCGCCATTGGTTAAATCTACACCAATTAGCTCATCTCCCTCTGTAAGATTAACAGCAATAATACCGTTAGCACGCGGTCTCGAGTATTGAGTTAACTCTGTCTTTTTAACGGTACCTTTGCGGGTTGCCATAAATACAAAATAACCGGCTTCAAATTCTTTGATCGGCAGAATTGCCGTTATGCGCTCACCATCTTCCAATGGCAATATATTCACAATTGGGCGACCACGCGCATTACGACTTGCCAATGGTAAGTTGTATACTTTTAACCAGTACAAGCGCCCGCGGGTTGAGAAGCACAGAATGTGATCGTGAGTATTAGCTACTAATAGTTTTTCGATGAAGTCTTCGTTTTTCATCTTCGTAGCAGACTTACCCTTACCGCCTCTGCGCTGCGCTTCATAATCAGAGAGTTTCTGATATTTCACATAACCTTCGCGTGAGAGAGTTACAACTACTTCTTCACGTTCAATCAAATCTTCAATATCAATGTCGTGAGACGCGGCGGTGATTTCAGTACGGCGTTCATCGCCGTATTCATCGCGAATAGCCACTAGTTCTTCAGAAATTACTTCCATTAAACGCACTGAACTTGCAAGAATTTTAAGTAATTCAGCGATAACTTCTAATAAATTACGATATTCATCAAGAATCTTGTCGTGCTCTAGGCCAGTTAATTTGTTTAATCGCAAATCAAGGATTGCTTGAGCTTGTTCTTCCGTTAAGTAATACGAACCATCGCGAATACCATATTCAGGTGCTAACCAATCTGGGCGTGCTGCATCGTTACCAGCGCGTGAAAGCATCTCCTCAACGTCACCAAGCTTCCAGGCTTGAGCAACTAATGACTTTTTAGCATCTGCGGGGCTATTTGAGGCTTTGATTAACTCGATAATTGGGTCGATATTAACTAAGGCAATCGCTAAACCTTCCAAAATGTGGGCGCGATCTCTAGCTTTACGAAGTTCAAACACCGTTCTGCGTGTTACCACTTCACGGCGGTGAAGTACAAACAGCTCTAATATTTCTTTTAGGTTAAATACTTTGGGCTGGTTGCGATCAAGTGCAACCATGTTAATACCAAACACAGTTTGTAGCTGAGTATTAGCATATAAATGATTAAGCAATACTTCTGCTGACTCGTTGCGCTTCACTTCTATCACAATGCGCATGCCGTCTTTATCAGACTCGTCTCTAAGCGCAGATATGCCCTCAACGCGTTTCTCTTTGACTAGCTCGGCAATCTTTTCGATTAAGCGTGCTTTGTTTACCTGATAGGGTATTTCATGAACAATAATGGTTTCTTTACCATTTTCTTCTTGTTCAATTTCGGCTTTCGCTCTTAGATAAATCTTACCGCGCCCAGTTTGATAAGCACTTATAATACCTGCTCTGCCGCTGATAGTTGCTGCGGTTGGGAAGTCTGGGCCTGGAATATGTTCTAATAACTCTTCAAAAGTGATGTCTGGATTTTCAATGATTGCCAAACAAGCATTCACCACTTCCGTTAAATTGTGCGGTGGTATATTGGTTGCCATACCTACTGCAATACCTGAAGAGCCATTTACCAATAAGTTGGGGATTTTTGTAGGCAATACTTCAGGAATAAACTCGGTGCCGTCGTAGTTGGGCACAAAGTTAACGGTTTCTTTTTCTAAATCTGCCAATAACTCATGAGCAATCTTAGCCATGCGCACTTCGGTATAACGCATCGCTGCGGCAGAATCTCCGTCTACCGAGCCAAAATTACCTTGGCCGTCAACCAGCATGTAACGTAAAGAGAATGGCTGTGCCATACGAACAATGGTGTCGTACACAGCGGAGTCACCATGGGGGTGATATTTACCTATCACATCGCCTACAACACGAGCTGATTTTTTATATGGTTTATTGAAATCGTTTTTCAATTCGCTCATAGCAAACAATACACGGCGATGAACTGGCTTTAAACCATCTCTAACATCGGGTAATGCTCTACCCACAATTACGCTCATTGCATAATCTAGGTAGGAATTCTTGAGCTCTTCTTCAATATTTATCGGGGAGATACTGTTATTGGCATTGTCAGTCATGAACTGAATGATCCTTATTGTTGTAGTCTGCTCCTCTGACCATACTCATTCTAAAAATGAGCCTCAGTCTGAATATCCTGCTTGGACTTGCACAGTACTACTTTGTTTTTATCATCTTATTTCCAATCACGGATACTAGCATTATGAATGCAAAAAATGTAGCGACTTATGAGCATTCATTTGAAATTATTTTGCAGTTTACAGTGTAAAATCATCAACATTAATACCAAAGCTAATTTATGCTATATAATAACGCGTAATTATGAAGTGACCTGCGCTTTACGGTGCTATTGCACTTTTGTTTTTTAGTTAACAAATGCCCTATTCATTTAAGGAAAGTTAAAAACCATGTCTAACGTTGATGCCAAGGAATTAAGTAAATTTGCCGAGCTAGCAAACCATTGGTGGGACAAAGACGGTGAGTTTAAATCTTTACACGACATCAACCCCTTAAGGGTCGATTATGTTGAACAAAGTTGTAAAGGTTTGTTCGATAAAAAGGTACTCGATGTAGGATGTGGTGGCGGTATTTTAGCTGAAGCCTTAGCACAACGTGGTGCGAAGGTAGACGCAATTGATATGGTGCAAGCCTCGCTAGATGTGGCTAATTTACATAAATTAGAATCAGGGCTGGAGGTAAATTATCACTTAAGTACAGCAGAAGATTGGTCACTAAAACATAGTCATAAATACGACCTAGTATGCTGTTTGGAAATGCTTGAACATGTTCCCAACCCAAATGCTATTGTAAAAGCTTGCGCAGATTTAGTGAAACCAGGCGGCACAGTGGTATTCTCAACGCTGAATAGAAATCTTAAATCTTATTTGATGGCAATAGTGGCCGCTGAATATGTGCTAAGGATGGTCCCCAAAGGTACCCACGACCACGACAAATTCATCAAGCCATCTGAATTACTTGCAATGATAGAAAGTACAGCCTTGCAAGTAAACAGCATGACAGGTTTGCACTTCAACCCGCTGTTAAGCCAATATTATCTATCTCAGAAAAATGTTGATGTGAACTACTTTGTGGTGTGTCAATTACCGAAATAAAGATCAACAATTTTTAATCACTTTTTGAACTATAAATTCTTATCTTATAACGAATTAATTCCTTCTTTTATAGCCAAAAATAGTTGCATGATTGCAAACTCACTCGTGGACTATTGTAATCGGTTAGCCACTACTAACCAAAATTAGTGTTACACAAAGTTGACAGTAAAACACTAGATATAGTGGTTGCAATACACACTAAGACGCATTATCTTGTGTGTATTGAGTTTATTCAGCCACTACATGGATATTCGAAGTACCTGCAGGCGAAACATCAATCACTCAATGCAAAAGCGCTAAACACCAAAATTAAGCTGGCAGCATATGCGAGCACAAAACGAAGAGTATAACTATAATGAAAAATGATCTTTTGGTAACCAAACGTGATGGTTCGCAGGAACCCATCGACTTGGACAAAATTCACAAAGTTGTTACTTGGGCAGCAAACGGGCTTGAAGATGTCTCGGTATCACAGGTAGAAATCAAAGCTCAAATTCAGTTTTACAATGGTATTAAAACTGCAGAAATCCACGAGACGCTTATAAAGTCTGCTGCTGATCTTATATCAACAGACTCGCCAGACTATCAGTACCTCTCTGCTCGCTTAGCAATTTTCCACCTACGCAAGAAAGCCTACGGACAATTTGAGCCACCGGCCCTTTACGACCATGTAAAATCACTCGTTGACCAAGGTAAATACGACCGTCACCTACTCGAGGATTATACCGCAGAAGAGTTTGCGCAGATGGAAGATTGCATCGACCACTCACGCGACATGAACTTTAGCTATGCCGCAGTTAAGCAACTCGAAGGTAAGTATTTGGTGCAAAACCGCGTTACTGGCGAAATCTACGAAAGCGCCCAGTTTCTGTATGTGCTAGTGGCAGCGTGTTTGTTTGCTAAATATCCTCAAGACACTCGCATGCACTACATCAAACGCTTTTATGATGCTGCGTCGACCTTTAAATTATCATTGCCTACGCCGATTATGGCGGGAGTAAGAACCCCTACTCGCCAATTCAGCTCTTGTGTATTAATAGAAGCTGGTGACAGCCTAGACTCAATTAACGCTACAGCAAGCGCCATTGTTAAATACGTGAGCCAGCGTGCCGGCATTGGCATTAATGCCGGGCGTATAAGAGCACTTGGCAGTCCTATCCGCGGTGGTGAGGCTTTCCACACCGGTTGTGTTCCTTTTTATAAATATTTCCAAACCGCTGTAAAGAGTTGCTCTCAAGGTGGTGTACGCGGCGGCGCAGCGACTTTGTTCTACCCAATGTGGCATTTAGAAGTTGAGTCACTGTTGGTACTTAAAAATAACCGTGGTGTTGAAGAAAACCGTGTTCGCCATTTAGATTATGGCGTGCAATGCAACAAGTTAATGTACACACGCATGATTAAAGATGACTACATAACCTTATTTAGTCCGTCTGACGTGCCTGGTCTTTACGACGCATTTTTTGCAGACCAGAACGAGTTTGAACGGTTATATGTTCAATACGAAAACGATGACAGCATCCGCAAGAAGCGTGTTAAAGCGATAGAGTTATTTGGACAGTTCATGCAAGAGCGTGCAAGCACCGGTCGCATTTACTTGCAAAACGTTGATCATTGCAACACGCATAGCCCTTTCGACCCAACAGTTGCACCTGTTCGTCAAAGCAATCTGTGTTTAGAAATTGCGCTACCAACAAAGCCATTGCGTAACGTTGATGATGCTGAAGGCGAAATTGCACTTTGTACACTCTCAGCCTTTAACCTAGGTGCCATCGAAAGTTTAGATGATTTTGAAGAGTTGGCTGATTTATCAGTACGCGCACTAGATAGCTTGCTTGATTATCAGGATTACCCTGTTCCAGCAGCCTTAACCGCTACGATGGGCCGCAGAACACTGGGCATAGGTGTCATTAACTTTGCTTACTATCTTGCTAAAAACGGCGTTAAATATTCTGATCACAGTGCAAATGGCCTTATTCACCGCACCTTTGAAGCAATGCAATATTATTTGCTGAAAGCATCAAACAACCTTGCGAAAGAAAAAGGCGCTTGTCCTAAGTTTAATGAGACAACTTATTCTAAAGGCATAATGCCAATCGACTCTTACAAGAAAGATTTAGATGCGATTTGTAACGAGCCTTTACACTACGACTGGGACGCCTTACGTAAGGATGTTGTTGAACATGGTTTGCGTAATTCTACTCTGTCGGCACTGATGCCGTCAGAAACATCATCACAGATTTCAAACGCAACTAATGGCATTGAACCACCACGTGGTCACATTAGTATAAAAACCAGTAAAGATGGCGTGCTCAAGCAAGTAGTACCAGAGTACAAGGCGCTCAAAAATGATTATGAGTTGCTGTGGGATATCCCATCAAACGATGGTTATTTGCAGTTAGTTGCGATAATGCAGAAGTTTATTGACCAAACCATATCTGCAAATACAAGTTACGATCCAGGCAAATATGAAGGCAATAAGGTTCCTATGAAACTGTTGCTGAAAGATTTGCTTACTACCTACAAACTCGGTGTCAAAACGCTTTATTATCACAACACCCGCGACGGTGCTTCTGATAAATCGGATACTGAGTTAGTTGGAAATGTACAAGAACCTTCTGCTCAGACCGCCATCATCGAAGAAGATGACGATTGCGCTGGCGGTGCATGTAAAATTTAATTGGATCAGGAAGCTATATTAATGAAGTACACAACGTTTAATCAAAAAACGACCGATACAATGAACGAGCCGATGTTTTTTGGTGCTCCCGTTAATGTTGCGCGTTATGACCAACAAAAACATCCTATTTTCGAAAAGCTAATCGAAAAACAAATTTCGTTTTTCTGGCGGCCAGAAGAAGTAGATGTAAGTAAAGACAGGGTTGATTTTCAAAAGTTAACTGATGCCGAAAAGCATATATTTACGTCTAACTTGAAGTATCAAACGCTACTTGATTCTGTTCAAGGAAGAAGCCCAAATATCGCCTTTTTGCCGATTATATCTTTACCCGAGCTAGAAACTTGGGTAGAAACTTGGTCATTTTTTGAAACCATCCACTCGCGTTCATACACACATATATTGCGTAATTTGTTTTCAAACCCAAGCGAGATATTCGACGATATCGTGGTAAACGAAGAAATTAAGCGACGCGCTACTGATATTTCTAAATATTACGACGACTTAATTTTCTATACTCAGCTTTATCAAACGCGCGGCGAAGGTATACACACCACCGGCGGGGAAACTCATGACGTAAATATGCGCGCATTGAAGAAGAAGCTATTTTTGTGCATGAACTCAGTAAATGCACTGGAAGCGATTCGATTCTATGTGTCTTTTGCTTGCACCTTTGCTTTTGCTGAACGTGAGCTAATGGAAGGTAATTCAAAAATCATCCGTTTAATTGCACGTGATGAAAATATTCACCTGACCTCTACTCAGCACATTCTAAACCTATGGATCAAAGGCAAAGACGACCCTGAGATGGCGGAGATTGCTAAAGAGTGTGAGCAAGAAGCAAAAGATATTTTCTTACTTGCAGTAGAGCAAGAAAAAGAATGGGCGAAGTACTTGTTCAAAGACGGCTCAATGCTTGGTTTGAATGAAGAAATTCTTAGCGAATATGTAGAGTATATTGCAAACCAGAGAATGGCGGCAATTGGTATGGGACAACCTTTTAATGTTAAAGGTAACCCTCTGCCATGGATGAATAATTACTTAACTTCAGACAACGTCCAGGTGGCTCCTCAAGAAACTGAAATCAGCAGTTACTTGGTAGGCCAAATTGACAGTGAAGTTGGTTCGTCTGAATTCGAAGCTTTCGAACTATAAATGTGATTGTCAAAAACGATAAAATAAGCGTGTGCGTTAACAAAACCACACGCTTTTTGTTTGAGCAAGACGATAGCTTGTTAATCGCAATGGAGAAAAACAAGCTTGATGTTCATTACCATTGCCGCGAAGGCTTTTGTGGCGCATGCCGTACGAAGTTAATTAGCGGAAAAGTTGAATACAAAGTCGACCCATTGGCCTGTATCGATGACGACGAAATTCTTGCCTGTTGCTGTATTCCAGTGAGTGATATTGAAATAGAAACTTACTAAATAATACCACTGTCATTAATACACATATCCACCGTCATTAGTGCATATATCAACCGTCATTACCGCGCAGGCGGTAATCTCCCAAAACAACAACAGAAGCCATTTCGACAGTAAATTTATGCATCGCAGCAATATTTACGAGGTTCCCACTTTCGTGGGAATGACATTTTTATCTTAAGTGAGCGAGTCTAGCCTAAAGATCCAATCCAATTCTCTTAGCCACCTCAATATATGATTCAACCACCGAGCCTAAGCCTTGGCGGAATCTGTCTTTGTCGAGTTTCTTTTTGGTTTCACTATCCCACAGACGGCAGCCATCAGGTGTAAATTCGTCACCTAAAATAATATCACCCTGTGTATCAACACCAAATTCCAGTTTGAAGTCTACTAGCAACATGCCGCCCTTAGCGAATAGCGGGCTTAGTATTCCATTTACTTTATATGTGAGCGCCTTCATTTGCTCAATTTGTTCTTGTGACGCCCATTTAAAGCCAACAATATGCGACTCATTTATCATCGGGTCATGTAAGGCATCGTTTTTTAGGAAAAACTCAAATGTAGGCGGGTTTAATGTAATCCCCTCTTCCACTCCTAAACGTCGACATAGCGAACCAGCCGCGTAATTTCTCACTACGCACTCCACTGGAATCATATCTAACTTTTTTACTACGCTTTCGGTATCAGATAACAAGCTTTGAACCTGAGTTTTAACACCCGCAGATTCAAGTTGCTGCATGATGAAGTGGTTAAACTTATTGTTTACCTCACCCTTGCGGTCTAACTGTTCGATTTTCTCACCGTCAAAAGCGGACGTGTCGTTTCTAAATTCGAGAACTAATAAGTCTTTATCGTCTGTTAAAAATACTGTTTTTGCTTTACCTCGGTAAAGCTCTGCGCCTTTTTGCATTTGCAGCCTCAATTAAATGTCTAAGTTCTCTTCTGCCATGTAGTCAGAAAACACGGCAAATAAATCAGTCACCTTTTTTACTTCAAAGGCATTATTATCGCTATCTTTAAAGGTGATTGCGGTTTTCTCGCCAACACCTTGCACTAATAAACGATAATTTACTTTTTCTAGGTCGATTCTGTCATCGGCAAACATACCTTCCCACCAAGAATCGTTTTCGCCGTTGAACTTAACAAACATTAGCCCAGATGACTGATCAAGATCGATAACGTCAAAGCCCATCTTACGCAGAACCAAAAGTAAACGAGGCCAAGTGTTTTCATAAATAGCGTCTACCACAAAGGCCGGATCGCCGTCTGGGTTAAATCCTAGTTCTGAGTTAAAACCTTCTCTGATCATGGCTATACGCTGATTCTGCGCTAAGCGAATACCAAAGTCATACTCTTGGATGATGTAATTCAAAAAGTTAACTTCATTTTCTCTTAAATCGAATGGGCTGGCATTGGCCATCTGCGATACACCGTTTTCATCAATGTAGCCAATTTTCTCTACATTTAGTTTCGCGGTTCTACCGTGTGGCTCAAGTTCAACAGTAAGTTTAAATTTACGCGCTTGAGGAGCCGCCTCTTCAGTGAATTCATACCAGCTAGCTTCGGTATTATCTCGCGATACTACCCAGTCTGTTATCAATACATTGTTTTCTCTATCAAACTCTTCAACGCCAATCTCACTCACCTCTAAATAAGTAAGTACGGTATCCCAAATCGTGGCATCAAGTGCTTTACTATCGTCTATTTGATCAAACAGAACGGTAGCCTTTTCTGAACCTTCTTCAACATGAGAGCCGCTAACAAGAGGAAGGACTAATCTCGGCGAGTGCACTAATACGTCTGGCCCAATAATATTGTGAGGCGAGCGCACGTCTGGGAGCTCATAGCGATTTGAAAGAGGAGGACGATGTAAGTCTTCAGGTACTTTTAGCATTTCGGCTTCTTTTACTTCTAAATAATCGAAGTTGCCCGAAGCTTGCTTTCGCGATACCGAGTTTGAACAAGCACTCAGTAATAGTAGCGCGGATATCGACAGGAGAATCGGCTTTTTCATTACTATTTCATTAATCCTAATTTAAACAACGTTTCTTCGATTTGTTTTTGGCTATTTAGTTCCGGTAAAACCATCGGTAATCTTAACATTGCATCTTGAATTTTGCCCATCTTATATAGTGCCCATTTCGGCATCACCGGGTTTGGCTCTATAAATAGACGGCTATGAAGCTCAGTTAGCATTGCATCTACCTTTTGCGCAGCGGCTTTATCGCCGCTCAAAGCATGATTGCACATGTTCGCCATTTGAGCTGGCGCGATATTGGCACTGACCGAAATCACGCCGTCCCCACCACGACACATAAACTCACATCCTGTTGCATCATCACCACTAAAATTAGCGAAGTCACTTGGAACTGCTTGCATTGTTTCAGCAAGACGATTGAGATCGCCTGTAGCGTCTTTAAGGCCAATGATGTTTGGATGTTTAGCGAGTTTAGCTACGGTATCAGTGCACATGTCGGCCACTGTACGCGATGGCACATTATACAACATTGTTGGTAAGTCTGTTGCGGATGCGATGGCTTCAAAGTGCGCGACAATGCCACGTTGCTGGGGCTTGTTGTAATAAGGTACAACGCTTAAAAAACCATCAACAGATAGTTTTGCCATTTCTTTACTGAGAAAGATTGCTTCGTCAGTAGAATTAGCGCCACTGCCAGCAATAATGGGGACTTGACCTTGTGCGTAGTGAACTATTTGTTTCACCACATCAATGTGCTCTTCCATTGGTAGTGTCGCCGACTCACCGGTTGTGCCAACGGCTACAATTCCATGGGTTCCAGACTCAATATGCCACTGCACTAACTGCTCTAAACTGACCTTGTCAATGTCGCCATTTGACAATAATGGTGTTACTAACGCGACGTAGCTTCCCTTAAACATTTACCCCCCTTAAAAGCAATTCGCAATAGTAGAGGTCTAAACTAGTAAAAACAAGCAGAAAACCTTATATTGAAGATAATATTCATGCATGTATGAGCAGGGAAACCGCAAACAATGAAAACGCAGTTAATTGTGAATGTATTAGGTGCAGATAAACTTGGAATTTTAAGCCTCATCGCTGGCTGCATAAGCGACAACAATTGCAACATTTTAGACTCAAGACACGCCATATATGGGCAGGATTTTTCTGTCACCATGATTTCTAGCGGCACTGAACACGATATCACCCGCTTAGAGATTGCGTTGTCCACTTTATGCGTTGAGCATGAGCTACTGTGTATGATGAAACGTACCTCTGGGCACATAAAGCAAAATATAGAACAACTGATTACTTTGAAGTTTGCGGGAGAAGATTCCAGCGGCTTGATGCAAACCGTCACCAAACTTCTAGCGAGTGAACACGTGAGTATTAGTGCGGTACGTCAAAAAGTGAAAAGCAAAAATGACGTAAGCTTTGTGGAATGTAAGATGATTTTATCAGCGCCAGCTGATCTAGATCTGGTCGAATTTGATAGTAAGGTAAAGAACGCGCTTCATGGCCTTGGATTATCGGGCCGAATTAGTCATCAACAAATTAAGGACGACAATGAATACATTGAAAGCTGGTGATAAAGCCCCTGCTTTTTCACTTCAAGACCAAGACGACAAAACTGTAGCACTCAGTGATTTTTCAGGCAGTAAAGTTATCGTGTATTTTTACCCTAAAGCTATGACACCAGGTTGCACAGTGCAGGCACAAGGGCTAAGAGATCACATCGACCAGCTGCATACCGCAGGCGCAGTAGTACTAGGAATTAGTCCAGACCCTGTTGCTAAGCTTAAAAAGTTTACCGACAAAGAAAGCCTAAATTTTTCACTGCTGTCCGACCCTGATCACAAAATTGCCGAAGAGTTCGGTGTATGGGGGTTAAAGAAATTTATGGGTAAAGAATATGATGGTATTCATCGCATTACTTTTATCATCGATGAAGCTGGCTTTGTAAGCGATGTGCTAAACAAGTTTAAAACCAAAGAGCATCACCAAGCCGTGCTTGATACATTATCAAAAGGCTAACTGTGATTGATGCCAGCGCTTAGTGTTAATTAAGCTGCTGGCGTCGCTTCTCCCTCGGTGTTGAGCTTTGGTGTAGACCATGCGGTTATCAGAGCTTTTACTAAGGTCGCCAAAGGTATCGCAAAAAACACTCCCCAAAACCCCCACAAACCGCCAAATAACAGCACGGCGATTATGATGTAGAGCGGATGCAGACTCACCGCCTCTGAAAATAGTACCGGCACGAGCAGGTTACCGTCTAGCGCCTGAATAATGCCATACACCAACATGACATAGCCAAATTCTGCCGTCATCCCAAATTGGAACAAAGCAACAATTGCAACCGGAATGGTCACCACCGCGGCACCAATGTATGGAATAAGCACTGAGAAACCAACCAAAACACCGAGCAACACACCAAAGCGCAAGTCTAAAATAGAAAAGGCAATAGTAGAAACTGCGCCAACAATCACTATTTCAATGACTTTGCCGCGAATGTAGTTAGCGATTTGCGTATTCATTTCCTCACCAACTTGAGTAATAAGGACGCGCTCCTTGGGCAATATTTTAGAGATGCTTTCCACAAAAAATCCCTTGTCATTGAGCATAAAAAAGACCATTAAGGGCACTAAAATAATATAAATCAGAACTGCAGCAACATTCCCTAACGAGCTAAATGAAGCAGAGAGCACTAGCTCACCAAAACTGACCACTCGCTCATTGACACCCGACATCATGGACTTGATGTAGCCAACTTCTACTACGCTTGGGTATTTTTCAGGAAGCGTTGCTAGCCACTGTTGGGCAGAGTCCCAAATAAGCGGTATTTCTTTAATTAGGTTAACACTTTGCTTTGAGATAATCGGGATAAGCGCTACGGCACTGACAAAACAAACGAATAAAAACACGATAAGCGTGAACGTAGTAGCCAATGAACGGCGAATACCCAAATGCTCTAATCGGGTTACCGGAACGTCGAGTAGATATGCGATGACCAAGGCCACTAATACTGGCATTAAAATGCCACCAAACACATATAGCACGGCAAAAGAAAACAAAATAAGCAGCAGCAACATTAACGCATTCGGATCTGAAAATTTGCGCTTATACCAATTGCCTAACACTCCGAGCATTGCATTACCCTTTCATTATTTTAAAATTAAGTTATCGTAGCAATATGCTAACGCAACACTGCACTTTATAAGCATCTTGTTGTTGATAGAAAACTAGCACAATAGCTGCTTAGTGTGAAACTAAGATGACCTTAGCTTGTCTATGTGTAGTATATAATAATTATATGGAATTCAGACAACGTTCTTATGCAGTTTATTGTTATTCGTAAATTTATTCTTGTCATCCTCAGTGCCTCTGCATTTTTTGCCGTCGCGCAATCAAGCAGCAATCGAAATCAATTACCTGAAATTGGTGTTGTGGCCTCCGACGCTATTACCATCGAAAAAGAGAGAGTGGTTGGCGATGTCATCATGCGACAGCTGCGCGGCCAAGCACCTTTGGTTCAAGACCCAGTTTTGCAGGAATATCTACAGGATATTGGCAATCGTTTAGTAGTACATGCGGATAATACAAAGTTTCCATTTACGTTTTTCATGATTAATAACCCTGTTTTGAACGCTTTTGCGTTTTACGGTGGTCATATTGGTGTGCACACTGGCTTAATTGCAGCAGCAGAAACCGAAAGCGAACTTGCCTCGGTACTCGCTCACGAAATTGCTCACGTAACCCAGCGCCACCTTGCAAGGCGTTTACAGTCTCAGCAACGTTCCTCCACTCTTCAGATAGCGAGCATGATTGGTAGTTTGTTAGTAGCGATGGCAGACCCTCGTGCTGGTATGGCGGCAGTTTCTGCGACGATGGCTGGTGGCCAACAAGCGAGTATCAACTTTACGCGTAACAATGAGCAAGAGGCAGATAACATTGGCATTAATATTCTCTATCGGGCAGGCTTTGATCCAATGGGCGCTCCTGGCTTTTTCGGACGTTTGGCGAGTCAGGTTAGCGGGCGTTCTACGCAACTTGCCTTTTTACAAACTCACCCATTACCCCAAGAACGAGTTGCAGAAACAATTACCCGAGCACGCGCTTATGGCAGTGTTTACGTGCCTGACAGCCTTCATTTCCTGCTCGCCAGAGCAAGAATTCAAGCCCGCTATATGAATAATCCTGAAAGAAACTTAGGCGACTTTCAGCGTCAAATCCGACAAAGCGACGGTGTTCAACTAAAAGCAGCCAAATATGGCCTAGCTATTACATTATTTGAAATGGAAAAGTATAAAGAAGCTCAGGAAGTTATTGCTCAGCTGATGGAAACTGATCCCGAAAACTTATTCTACCTAGATGTAAAGACAGATATATTTTTAGAGCAACAAGAGTTTGCTAGCGCCATTAATCTACTTAAACCGCTGCATCAGCACAAACCCCAAAATACTGTGCTTGCGCTTAACCTAGCCAATAGCTATTTACGAGCTGGCGACTATGAGCCTGCCATACAGCTTTTGCGTGATTTATTATTGGTAGATAACGAGAGCATGTTGTCGTATCAACTATTAAACGATGCCTATGAACGCTCTCAGCAAAAGAAAGAAGCTCACAAAACGCAAGCCGAGATATATGCGCTGATTTCAGCATACCCGCTTGCCATAGATGAACTCCAGTTTGCATACAACTATGCAAAAGAAGATAACACCGAAAAACAGCGGATATTAGGACGCATTGATCAGTTGCGTTCAGCACAGGCAAACGCTCAACGCTTAAGCTTGTAAATCTTAGTTTTCGATAACCGCGAGCAAGTTTTCAGCGCTTTGCTCACCGAATAACTGCCCTTTTAGGCTGCCGTCTGGATTAATAATGTAGGTGGCGGGCAAATATTGTGGACGCTCAAATGGAAAAGGCGTCGAAATATTATTAATTAGCGGAAAGTCCATATCGTATTTTTGTTTGATCTCCCCTAGCTTATCATCCGTTAGATTGTCATAGCTGATGGCAAACAGAGCAATATTATCAGGCTTTGTTTGGTTCAATTTAACAAGCTCTGGTACTTCTTTGAGGCAGGGAGCGCACCATTCAGCAAAATAATTAACAATAATATACTTGCCCAGATAATCGGAATGCTTGTGCTTAGCACCGTCTAGCGTGGTAAAATCACTTTGATTTAATTGATAAAAAGCACTACCTGCAATAATCGCAACAAGCGCTGAAAACACATATAACCATTTGAATCGCATGTAATAAGTACCTAAACAAAAATCTAACGAAGATTAAGAGAGTAAAATAATGCCTAAAGCCGTTCTGTATCACAACCCTAGATGCACAAAAAGTCGTGAGGCCTTAGCTTTTGTAAAAGAGCAAGCGCAAGAACTTGAGGTAATTGAATATTTAAAGCAAGCACCGAGCCGTGAGGAACTTCAGACTATCTTTGATGCACTCGACATCACGAGTGCCCACCAAATGATACGCTCAAAAGAAAAAGAGTACGAGTTAGCTAGGCTTACTGGTGAATCTAGCAATGAAGAAGTGCTCGACGCAGTTGCAAAATTTCCCAAGCTTCTTGAGCGCCCTATTTTGCTTTATAAAAATCGCGCAGCCATTGGGCGCCCGCTCGACCATATAGTGTCACTTCTACATGACTGATAATTCAACTGCAAAGGTATTGGTCGTTTTCCATTCAAAACATGGAGCAACTCAAGCTTTAGCCGAGGCTATAGCACTAGGCGCACAAAGCAAAGGTTGTGAAGCCATAATCCGCTGTGTGCCACCGGTTAGTGACAATATTAACGAGCGCACTTCGAGTATTCCGGAGAAGGGACATTTGTATGTTACTAAGCAAGACTTAAAGGAGTGTCATGCCCTTGCTATGGGCAGTCCAACCCATTTTGGTAATATGGCTTCTCCTTTAAAATACTTCATTGATAGTTTAACCGAGCTTTGGCTGAAAGGCACTTTGGTAGATAAACCAGCTTGTGTATTTACCTCAAGCTCAAGCATGCATGGCGGCCAAGAAAGCACCCTGCTCTCTATGATGCTGCCATTGTTCCACCATGGTATGTGTATCGTCGGCTTGCCATACAGCGAAGATAGATTGCACACCACCCAAAGCGGCGGCACACCCTACGGTGTATCATGCGTGTCAGGTGATAAATTTACGCAGCTATCAGACGACGAAACGCAGTTAGCCCGGGCCATGGGTGAACGTTTAGCAGGCTTTGCAAAAACATTTGCTGCGCAACAATCCATTTCTAATAAGGGACATTCATGACCTCAACCCCGATGTCGGACAAAGTAAAACGCTATCGATATTTAGCACTAGTTTCTCATGTGTTGCTCTTGGCATGGATGAGCATTTGGTATTTATTGTTAGACACGAAAGCTGACTATTCGATTGCTTTTATTTTGTTGCTCTACATCGCGCCTTTGTTGCTTCCACTAAAAGGTATCATTCAAGCTAAACCCTACACGCATGCTTGGGCCTGTTTTATTGTGCTTTTTTACTTTTTGCACGCTATTACGGTTTTATATGCAGAGCCCGATTATATGCTTCACGCGGCTTTAGAACTCATCCTAGCGACTGCTATGTTCGTTGGTTGCATGATGTATGCTCGTTTGCGAGGACAAGAATTAGGCTCTAATCTGCCAAAGCTCAGCAAAGTTATGGAAGATGAAAAACAACGATTCGAACATAAAGGCAATTGATGAGTGCATCGGCCTAATGATTTTATTCAGTAGGCATGCCGCCCATTGTTAAGCAGAAAAATAGCGCTACAAAGAAAGCGACTCTTTCACGAACGGAATCGTTAGTTTGCGATGTTTTTGCAGAGAAAGCTTGTCGAGCTGGTCAACTAGTTCAATCAGCTTGTGCATGTCGCGCTGACAGCGGCGCATGAGGAAGATGATTACCTCGTTTTGCACGTTGATACCGCGTTCGCAAAAGTGCATCTGAAGAGCTTCTACTTTTCTCGCCTCACCCAATTCGTGCACGCTAAAAGTAGTACCCCACTGTAATCTTGATACTAAGTCAGGCAAGGTAAAGCCCGCCTGGGTTGCGGTATTACTTGCGCTTACAATAAACTGTTTGGCACCGCGTTCAATAAAAGCATTGATGGCGTTAAATACTTGAACCTGCCATGACATATCGGCATGTATGAGATCCAAGTTATCCACGCAGATTACGTCAACTGCACCTAAATCTTGCATGATTTCAGCGGGCAAATGGCGAACTTGGGCCATATCGATATATTGGGAAATTAGCTCTTCAGTTTCAGCAAAGTGATGAAAGCCGAGCAACAGATGGGTTTTACCAACACCTTGCGCACCTTGGATGTAGGTGATTGGCATCGCACTTGTGCTGTTTGATTCAGAACTTATCGCAGCTTTTACGTGCTCAATTAATGCTAGATTATCTGCTGCAATAAAGTTATCTAAACGATAGTCATGAGCCTGCAAAACCGGTAAAACTAGCTGCATTAGCGCTTCCAGACTAAGGTGGCTTTAGGTGTCTCTACAATTGCGCTTTCATTGGTGTCCGGCGCGGGTACTTGCTCTAATGTATTGTTTGGTAGCGAGACCCGAGTATCTAGAGTGAGCAAGTTTATAAGTGTCTCCATTGATGCATTTAACACAACATAAAAGTTGGCAGAATTACCACTAACGCCAAATAACTCAACCTCATTGACTTGCGGCATTTCTTTGAGCAAAGATTGCAGCGCATTTATATCGCTAAGAGACTTAATATTTTGCACGCTCACTAAACTTCGATTAAGCGATACAGCGCGCTCACCGCTTGTTCCGTATTGTGCAGCAAGCATATCCGCATATTGATTCACAATAAGTGCTTGAGCATCTTCTTCAGATGCAACAAACGCCTTTTTAATGTGAAGCTCTTGCTCGCTACTCACAATCCAGTCTAGTTGGAAAAAATCGCTTTCTGCCGGCAGTTGTATAGCGGCTGATTTATTACTGCTTTGATTGTTTACGGCATCAGGTGTATTAAACAAGCGATTTAGCTCTTGCTGTTGATTCAAAAAATCGGCTTCCTCTTGATACTGCTGTCGCATACGGTCAGTAATTGGCTTCATAGCTGCGCTAAGCGTGAATGCCGTATTATAGCGTGTTGTTTGCGCCACTAACTTAGTCGTATTTTGCGTCCATACGTCAAAATCAGATATCGACATACTGTCGGTTAAATCACCAATGGGTAGAACAATATTTACGCCCCTTTCGAACGAAAGTTGCTGAAGCCTTTGATTAAACTCTGGCGAAGCGTTTTGGTTAAACCAAATTATATCGCCATCATCAGATTGTTTCGCAAACCACAAGGTCGCGTTAGGTCTCAAGTTTGCCCAAATAGGCATGCCTGTAGATTTAAGCAAGGAAACTATTTTGTCTTGATTAAACCTCGCTTCGAACATCAGAGTGTCTGCGCGCTGAAGATAGGAACTTGCCACTAAATACTGTTCATAGTTGCCAATGGCTCGTTTGATGGTTGGGTCGTTAACAACATTTACCGAGCCACTAAGTTTTACAAAGACCTGCTCAAGGGCTTTTCTACCTGCTTGTCTTTGCGTGGCCTGTGATTGATTTTCAATCATGACTCTGCCTACAGCAATATCTTTTACGGTTGCCGCATCGCTAACAGCGCAGTAAAACACGATAAAAACAAGGCTTAAAGATTTAAAATTCAGCAAGAAACCGACCTCAACGAAATAACAAGGCGTATTGTCTGATATTTACGTAAGTTTTGCATCTCTAATTTCCATAAGTTTTTGATACAAAAGCAAGATAGTAACTGTTAATATTCACACCTTTATAAGGCTTAGTCACTTTAGGAAGGCGTGTGGACAACAAAAATTCCCCTCTCAGTTATAAAGATTCTGGTGTAGATATCGATGCCGGCAATCGTCTCGTCGAAAGAATCAAGTCAGTCAGCAAACGTACTGCAAGAGATGAGGTTAAAGGCGGTCTGGGTGGATTTGGCGCACTTTGTTCTCTTCCAAGCAAATATAAACAACCGCTATTAGTATCTGGTACGGATGGTGTTGGCACAAAACTTCGCCTTGCAATGGATCTCAATCGTCATGATGGCATTGGCATCGATTTGGTAGCGATGTGCGTAAATGACCTAATTGTGCAAGGCGCTGAACCGCTATTCTTTCTTGATTATTACGCCACCGGTAAACTCGATGTAGATACTGCTGCTGAAGTCATAACCGGCATAGGTAGGGGCTGCGAATTATCTGGCTGTGCATTAATTGGTGGTGAAACCGCAGAAATGCCCGGTATGTATCACGGTGAAGATTACGACGTTGCTGGATTTTGTGTTGGTGTAGTAGAAGCCCAAGATGTTATTGATGGGACTAAAGTGAGTGCTGGGAATAAGATAATCGCGCTCGCCTCTTCGGGGCCACACTCAAACGGCTACTCTCTCATTCGAAAGATTATTGAAGTAGCAGATTTAGACCTTAATTCGGTTTTGGAAGGAAAATCTTTGCAAGACCACCTTTTAGAGCCAACTCGTATTTACGTTAAGTCAGTACTTTCATTACTCGAGACTCAAAGCGTGAATGCAATCTCTCATATTACCGGCGGTGGCTTCTGGGAAAATATACCTAGAGTTCTGCCCGATGATTTAAGTGCCCACATCGACGCTTCATCGTGGCAGTGGCCCGCAATTTTTAGTTACTTGCAAAGCCAAGGAAATGTTGAAACTGACGAAATGTACCGTACGTTTAACTGCGGTGTGGGCTTAATGATTGTAGTTGATAACGACAAAGCCGAAAGCTGCGTAAATACACTCAATGAATTAGGTGAAAAAGCTTGGGTAATTGGTGAGATAAAAGAGCGAGCCAATGACAAGCATGTAATCATACATGACTAATCACTAAGTAAGATGAAGATTAAACATCACACCTATGCCTAACTTATCGCCAAAGCGCATCGTTATTTTAGTATCGGGCAACGGCAGTAATGCGCAAGCTATTATAGATGGTTGCCTCAACGGAAATATAAATGCTGACGTAGTTGCTCTTGTCTCTAACAAAGTAGACGCGTATGCTCTAGAACGTGCTCGATTTCATGGCATTGATGCGATTGGAATCTCTCACACTGATTTTGATAGCAGAGAAAGCTTTGACACTAAACTGCTCGAAGTGATCGAGGCTTATTCACCGGACCTAGTCGTTCTAGCTGGGTTTATGCGTATTTTGACCGAGTCATTTGTAAATGCATTTGCCGGTAGACTTTTAAACATTCACCCTTCTCTTTTGCCTAAATATCCTGGCCTTCATACTCATCAAAGAGCGATTGATAATAAGGATGATAATCATGGGAGCACGGTGCACTTCGTGACTGCTGAACTAGATGGTGGTCCGCTTGTCTTACAATCTCAAGTTGCGATCGAAGAAAAAGACAGCTCAGAAAGTCTGGCTCAGCGAGTCGCCAAAACCGAGTGGCAAATTTATCCTACCGTTGTAGAATGGTTTTGTGCAGATCGCCTGAGAGTCGAAAATGACGTCGTCTTTCTCGATGGCACTGAATTATCAAAAGGCGGATTAGTGTATGAAAATAAGTAAGCTAAGCTTGGTATCAAAGCTGGCCGTTAGCTTTGGCATATGTTTGCTAAGTGCAAGCAATGCAGCGTTTGCGAACATACAGCCCTTTACTTCAAAGTTTGTCGCTTATTACGATGGTGATGACGTAGGCGAAGCGGTACTTAGCTTGTCAAAACTACAAGACTCCCAATACCAACTAGACTATCAGTCCACTGTCTCTAAGTTTTTTCTCTCTGACCGTCGATATGAGACCACTTTGTTCGAAGTCGATGGAACAACACTGACCCCCATTTCTTATCACTACAAACGAACCGGTACTGGTTCAAACAAAGATTTAACCGTAAATTTTGATAAACAAAGCGACAAAATACTGATAAACGATGAGAAAGAGTTTGATTGGAATGGCGAGATGGACAACCAACTGTTTCGCGTAGACTTATCTAGGCGCTTACAGCAAGGTGATACTGAATTTGGCTATCACTTTATCAATTATCGTGGCGAAAAAAAGCACTATGCGTTTAAGGTGGTAGGTGCCGATAGCCTCACTTTGCCCTATGGAAAGCTAAACGCCATAAAAATTAAAATTAATCGCGATTCTAACAAACGGGTTACCTATGCATGGTTTGCGCCCGACCTCGACTACTCGCTGGTTCGCCTACAGCAGTTCAAAGAAGGCAAAGAACAAGGCGATATCAAACTTCAAGCCTTTACGCGTCAATAACTGGTCAATTTGGCCGCTTCAAACGTAAATATTCTTTTGAGGATATGCATCCTCTTTTTTTGCTAAAACTTGATATTTTCAGTGATTGATCATACCGTGATTAATCTGGTCAGACCTTTGGAGTTTTTATGTCCGATTTAATTTGGTTCCTCTTAGTAATAGCTACGGTTGGTTTTGTAGCCTATAAGCGCTTAAGCCTGCAAAATAGTTTATTCATTGTCGCAGCCTCGTTAGCCATTGCTACCGTGGTCGGTTCGTTAGGCATTATCAGCTGGCTTCTGTTTGCAGTTATCGCAATTCCCTTGGCTTACGAGCCCATCCGAAAAGATATCATCACTAAAAAGCTACTAGCTTTTTACAAAAAAGTATCTCCTGAAATGTCACAAACCGAGCAAGAAGCAATTGACGCTGGCACGGTATGGTGGGACGGAGAATTGTTTAGCGGTAAACCTGACTGGCAAAAACTTCACGGTATTGCTCAGCCAAAACTGACCGCTGAAGAACAAGCGTTTTTAGATGGTCCCTGTGAAACAGTGTGTACAATGGTGGATGAGTGGCAAATAAACCACGTCGACGCAGACTTACCTGATGAAGTATGGGACTACTTAAAAGAGCATAAGTTTTTTGCCATGATCATCGAGAAAAAGTACGGTGGTTTAGCCTACTCTGCTTATGCGCAATCACGAGTCTTACAAAAACTTGCTGGCGTAAGCGCTGTTTTATCAAGCACTGTGGGAGTTCCTAATTCCTTAGGCCCGGGTGAATTACTCCAGCACTATGGAACCCAAGAGCAGCAAGACTATTACTTGCCGCGCTTAGCCGCAGGTGACGAGATTCCATGTTTCGCATTAACCAGTCCAGAAGCTGGTTCAGATGCAGGCGCGATCCCAGATCAAGGCATCATCAAAAAAGGTAAGTTTAATGGCGAAGAAGTACTTGGTATGTCGCTTACCTTTAATAAGCGTTACATCACATTAGCGCCTGTTGCTACGGTTGTGGGCCTTGCTTTTAAATTGTATGACCCAGACGGCCTGCTGTCCGACAAAAAAGACCTAGGTATTACCTGTGCTCTTATCCCGCGCGACACTGAAGGTCTGCAAATCGGTCGTCGTCACTTCCCTTTGAATGTGCCTTTCCATAATGGCCCCGTTAAAGGCGAGGAGGTATTTGTGCCACTGAGCTATATCATTGGTGGAGAAGAGATGGCAGGTAAAGGCTGGCGCATGTTGATGGAATGCTTGTCGGTTGGTCGATGCATTACCCTACCTTCATCAGCTGCTGGTGGCGCAAAACAGCTTGCAATGGCTACGGGTGCTTATGCACGAATTCGTCGTCAATTCCGTTTACCGATTGGTCAAATGGAAGGCGTTGAAGAGATGTTGGCGCGTATTGGCGGCAATGCATATCTTATGGATGCGGTTACCTCTTTCTCAACTGCGGGTGTTGACCTTGGCGAAAAGCCTTCTGTTATATCCGCAATTTGTAAATATCATCTTACTGAAAAAATGAGAACCGCAGTAAATGACTCAATGGACGTGCACGGTGGTAAAGGAATTTGTTTAGGACCAAATAATTATTTAGGTCGCGCCTATCAGGGCACGCCTATCTCGATTACGGTTGAAGGTGCAAACATCCTTACTCGAAATATGATGATATTTGGTCAAGGTGCAATGCGCTGTCACCCTTATGTGTTGGACGAAATTTATGCCGCACAAATGGATGATAAAAAAGAGCAATTAACCGCGTTCGATAAAGCAGTATGGGGTCATATTGGTTTTGCCTTCGCAAATACCCTTCGTTCACTTTGGTTTGGTATTAGCGGCAACCGCCTTAGCTCTACTCCGTTTTCAGACGAAACGTCGAAGTATTACAGAGCACTTCAAGGTTACTCTGCGAATCTAGCTCTACTCACTGATATTAGTATGGGTGTTTTAGGCGGTGAATTGAAGCGACGTGAACGCCTCTCTGCTCGTTTAGGTGATATTTTAAGTCACTTATACCTTGGCAGTGCAGTGTTAAAACGCTATGACGAGCAAGGCCGTCTGCAAGAGGATTTACCCTTTGTACATTGGGCGATGCAAGACAGCCTGCACCAAATTGATTTAGCGATCGATGACTTTATTAGAAACTTCCCTGTTGCGCCTGTTGGTGTGATGTTAAGGGTGCTTGTTCAGCCCTTCGGTAAACGTTTTGACAAGCCGTCTGATAAAATTGAGCATAAGATTGCCCACATTTTGCAAAATCCTTGTAGTGCGCGCAGTCGTTTAGGCGATGGTCAGTATCTCACGCGCAGAGAAGGTAGTTTGTTTGGCGATTTAGAACAAACCCTTGATAACGTGATTAAAGTAGAGCCAATCTTTGACAGAATCTGTAAAGCTCTAGGTCAAAAGTTGCCTATGACACAGCTTGATTTGCTGGCAGACAAAGCGTTGGCAGCTAACATTATTAGTGAAGAAGATGCTGAGCTTCTAAAAGAAACAGAAGCCGGTCGCCTTCGCACCATTAATGTAGATGACTTTGATCCCCAAGAGTTATTGATGTCTACGAGCAAGAAAATTAAGAAAAAGGCAGCACCACGCAAGCGAGCAGCCAAGGCTGCATAAATTTTCCTTGGATAAACAAAAGGCTGGTTTTAAACCAGCCTTTTTTATGCATATCGTCATTCCTGCGAAGGCAGAAAGCTCCCAACTAAACAACTGAGCCCAAATATCGCTGATTATATATACAACTCTTTTAGATTTAGATGATGTACCGTCATAAAACAGCTTTGTTTAGACACCCAGAGCGCTTTTTTGTGCATTGCTAAGAAAAGCGATATCGAGAGCATTTTGCTGGGCCTGAACTAATTCATTCTCAGATAAACCAAGTGTATTTTTGGCAACAGCAAATTCATTTGCGAGCGTGATATTCGAAATCCCTGGGTCGTCGGTATTAATACAAGCTTTGATTCCGTGTTGTAAAAAGATTTTTAAAGGATGCGTGCTCACGTCAAGCCATGTACCGGTTTGATAGTTAGAGCTAAGACAGCTTTCGATTCCAATGCTGTGCTCACCTAAATAATCTAATAACTGTGGGTCTTCTATCGCCCTTACCCCATGACCTATTCTTGTTGCATGTAAGAGCTTTATTGCGTCCCAAACACTCTGGGCACCGCGAGCTTCACCGGCATGAATAGTAAAGTCCCAGTCTGTTTTAGCGCGCGCCAAATCAAAGTGTTCAACAAACATAGCTGGAGGATAATTGTATTCGTCACCTGCTAAATCTAGCGCTGAAATACCTTCGTGATGAGCTAACAACGCATTAAGTTCTTGCATACATGCATCCTGACCAAAGGTGCGACTCAAAATACCTATTAAGTTTGCCTTAACAGGAAAGCATTCCTGCCCACGTTTTACACCACGAATAACTGCAGCAACAACATCTGCTAAGTTTAAGTTATGCGCTTGCGCCATATAAAAGGGAGAAAACCGAAGTTCAACATAGGCTAGCCCTTCTGAATGAGCATCTTCAATGTTTTCAAATGCAATTCGCTCACAAGCCTCGATGTTGGCTAATACAGACACGCCGTAATCGAGTTTTTGTAGGAAGGACATTAGATCAGAGCTACGGTCCTGCACATACACAACTTGCTCTAAGGTTTTGATATCTGTACTGGGAATGGAAAGCTTGTGCTCATTAGCTAAGGCAATAATGCTAGAAACACGCACGTTGCCGTCTAAATGACGATGTAAATCAATAAACGGCAAGCTTTGTTTGTTCATTAGTCCAACTGTAGTTTTTCTATTTTCACCAATATTTGTGTACGTGATTTTACATTAAACTGACGAAATATCGAACTAATATGCGCTTTAACCGTGGCTTCGGTCACATTTAATTCCGCTGCTATTTGCTTATTCATAAGCCCTTTTCTAACAAGCCTTAGCACTCTGAATTGTTTGGGCGTTAGTCGCCTGACATGCTCTGCAGCATCAATAATATCATCATGAACATCTGCAACCTTATTTTTAAGCTCTTCTGGCAGCCAGGTTTCGCCCGCAATCACCGCTTTGACTGCTTCAATAATATTTGCTGTACTCGTGGTTTTAGGAATATAACCTGATGCGCCAAACTCCATTGATTGTGAAACAACACTTAAAGTCTCAGTCGCCGACACAATCAATACAGGGATGTTAGGGAAACGTTGACGCACTCTCAACAAACCATAAAAGTTATCGCAGCCGGGCATATTCAAATCGAGCACAATCAAAGACATGGCTCTGTGCTTGTTGAGCACTAATAAGGTAGACTCTAAAGAATCAGATTCGAAATATCTTACTTTTTCGAAGTGAGTATCCAAAGCGGCAATTAGTGCTTCACGATACAGGGGGTGGTCATCAGCGATTAAGAATTTCAACATGTGCTTATTCATTCCCTTTTAATTATAATGGTGCATTCCATTGGATCTGAATATTTAGCATTACATGTTGCACGTTGATGTACTAGGTAATAAGGTCATTTACAACGTAAGCAATAAGGCTTAACAAAAACAGACACTTCTAAAGTATAAGAATACGACATATTGCCAGCAAGTTACCACTAAACAAAAGTATATAAAATGAAAGAGACAAATAAAAATAATAAGGTAGATAAGCTGTTTTTAGATGCTAAAGCAGACTTGTACCCTTTCAGCTTCAATCAATCGGTAGTTGAAGTCTTTCCTGACATGATAAATCGCTCTGTTCCCGGTTACCAAACTATTGTTGACGGGATAGGCAGGATTTCGCGTTATGCGGTAAAAACCGATTCAAAAGTCTATGACTTAGGTTGTTCATTAGGAAATGTAAGCCTTCATATAGCTCGCTACAATCCAAATGCACGCTTTACCATTGAGGCAATCGACAACTCCCCTGCTATGGTAGAACGCTGTCAGCAGCACGTAGATGCATTTAACTACGCTGCTAACATTAATGTCCATCACGGCGATATTGTTGAACTATCGCTAGAAAGCTGCGATATGGTCGTCATCAACTTTACCTTGCAGTTTATCCCTGTAGAAAAGCGACAGGCAATCATTGACAAGGTATATAAAAGCCTTAACACAGGGGGTATTTTGCTTGTCTCTGAAAAAGTATCTGCAGAAAGCGAAAACATAGATGAGCTTTTAATCGAGCTGCACCACGAATTTAAAAGAGATAATGGCTATTCAGAGCTTGAAATAAGTCAAAAGCGCTCAGCACTTGAAAGTGTCATGATCCTTGATACCTTTGAGGAGCATAAAAAACGCTTTACTAAGGCTGGTTTCAAAGATGTTTCCGTTTGGTTTCAACATTTTAACTTCTTATCTATGTGCGCGGTGAAGTGAGTATGGACAATGATTGGAAAAGCAATTTTTATCAAGCAGTGCTAAATACTCCTTTGCAAAGCGCCTTGCTTGGCTTAATGCCGCTGATTGAGAACTACAATCCAGAAAAACAGCATGCCGACGCTAAAAAGTGGAGCAAGCAACTACGAGCAATGCCCGTACCTGAGGTCCTTGAATACTCTTTCGCAGATACCGTTAGTATTGAGGCAAAACCCGCACTGCCCTTGGGTGAGCAACAGCGCTTAAAGAGCATTCTCAAACAGTTTATGCCATGGCGCAAAGGGCCATTTCATATCTTGGGAGTCGATATAGATACGGAATGGCGCTCTGATTGGAAGTGGCAGAGAGTGAGTCCGCATATTGCTTGTTTGGAAAATCGCCGTGTATTAGATGTTGGCTGTGGCAGCGGCTACCATTTATTTAGAATGCTTGAAGCCGGCGCACAGCAAGTAATAGGAATTGACCCGACGACGCTTTTTTTCTTTCAGTTTCAATGCGTGAAACGATATATTCCTAATGAAAATGTACACTTTTTACCGCTTGGCATTGAAGACATTCCTAAAACTCAAGCCTTTGACACTGTGTTTTCAATGGGCGTCTTTTATCACCGACCGGACCCACTTTTATTTCTTAAACAGCTGAAAGCACAGCTTGCGCCAAAGGGGCAATTAGTGCTCGAGACGCTGGTAATTGAAGGAGATGAATCGAGCGTTTTGTTGCCCAGTGAGCGATACGCGCAAATGCGTAACGTTTACTTCATACCAAGTATCGCAGCCATGATTTTGTGGATGAAAAAAGTCGGGTTTAAGGATGTTGTCGCGGTTGATGATTGCATTACCACTACCGACGAGCAGCGAAGTACCGATTGGATGGACAACCTTTCGCTATCATCATTTTTAGACCCAAGTGATAGTAGCAAGACAGTTGAGGGTTACAGCGCACCTCGACGAGCTACGTTTATTGCAACAATCTAAATTAATTGATTTGCCTTGCCTTGTTTATTTAAGCATGAAGCTGAGCATGAAGTTTTGGCACGTATTGTGTAAAGCTATAGTTAATGTAGTCTTATGTTGTTCACTTTCGCCGTAATCTCTTTTAGAGAGTTGTTCAAAGTGAAACAACAATAGCAGAGAAACTAGCAATATGTGCAGAGTCCTTATACAACGTTATAATACCGCCTTATCATTCAAGGAAATCAGCACTATTGGCAGGGTAATACTTTGAACGAACATGCTAGCTTACTTACCTTTGCAGCCGAAAATGGCTTGCCAAACTCTTTCATAGAGTCTGCCAAGCTATGGTTTTTGCCTTTGGTATCGCGTTTAAAAGAACGCATATCGCTGCACCAAGATGAAGCAAAATCAGCTCTCATTGTGGGCATAAATGGTGCGCAAGGAAGTGGTAAAAGCACCCTTTCCTCTCTTCTTATACGCATACTACGTGATTGCCACGGCATGAAGGCTTGCTGCATGTCTTTAGATGACTTTTATTTGAGTAAAAAAGACCGCCAAGCACTTGCGGATACAGTGCATCCGCTCCTTCAAACGCGTGGGGTTCCGGGCACTCACAACATCAAGGCATTGCTCGATACCTTAGAAAATTTAAAACGTGGGTTTGAATGCACTATTCCAGTATTTGATAAAGCCAGTGATGACATAGCCCCTATAAATGAATGGCATAAGATTACAGGGTCGATGGATATCGTTATTTTAGAGGGCTGGTGTGTAGGTACGCCTTCGCAAGATTCCAAATCACTTAAACAAGCAGTAAATGAACTAGAAGCTAAATACGACCAAGATGGCGAATGGCGTCGTTTCGTGAATAAAGCCTTGGAAGAGCAGTACCAAGATGTTTTTGCAAAGATAGAATATTTAATTATGCTTAAAGCCCCATCATTTGAACGTATTTACGCTTGGCGTTTAGAGCAAGAGCATAAAATGCAAGCAAATAACCTTAAGTTAAACAGAGCTAAGGGCGGAATGAGCGATGAAGAAATAGCGACGTTTATTGCGCACTATCAACGTATCACTGAGCACGGTTTAAAGTGTTTACCTCCTATTTGCGATGAGGTTTTTGAATTGAATGAACATAGAAGCATTAGCACATGTCATTTCCAATAGTAGACTCGGCCAAAGCAATAATCTATAGCGATTTAGACGGAACCTTGCTTGACCATCACAGCTATTCTTTTGAGGCAGCGAAGTCTTCATTAGACAAACTTGCCAGTTTGAACATACCTGTGGTGCTTAACACCAGCAAAACAGCCGCTGAACTGACCGTCATTCGCGAGCAAATGGGCTTAGAGACGCCATTTATTGTTGAAAACGGTGCCGCAGTGTTCATTCCTAAAACGGAGTTTGAAAGCAAACCAAAAGGTAGTGTTTGGCAAGACGGATACTGGGTAAAAACATTTGCCTCAAAGCGCTCTCACTGGTTAGGTGTTATCGATAAGTTATCGAGTTCATTTGATGGTGAGTTCGAAGCCTTATCACAAATGACCTTACGCAGATTAATGGAAGTAACTGGACTCGATGAACGCAGTGCGCAACTTGCCACAAAGAGACTTTACGGTGAGCCGCTGTTATGGAAAGGCTCACAAGACAGGCGAAATATATTTATTGAAAATGCTAAAAAACTCGGAGCATCACCCTTACTCGGTGGCCGTTTTTTACACATTTGCGGCGATAGTAACAAAGGAAAAGCGCTCGAATGGCTTACAAATGAATACAAGCGACAGCGGCGAGTTGATTCACTTACCACCATAAGCTTGGGCGATGGTGATAATGATATTGCGATGTTAGAAGCAAGCGATATTGCGGTGAGGATTCTATCCCCCGTTAATCCACCTCCTATTTTAGAAAGAAGCGACGGCGTCATAACCAGCACATTGAACGGACCTATGGGCTGGAAAGAATGCATAGAGCGGCTAATTCCCGCATTACAACAAGACTAAAGGACACATTTATGGCCGATTTTTATCAAAATGGGATTGTCACAACCCTTCACAATCTAGAATCCCGAAATATCGATGAATTAGAAAAGGAGTTAGTCAGCTTTTCAGACCGGCGACCTATGGGTTTAATTTTGCCTTCATTATTTTCTGAGCTTGAGGGCAAGGCGCTTCCAGATATTATTAATCATATAGAGAAAGTTCCGTATTTATCTGAAGTGGTGATTGGTTTAGACAGAGCAGATGAATCTCAATTTAAACATGCGCTTTCATTTTTTGGCAGCTTACCTCAACGTCACAGAGTGCTTTGGAATGACGGGCCTCGACTAAAAGCCCTCGATGAAGAGCTACAGAGCTTAGGCTTAGCGCCAAAAGAACTGGGTAAGGGTCGTAATGTTTGGTATTGCATGGGATATGTACTGGCATCAAACAAAGTGGAAAGTGTTGCCTTGCACGATTGCGACATTCTCACTTACGACCGTTCTTTGCTCGCTCGATTGATATACCCCGTTGCTAATCCGCAGTTTAACTATGAATTTTGTAAAGGATTTTATGCCCGTGTTGCAGACGGTAAAATAAACGGCCGCGTCTCACGCTTATTGGTCACCCCTCTTCTGAGAGCCCTAAAACACGCTGTAGGACACAACGATTATTTAGAATATATGGACAGCTTCCGCTACCCATTGGCAGGCGAGTTTTCGTTTAGACGAGATGTATTAAACGACATCCGTATACCAAGCGATTGGGGCTTAGAAATAGGTGTGTTATCGGAAATGCATCGCAACTATTCGCATAATCGTTTATGCCAAGCAGACATTGCCCATCAATATGACCATAAACATCAAGACTTGTCGCTGAACAACGACCAAGGCGGTTTATCAAAAATGTCGATTGATATTACTAAGGCACTTTTTCGTAAACTAGCAACACAGGGAACCGTGTTTAATACTGAAACCTTCCGCACCATCAAGGCCACCTATTTCCGTATTGCATTGGATTTTATCGAAACCTATCACAACGACGCAGTTATGAACGGCTTAAAGCTCGATATTGACTCTGAAGAGCGTGCGGTGGAGCTATTTGCACAGAATATCATGAAAGCGGGTACGAGCTTTTTGGATAATCCCATGGAGACCCCTTTTATCCCAAGTTGGAATCGCGTTGTAAGCGCCAAACCCGACGTACTTGAATGTTTAAGACAAGCAGTAGAGGCAGATTACGAAGAATTCAAAGGAGCATAAAATGGTAGAGGTGGACGCAGCCTTAAAAGAAAAACTGATTCATCAACTTGCGTTTATTTACGCAGATATTGCCCTAGATGATGACTTGCCCACCATAGCGCAGCGTTTGCTTAACGCTATGCGCCTATCTGAAAAAAATGATATCCATCCTCCCAAAGCCCATGAAAATCTATGGGATGAAAATGATGTAGTGCTCATTACCTATGGAGATAGTGTTTATCAACCCAGTGATGAGCTTGGTGGCGGTCTAACAGAAGCACCAATGAAAACCCTACATAGCTTTTTAAAGCGTTATTGTGCTCACACTATTAATCATGTCCATATACTCCCGTTTTTTCCATACAGTTCTGACGATGGCTTTTCTGTTATTGATTATTCGACGGTGAACGAGTCCCTTGGCACATGGAATGATGTGGAAGCGATTTCTGAAGACTTTGGCCTGATGGTTGATTTGGTCATTAATCACTGTTCAGCACGAAGTGCCTGGTTTCAACAGTTTATTGAGGATAAGTCGCCTGGTAAGGATTTTTTCTTCACTAGCGACCTTACCGCAGACATTTCCCAGGTTGTGCGCCCTCGGACATCTCCCTTACTCAGAGAGACCAAAACCGCTACTGGTGTAAAGGAAGTCTGGTGTACATTTTCACATGATCAAGTTGATTTTGACTTTAGAAACCCAGAAGTGGTAATCGCCATCGTTGAGATAATTCGATTGTACTTAGACAAAGGCACGCGAATATTCCGTTTCGATGCAATTGCTTTTTTATGGAAGATAGCCGGTACAAGCTGCATCAATTTGCCACAAACCCATGAGGTGGTAAGGCTTTTGCGCACTTTGATTGAACATGCGAATCCAAACGCGTTAATTATTACCGAAACGAATATTCCGAATCGCGAAAACTTAACTTACTTCGGTAATGCTAATGAAGCGCACGCTATATATAACTTTTCTCTACCGCCATTATTGGTCAATACTTTAGTCAGCGGTTCAAGTCAGTATTTGAAAAGCTGGCTAATGAGTATGCCTCCGGCCCAAAATGGCACATTTTATTTCAATTTTATTGCATCGCACGATGGTATTGGCTTACGCCCTGCTGAAGGCTTACTCTCAGAGCAAGAAATTAATGATTTAGTTAACTGTATGCAAAAGTTTGGTGGGCGCGTTGGTTGGCGAAGTGCAGACAACGGTAAACAAAAACCTTATGAACTAAATATTGCGCTAATCGATGCTTTAAAAGGCACGCTGGATGGCGAAGACCAATGGCAAATCGAACGTTTCATTTGTGCTCATAGCATTATGTTTGGTCTAGAAGGAGTACCCGGCCTCTATATTCATTCTCTTATTGGAACAACAAACGACGAAGAAAAAGTGATTCATACGGGGCAAAACCGTTCTATTAATAGGCACCGCTGGATACACGAAAAGCTTATTAAACAATTGGATGATGTGTATTCACTGCATCATCAAGTACTTACACAAATCACTCAACTCCTTCACATACGAAGAGCGCAGCGTGCATTTCACCCCAATGCTACCCAATTTACGCTTCAACTAAGAAATGAACTATTTGGTTATTGGCGACAGAGTATCGACCGCAAGCAAAGCATATTTTGTGTGTCTAATATTACTGATTCTGTTGAGCAGCTATATTTATCTGATATCAATTTAATTGGTACAGATGACTGGACTGATTTAATTACTCAGAATACGGTTTCAATGGAAGATTTGAAAATAGAGCTACAGCCCTATCAGACAGTTTGGCTAACTAATCAGTTTGAGCGCTAATACGCCAAAGCATAAATGTTACAAAAGAAAAGGGCCTCGTAAGAGGCCCTTTCAGTAGATATTAAATGAAACACAGTAGCGTTTAATTATTCGAATTTACGCTCTCTTTTTGTTTCAATCGTTGCAATATATGCATGCCAAGACGCATAGCCTAAAATTGGCATAATCACCAAAAACGCAGCAAAGAAAGTAACAAAGCCCAAAAACACTGAAAACATAATAACGCCGGCCCAAATAAACATAGGCACTTTGTTTCTCCACACGGCATTCATACTGGTAAGCACTGCGGTAGCCAAATCAACTTTACGCTCTAATAAAATAGGTTGTGTAAATGCGCTGATAAAGAACACTAGCGTGGTAAAACCCGCACCTACTATTGTTCCTAGCACTAAAAACGGCCATGCATTAGCAAATGTGAATTCTAAGTACTCTGGATACAGGGCGTGGATTAGCGACGCTACGCGTAACCAAAAAATCATGAGTATCATTAAGAAAAGACCAAACCCCCATTCGTTTACAGCATTTCGAGACATCGCCTTGAGGGAATGACGCAATGAAGGTTTACGTTTCTTTTCAAACTGCCAAGCAACGTCGTAAAGACCAGCAGCTAAAAATGGACCAATCAACATAAAGCAAATCATGGCAGGGAAAATGACCAAATGCCACTCGGTTGCATATACTAAAAAATAAATCGTTAGGGGAAGTATGGTAAAGATAGCGCCATAAGTAAAACTGATTAGTTTGGCATTTTTAAAATCGTTAACCGCTAACGAAATCCAACGAAAACAGTCGAATTTATCAAGTGTTTTGCAAGGAATAACGCGTGCGATACCGCTTTTCTCAATAGCATTTTCTGCATCTTCTGCGGTTTGTTCTAGTTCCTGAGACATGGTGGCCCCTTAGTTGTCGTAGCAGTGTGGTAGTACTAAAACAGAAGTCGTACATTTAACGCACGCCTCTGCTGTTTGACTCTGTTAGTTTTTGTACACTAACAGTTAACAATTAGTTTACATAAAATAAAGCCAGAATCTACATTTATACTAGGAAAATTAAAAGGTAAGGTCAAAAATTGATCACAATAACTTGATCTGGGTCAGTCGCCAGTCAATTGCGCTTGAAAAGTATTCGCTTAGAAACTCATTTAGGTCGCTAAAACTGGTAACGTCGCAGTTGCAGCCTGCAATCATTTCCGCTACAAACTTATGACAGTTTTGGCGCAGGAGGTGGTATTCATAAAGGGAAAAGAGCTGTGATTTCGCCCTTTCAATGCTGGCTTTTTCAACAAGGGGGCTGTCTTGCATATCACACGCAACGTAAATTGCGTCGCCACTGCGATTATCAATGAATCGAGATGGACTCACGCATCTTACCAAACCACTTCCATTTAACTCATAAATGTTGCCATCTATCCAAATGCCCGTGTGGTCGAGAACTTCATATATGCCGCAGGTCACAATACTACCGTTTATCGGCACAACAGGACTCCGACAGTCTCCCGGTAGCCTATTGATAATTTTATTGCGACGCAGATGTGCCGTGTTTAATTTATTGGTGGCATAAATAGATGCAGCGGCTGCCCCTAGCCATATCAGTGGTGCTGGCATATCAATGATTCTCCGCGCATCTGTTATCCGCGCAATATTTCTTAGAAAAGTTTCGAAGTATTTCGCACTTTATATTTAGGATAATACGCAATTACTTTATTTCTGGGCATATTAAAGTGTGACAAAACGTGTCATTTAGTACTTAACACACCGAGAACTATGCTTTACTCTTAGAGCACCTCATCTAATGTCAGTTCACTTTTACTTCATGCATCACATTCTACAGGCTAAAAAACTCGAAAACGTGTGTTACGACATACGCGGTCCAATCCTTGCTCAAGCTAACCGAATGGAAGAGGCCGGAGAGCGTATTTTAAAGCTCAACATCGGTAACCCTGCCCCCTTTGGTTTTGATGCCCCTGACGACATCTTAAAAGACGTTATTCGCCAGCTACCCACTGCACAGGGATATTCTGATGCGCAAGGTATATATAGCGCGCGTGTGGCGGTAATGCAGTATTACCAACAAAAAGGCATCGAAAATATTGCCATTGAAGATGTTTATTTAGGGAATGGCGTTAGCGAAATGATTACTCTATCTATGCAAGCGCTATTGAACTCAGGCGATGAAGTACTTATTCCTGCCCCTGATTATCCGTTATGGACGGCAGCGGTAAATTTATCCTCTGGCACGGCCGTGCACTATGTTTGCGACGAACAGGCCGATTGGTTTCCAGATATTGATGATATAAAAAGTAAAATATCGAGTCACACAAAAGCCATTGTGCTGATCAACCCTAACAATCCGACCGGCGCGGTGTATTCGCCTGCCCTGTTACAGCAAGTTGTTGAACTGGCTCGAGAACACAATCTGGTTATTTTTAGTGACGAAATTTACGATAAAGTATTATATGACGATGCACAGCACACCTGTATTGCCTCACTGGCTCCAGATGTATTTTGTGTTACTTTCAGTGGGCTATCAAAAAACTACAGAGTAGCAGGCTTTAGAGCCGGTTGGTTGCTTGTGAGTGGCAATAAAAAGGCTGCGGCAAGCTACATTGAGGGACTAACGGTGCTTTCTTCTATGCGCATGTGCGCAAACGTGCCCTGCCAGCACGCTATTCAAACCGCCTTAGGGGGTTACCAAAGTATTCACGACTTAGTCACTCACGAGGGCCGCTTGCTGACACAGCGCAACTTGGCGCATCAACGCCTAAACGAAATGCCAGGCATATCTTGCGTAAAACCCAATGGCGCGATGTATTGCTTTGCCAAAGTTGATGAAAAACGATTTAAGATTGATAGCGACGTCAATCTTATTCTGGACATGCTCAAAGATAAAAAGATTCTGCTGGTGCATGGCAGCGCATTTAATTTGCATCAGGGCATATATTTTAGACTGGTGTTTTTACCTCACAAAGACATACTCACCCCTGCATTAGACAGCATGCACGACTTTTTTGATAATTATAAGCGAGCATAAACTGCATGAGTTTTTCATCTGAGCATAAAGTACATAAGGACAAACAAGGTATTCATACAAAAATTAAAAACAGCCCCTTCTTAGCATGGATTTTACGCATGCCTTTGATTAAACGATGGGCCTTAATGCATTCGGTAAAAAGCGAAAATGTCGCAGAGCATAGCCATCAGGTGGCCGTAATTGCGCATTTGCTTGCCAGTATTCGTAATACCTATTTCAATGGCAATGTGAATCCTGAGCGAGCCGCGACGGTGGCGCTGTATCATGAGGTATCGGAAACAAAGTTGCAGGATATCAATCACGTTACTAAGTATCACAACCCAGATTTAACGCGTGAATTTAAAAAGATTGAAGAAATTGCTGAGATTGAGTGCCTAAACACCTTGCCTGAAGAATTGAGAGCGCAGTTTTCAACTTTACTGGTGCAGAAAAACGTAGACCCCGTTTATAAAAAAATCGTTAAAGCAGCTGATTTGATCTCGGCTTATTTAAAGGCGTCAGATGAGCTCAGTTTTCAAAACAAAGAGTTTGGCCACGTTAAAACTCGGCTAGACGCCATGCTGACTGAGTACGCAGACGAAATGCCAGAAATCAAACTATTCTTCGATTTGTTTGAAGACAAGTGCTTTGTGAATGTAGACGAACTATCGCAAACAAATTAAACCAAGCTCTACATGGGTAAGCGCATGAATCAATGGGAAGAACGAAAACAATCACGCAGTGCAACAAGAGATGGAGACCATCGCAACGCCTATCAAAGAGATAAAGCGCGCATTATGCATTGCGCAGCATTTCGTCGTCTGCAGGCAAAAACGCAAGTTGTTGGCGTGGGGATCAGTGATTTTTATCGCACGCGTTTAACCCACTCCTTAGAGGCGGCTCAAATCGGCACAGGCATCACCGCACAGCTTCGTCAAAAGTACCCTGATATTGCAAACGAACTCGCACTCGATGAGCATCTTATTGAGTCTATTTGCTTGGCCCACGACATTGGTCATCCGCCTTTTGGTCACGGCGGTGAAATTGCGCTGCATTACATGATGAATGAACACGGTGGGTTTGAAGGTAATGGACAAACTTTTAGAATTTTAACCAAATTAGAGTCGTATTCTGAGTTTGACGGCATGAACTTAGCCAGACGAAGCCTATTAGGCGTACTTAAGTACCCTAATTTCATGAGCCATCTAAGCAACTCCGCTTACCATCCTGCAAAATCAGAACGCTTCCCACAGGTAAAGGCTGGGCAATGGCACCCACCAAAAGCGCTGTTTGACTGCGATGCTGACGCATTTGATTGGGTCACCGAGCCTTTAAGTGAACACGATAAACAGCTTTACATGCAATCTGAGTCTTTTGGTAAGCAGCATAGTAAAACAAAATACAAATCTATTGATTGCTCAATCATGGAATTGGCAGACGATATCGCTTACGGCATTCACGATTTAGAAGATGCTATTGTAATGGGTTTAATTCATCAAGCAGCCTTCAGTGAGCAAGTGACCGATAAGCTCTTAAAGCTTGATATTCCATGGCTATCAGAAAACGCCAAACAAATTGAAGAACAACTTTTTCATTCGCAAGCCTTTAAACGCAAAAACGCCATTGGTGCATTAGTAAACTGCTTTATTACTGCGATAGACATCACGCGCTTTAATCGCTTTGCCGAGCCCCTACTCGACAATAACGCCCAGCTTCCTGAGCCCTATCATGAGGCGCTGTTGGCGTTTAAAGCCTTTGTATTTACGTACGTGATCAAAAAGCCTGAAATTCAACTATTAGAATATAAAGGGCAGCAGATTGTGATGGCTATATTTGAGGCATTTGCGAATGAGCCTGCTCGTTTATTGCCTAAAAATACGGCATTGCGCTGGCAGCAAACACAGCAAGAGCAAAACAATCTTGGACTACGAGTAATTGCTGATTATATTTCTGGGATGACAGATGAGTACGCGAATAGAGTGTATGCTAATTTGTTTTTACCAAAGTCACATCGCATTACAGATCGTTAATCTTTGAAACTCTTTCCACATTTGTACGGTCTTGTATTAGTAAGGTTAAAACAAGTTTGTTGTAAAGCTAGTCTGTCGTAAGAATAATCGTTATGGCTAATTAGTTGAAACAGCGTTTTATACTATTGGATGAGGCAAGAGTGTGATCATAAAATCAAGCAGAAGCAGCGACCTAAAAGACTCAGATGTTACCGATGAGCGTGTTTACCAGCAAAGAAGAACCTTACTCAAACAGCTAGGTTTTGGTGGTGCTGCGGCCATGATGTCGGCGCCTGCCCTCGCTAATCCTTTTGATTGGTTTTCAAAAGATGAAACACCAGCATTTCAAACCAAAGCGCTAGACTTCAAAAAAGCCAGCGAATCACTTGCTACCCTTACTGACAAAGACGTAGCAACAAGCTACAACAACTTTTATGAGTTTGGCACAAGCAAAAGCGATCCAATTGAAAACGCGCAATCTTTGGTGGTAGACCCTTGGAAGCTTGAGATAAGTGGCCTTGTTGAAAATCCAGTTACCATGGATTACGACGATTTAATGAATAAGTTTCCACTCGAAGAACGCATTTATCGGCTACGCTGCGTTGAAGCATGGTCGATGGTTGTTCCTTGGATTGGTTTCAGCTTGGCGAGCCTACTAAAATCGGTAAAACCCTTAAGTAGTGCTAAGTATGTTGCCTTTCAAACTTTATATAGCCCCGAGCAAATGCCCGGTCAGCGCAGTCGTTTTGTGGGTGGTGGTGTAGACTATCCCTATGTTGAAGGCTTGCGCTTAGACGAAGCCATGCACCCGCTTACGCTAATGAGCGTTGGCATGTACGGTAAAACCATGCCGCCACAAAACGGCGCTCCCATTCGTTTAGTCGTGCCGTGGAAATATGGCTTTAAGAGCATCAAGTCTGTTGTCAAAATCGAACTAACAGATAAAGAGCCCCCAACAACCTGGAATATTCTCGCACCTGAAGAATACGGTTTTTATGCCAATGTTAACCCAAATGTTGATCACCCAAGATGGTCACAAAGGAGAGAGCGCCGGATACTGGGTAGCGGTTTAAACGCCCAACAACGAATCGATACCAAAATGTTCAATGGATATTCAGAAGTGGCATCCCTGTATAGCAATATGGATTTGAGGCGGTTTTATTAATTGCTTTTTAACCTTACAAAATAAAGCACTTTTGCGCTTCGTGTAATCAGATGAGCATTCAACAAAATACTAAGACTCGCGCGAGCAAGCGCAGTCCTTTAAGGATTGCTCCATCGTGGGTATTGCTCAGTAGATTATTGATACATGGTATATCCGCACTATGGTTGGCTTATATTTATTATGCTGCTATCGAGGGTAATCTGCCGGGCGACCCTGTGCAATACCTACTCAACTTCAGCGGTATCGGCGCGATTCACTTAATTATGTTGAGTCTGCTAATTAGTCCGCTCGCTCAGTACTTTAAATTTGCACAGCTCATACGAATTCGTAAAACTCTGGGCGTATACGCAGCGGTTTATGCCATATTTCATGTATATGTATTTGTGGCCTATGAGCTTAAATATGAATGGCTGCTAATTTTAGAGGAAATCATCAAGCGACCTTACATCACCGTTGGTATGCTGGCCTTTCTTATTCTCAGCAGCTTACTGGTCACGTCCTTGCAATCTATCAAAAAAGCGATGGCAAGCAAGTGGCAAAAGCTTCACAACTTCATTTACCCAGCCCTTATTCTTGGCTGTATTCACTACTTGTGGTCGGTTAAATCTGACTGGTACGAGCCTACTGTCTATCTCATCCTTGCCCTCGGGTTATTGTTTTTAAGAAAAAACAAAATTAAAAAAATATTCAAATAAAGCTTGCATGTTTATTTATACAGTATTACTGTTAATCCATACAGTATTTATACAGGTGTGCAATTTCTACTGTTTCAACACGACATTATCTCTTAAAAGCCAAGTGCAAATGAGAGGGGTAAAGCAGAAGACAAAGCACAAAAGAGAAAGTTATACAGTAGTTTTATAATGACTTTCCTCCAGCAAGTAAGATTGAGGATAAACACATGACAACTGCAAGCAATGCTCAAGTACATTCTACAGGTAATAAAGTTAGCTATATTCGAACCGCTATTGAGAAAAGCGCTAATGCTGAATTAAGTAGTGACTCTAAAGCTCCTATCGCTCGTTGGTTGTGCAATGTGTCTGAGTCAGTAAAATTGAGTAAAGATGTTGCAAATGGCTTGAACGTGAGCGGCCGCGGAAAACTCTCGCAGTATGAGCTTATGGTTAAACTGCTAAAAGCAGAAACCTGTGATGTGATTTACTTCGACTGCCAGTTAAGCGCCAGCCAAATCGGCATTTTAAAAATGCTGCAAGTATTTTCAAATACCGAGTTAGTGCACTCTCGCTTGGCTATGCAGTTCGAAAGAGCTATGGGTTAACGGGTTCAAGCGTCCAGTTGTTATCGCCATCTGCCAGCGATTCTCGTGACTGCAAAACTCGAGTGTGTGGCTGCGTTTTTAAGTCTAAATAGTCTACGTAGTAAGGTTTAAATACTACTAGTGAAAAATATGGGCTTATATCGTCCTTCGACTTAAGCTCTTGTTTCTCGTTTCCGCTTTGAGTGCCCGTCCCCTTTCCCGTTTCATCAGACAGACGCGATTTTGGCTTCGGACAATAAAAGCCGTCTTGTGCTTTTTCAGATAATTTTGACCACTGCTTTTCGTACATTTCAAATAGCTGCTGCTGGTTACTTATGTCTGCACCAGCATCTTTACCTGCAATGACCAGACTACCGCTTTCATTTTGATATACCATGCTCGTTTTGCAGGAAAGTCTGTATTGCTCTCGGCTTTTAACAAAATACCAATGCAGTTGAGTATCACTTTGTGCTTGCCACTGCTCAAATTTTTCACTTCGAATATCGTTTACCGCAAGTAAGCTATTAGTGTCTTCAAGATAGTCTCTAAATACCATGGTGCGCACACATGGAAGACCATCAAGAGCAACGCTGGCCACTTGAAAATACTTAGCCTCAGGTTTACTTCTGCTTAAATGTAGGCTTCGAGAAAGCTGCTGTCGCCATGCTGGATAAATCATGACTGTCTATTCACCTGGCTAAACAAACGATAGAAATTATCAGTCGTCACGCGCGCTAACTCTTCTACGCTTATTCCTTTTAATTCAGCCACAAATTCACCAACCCGTTTTACATACTTAGGCTGATTTTCTTTTCCTCGATATGGCGTTGGTGCCAGCCATGGAGAATCAGTTTCAATTAATAGTTTATCTAGTGGAATTTGGCGTACAGTATTTTGTAAGTCCGCAGCAGAATTGAAAGTGACAATGCCCGATATCGAAATATATATTCCCATTTCAATAGCTGCTTGCGCCATCTCAAGTGATTCCGTGAAGCAATGCAGCACCGCCCCGGTGTCTTGCTCGTAATGAGTGTTTAGTAAAGATAAAGTGTCTTCTTGCGCATTGCGCGTATGGATAATTAGAGGCTTTTTAACTTTGTTAGCGACTTTTATGTGATCAACGAAGGAGTTCAGCTGCGTTTCTTTAGTATCAGCACTGTAGTGATAATCTAAACCTG
>CAYQMI010000019.1:0-12402 GCA_964418575.1 uncultured Glaciecola sp.
AAGTTATTCGGGGCTGGTATATACAAGCGATGCCAGATGAGAAGCCGGGAGACAGTACGTCTTGGTATACCTCTTTTGGGGATTTTTGCGGCGCTTATTTGTCAGAACGGTTCGACAATTCCTGGTGCCTATCACCTGAGCAATCACTTAACCTGCATATCGGCGATAGAACAGTGCCTCAGCAACTGCTCGTGCGCTCGCCCAAAGGTAATAATAAACCCACTGCCTTTTTGCACAACACCTCGGTTTTTGATGTCAGGTTGAATTTGCCGGCCTCAGAATATATTGAAAACTTGGAAGGCCTCAATGTTTATAGCTTGGCGGCAGCACTTGTTCATTCTTCTCTGAATCAGTTTCAAAAAACCTTAAGCCTCTTTGGGCTTAGTTTTCTTCAGCGACTTTTTCTTAAATGCAAACCACCAAGCAAAACCCTCCAAACAGAAACCTAGTATCACAAGCACAAAAGCACCCGCCTGCTGCCCCATTGCGTAGAAGCTAATCGCTGCACCGATAAACACTACGAATAAACATATTCTTAGCAAGAGATTCATATTTTTTCCTTTTGGCTTAGATTGGATACTACGCTTTTGCTTTGATAGCACAACTTTAGTTAGATTTTGAATTGTTACAAACTGTTATGTACGAGGGCGACGATGTAGCAGCGCGGTTTTATAAGTTTTAAGCTTCAGGCAATCTCATTTGCCTAAGTCTTTTTAATACCATATGCTGGTACCCGAAAATTGCTCAATATTGACTGTTAGAACAAAAGCAATTCATGGAAACGTACCCACTTAAAAGGAATTAAAATGTCTTACTCGCCCCGATTTAAAATATCGCTTGCCTTGGTATTTATTATTTTTGCGTTTGCCGCAAATGCGACCATCAAAAATTATTGGTATATCAATCCCTATGGCTTTGAACAGGTTAAAAAACGCGCCGCAGAAGAAGGAGAACCTTTTGTAATATTTATTTATACTGACTGGTGCGGATTCTGTGCAAAGTTGAATAAAGATTATCTAAGCAACTACAAAGTCAGAAAAGCGCTTTCAAAATCTTATTTGGTAAAAATTAACCCCGAAACAAGCAATAAACACAAAGCCATTTCTGATCAGTTTGGTACGAAGGGCTACCCAAACTTCCGAATCGTTTATCCAAACGGGCAAACCGTAAAAATGCATCCCTTTAAAAAGAATGGCAACGACTGGACGGCTGAAGAATTTGCAATACGACTTGATAAAGCGCTTAGTAAAAGCTGAGCGAATTAATAATACGCTGCATTATTTATGGCTGTTGGTTTGAGGCGAAAAGGGTTTGCTTACTAATATTGCTTTAGTGCCATTGCGTTCTTTGTATTCGCTGAAAATCACTGCAAAGAAACGCGATAATAAACTACGAAGAAACGTCATCCTCACGAAAGTGAGGACCTCGTAAACAGCTAGAAATTTTTGACAAAAAACCGCATATTTTGATACTTCGAGGTATCATTTACGAGGTTCCCAATCGAGTTGGGAATGACGTTTCTTCGTTGTTGAATACCCTGGCAGTTAATAAAAACTAGCAGTTCTTCGTTGTTGAATACCCTGGCAGTTAATAAAAACTAGCAGTTCTTCGTTGTTGAGTACCCTAGCAATTAATAGAGACTAGCCGAAAGCTGCATTAAATAGAAAGGGCGAATCATTTCTGATTCGCCCTTTCGGTATTTTCCAACTAATTAGTCACAATCTTAATTAAAGTCACAAGCTATATTAAACAGTCACAAACTTAATTACAGATCATCACTACTCCGCAAAATCCCGATAACTATCCAAATCCGGACAAGAACAAATCAAATTCCTATCGCCAAACACGTCATCAATGCGATTCACCGTTGGCCAAAACTTATCTTTTGCAACTGCCGCTACTGGGTATGCTGCTAGCTCTCGGCTATAGCTGCGGTTCCAGTTTGCGTCAATCATATCGGCTAAGGTGTGCGGTGCATTGTGCAGTGGGTTGTCGGTGGCATCCCATTCGCCTGATTGCACTTTGTCTATTTCGCCGCGGATGCAAATCATGGCTTCAATGAAGCGGTCTAGCTCGGCTTTGGCTTCCGATTCTGTTGGTTCAATCATAAGCGTGCCCGCAACCGGGAAGCTCATGGTTGGAGCGTGGAAGCCGTAGTCGTTTAAGCGCTTGGCTACGTCCATTTCAGTGACGCCGCTGGCCTCTTTTAATGGGCGTAAATCAATAATGCACTCGTGCGCTATGCGTCCGTTCATGCCTTTGTACAATATTGGGTAATGGCCTTCGAGCTTTTTGGCTACGTAGTTGGCGTTGAGTATTGCTACTTCGGTTGCTTTGCGTAAACCTTCGCTGCCCATCATTTTGATGTACATGTAGCTGATTGGCAAAATAGAAGCACTGCCCCAAGGAGCGGCAGATACTGCGCCGTTTGAGCCTAAATCTTCGCCTGTGCCAGCTGCGTTTAAGTTAACTACCGTGTGGCTTGGTAAAAATGGAGCCAAGTGAGCTTTTACGCCAATTGGACCCATACCCGGGCCGCCGCCACCGTGAGGAATACAAAAGGTTTTGTGCAAGTTAAGGTGGGATACATCAGAGCCAATTAAGCCCGGTGAGGTAACGCCTACTTGCGCATTCATGTTTGCGCCGTCCATGTAAACTTGGCCGCCAAACTCATGCACAATCTCGCATATTTCTTTTACGTCTTGCTCATACACGCCGTGAGTCGACGGATAAGTGATCATCGCACAGCTTAAGTTGTCTTTTACTTCTTGTGCTTTAGCGCGCAAATCATCTAAATCAACGTTACCTTTGGCATCGCAATCTACCACTACTACTTTCAAACTCACCATTTGGGCAGACGCCGGGTTTGTGCCGTGTGCCGATTGCGGAATTAAGCACACATTTCTGTGCCCTTCTCCGCGGCTTTGATGATAACGCTGAATCGCTAATAAGCCTGCGTATTCGCCCTGCGCACCCGAGTTAGGTTGCATTGAAAGCGCGTCGTAACCGGTAATGTTAATTAACCAGTCACTGAGCTCATCAATCATGTGCTTATAACCCTGCGCTTGGTCTACCGGTGCGAAAGGATGCAAGCTACCAAACTCAGGCCATGTCACAGGGATCATCTCAGCAACGGCATTAAGCTTCATGGTGCACGAGCCAAGTGAAATCATAGAGTGATTTAGGGCTAGGTCTTTATTTTCCAGTGATTTGATATAGCGGAGCATTTCAGTTTCGCTGTGATAGCGATTAAATACTTCATGCGTTAAAAATTCGGTAGTACGTGCTAATTCAGCCGGAATAGACTCACTGCCGTTTTCAATAATTTGCGCATCTAAGTCAGCCACGTTTAAGCCGTGACCTTCGCCCAGTAGCACATCAAATAAGTCTGCAATGTCGGTGCGAGAAGTGCTTTCATCGAGGGAGATACCCACTGCGCCTTCAATATCGGTGCGCAGGTTCATGCCTTTAGCAAGAGCTGCTGCAACTACTTGCTCTTTTTTGCCAAGCTCAACGGTTAAGGTATCGAACCAAGTGGTGTTTTTAAGCGTTAAACCTTTTCGCGTTAAACCAGCAGCTAAAATATCGGTAAAACGATGCACTCGATGTGCAATAGCCGCTAGGCCTTGCGGGCCATGATACACCGCATAAAAACTTGCCATATTGGCGAGTAATACTTGCGCGGTACAAATGTTTGAATTCGCTTTTTCGCGGCGAATATGTTGCTCGCGAGTTTGCAGCGCCATGCGCAGTGCCGGGCGGCCGCGAGTGTCTTTACTTACACCAATAATACGGCCTGGAAGTGAGCGCTTGTATGAGTCGCGAGTAGCAAAAAATGCAGCATGTGGGCCGCCATACCCCATTGGCACGCCAAAACGCTGGGCGCTGCCTAATGCTACGTCTGCACCAAGCTCACCCGGAGGGGTAATCATAGTAAGCGCTAACATATCGGTCGCTACTGCAACAATGCCTTTGTTCTCTTGAATAGCGCTAATAAGCTCGCGAATATCAACAAGCTCACCTGTCGTACCTGGATATTGCAAAAGTGCTCCAAATACATCGTGATTGGCTGCATCGTTTAGCTCGCCAATAACTAGCTCAAAACCAAACATATCTGCGCGTGTTTGCAGCACGTCAATGGTTTGTGGGTGAACGTTATTAGCAATAAAGAAGCTGTTAGATTTTTTGTTTTTTGATACGCGTTTAGCTAGCGCCATTGCTTCTGCGGCGGCGGTTGCTTCATCTAATAATGAAGCTGATGCTAAGGGTAGGCCCGTTAAATCAATGGTTGCCTGCTGGAAGTTTAAAATAGCTTGTAAACGGCCTTGCGCAATTTCTGGCTGGTACGGCGTGTATGCAGTGTACCAACCCGGATTTTCCAGCACGTTTCGTAAAATCACGTTTGGCGTGAGCGTGTTGCTATAACCCATGCCAATGAATGAGCGGTTGATCACGTTTTTGCTGGCAACGGCTTTAAGCTCTTTAAGCGCATCAACTTCGCGCTGAGCTTCGCCTACGTTCAAACCCTCAGAGCGAATGCCTTTAGGCACGGTTTGCTGCATTAAATCATCGAGCGAGCTTGCGCCTACTTCTGCCAACATATCCGCAATTTCTTGTTTGCCCGGGCCTATGTGGCGGCGCACAAATTCGTTTTGATTTTCTAACTCTGTCAAGCTTGCGCCTGATAAAGCAACATTAGGATTAGTAGCAACATTCATTTCACGTGACCTTTATAAAAATGGTGGAAAAGTGATATTTCAACTTCAAAGATGATTAACTGACACCTGAAATCAGGTGCGTTAAGCAATTGCAGACGCGAAGGTCTGCAAGCAAAAATCTGCGTTAAGCTAACAAAGAGCGATTTGCCCCCTTTGCCAGCAAACTAAGGCAGTTATTCAATATAAAACGCAAAGGCTTTAACTAGCCTTTGCAACGAGAGCTTACTCTTCGTCTATTGAGTTCTCATAGCCTTCAGCATCAAGCAAAGACTCAACTTCTGACTCGTCTTCTGCCTTGATTTTAAACATCCAACCCTCGCCATAGGGATCAGAGTTAACAAGTTCAGGGGCGTCTTCTAGCTGTTCATTAACCTCTACAACTTCGCCAGTAAGTGGTGCGTATATGTCAGATGCTGCCTTTACCGATTCTGCTACCGCGCAATCATCTGCTTGGGCAACTGCATCGCCTACATCAGGTAAATCTACAAATACCATGTCGCCTAATAAATCTTGAGCGTGCTCACTAATACCTACTGTGTAAACACCCTCACCTTCTGCGCGGATCCATTCGTGGGTAGTGGCGTAACGTAATTCTTTTGGGATATTGCTCATAAATCATCCTAATATGTTGTAATTGTTTAACATGCAAACTAACTATTAATTATAAAACGCTTTTTCCATTGCGTACGAAGCTAGGTTTAACTACTTCTACATCAACTAACTTCTTGCGCATTTCAACCTGTACGGTGGCACCTGCTTTGGCCGAATCGCCAGCCGGAACGCGAGCCATTGCAATACTATGGCCTAGCGTTGGTGAGAATGTACCGGAGGTAATTTTGCCATCACCATCAGGCGTTTTCACTACAAGGCCTGCACGCAATACGCCTTTTTCTTTAAACACTAAGCCAATTAGCTTTTCGGTGCCTGCCGCTTTCTGTTGTTCAAGGGCGCTGCGTCCTACAAAATCTCTGTCACTTGGCTCCCACGTAATCGTCCAAGCCATGTTAGCGGCCAGTGGAGATACGGTTTCGTCCATGTCTTGACCATATAAATTCATGCCCGCCTCTAAGCGAAGGGTATCTCGGGCACCCAGGCCGCAAGGTTTTACGCCAGCTTTAAGTAGTTCATTCCAAAACTCGTGTGCACGTGCAACAGGAACCATAATTTCGTAACCGGCTTCACCGGTATAGCCGGTTGTTGCAATAAATAGGTCTTCTGCTTGTACGCCAAAAAATGGTTTCATGCCGGCGACTGCTTCTTGTTGAGCAGCGCTAAATAAAGTCCCAGCTTTCTCTTTAGCGTTTGGCCCCTGCACTGCAATCATTGCAAATTCATTTCGCTCGAGTACTTTTACGTCGAACGGTTCTGCGATTTTGTTTAACCAGTTTAAGTCTTTTTCTTTTGTTGCAGAGTTCACCACAAGGCGATAATTCGTTGCATCAAAGTGATACACAATAAGGTCGTCAACCACGCCACCGGCTTCGTTAATCATTCCGCTGTAAAGTGCTTTACCCTTGTCTTGTAGCTTGGCTACGTCGTTCGCTAGTAAGTATTGTAAGTAGGCTTTGGCGTCTGCACCCGTTACGTCAACAATGGTCATGTGCGATACGTCGAACATACCTGCGTCTTGACGCACTGCGTGATGCTCTTCAATTTGTGAACCGTAGTTTATTGGCATATCCCAACCAAAAAAATCGACCATTTTAGCGCCCGATTCTAGGTGTGCCGCGTGTAAGGGTGTTTTATTCATAAGGCTCTCTTTAAACACAGTTTATTACCAAAGCTAAATCTCAGCAGGTAAAGACTATTCACAAAATATAGTAGAAGTATAAAAAGCGACAAGCTCACTAACAAATTAAAAGTTTTAATCTATACATAAGAATTTTAAATGTTTAACATAAGTAAGATTAAAATTTATTATATTTCAGTGCTTAATATTATATTTTGTGCGTATAGAGGAATAGCTATGAAGCAACTCTCGTTAGACACTCTTCGAACCTTTGTGAGTATTGTTGAATTAGGGAGCTTTTATAAAGCGGGCGAAGCGGTGGGTCGGTCTCAGCCGGCGATCAGTTTGCAAATGAAAAAATTAGAAGAGCAGCTTGGCAAAAAACTATTCAGTAAAATAGGGCAAAGCTATCAGGCTAATAAAGACGGAGAGTATCTTTATCGTCAGGCCAAACAAATGCTCGCGATCAACGACGATATTTTACGCTCTCTCAGCACTCAACAAACATTAAGAGGCCGTTTGCGCTTTGGCATTCCCAGTGAATTTGCTTCAACGCTATTGCCCAGCATCATTGGCGAATTTTCACAAACCTACCCCGACGTATCGCTTGATGTTACCTCCTCTTTGTCTCGTAATTTACTCAGTAAAAACGCGTTAAAAGACTTCGATTTAGTGCTGGCCCTGTCTGATGTTGCGCCGCAAGAGCACGGTGAGGTGCTGCTAGAAGATGAACTGGTATGGGTAGGTGACGCCAACCACAAGCTAAGTAAAGACAGCCTTGCCCTTGTGCTAGCGCCTGAGGGATGCATGTATCGCAGCCGCGTAATAGAGCAGTTAAAGCAACAAACCCATGTATGGAAAATTACCTATACCAATGCCGATTTATACGGGCTAATGGCGGCAATTAAACAAGGTTTAGGCATTACTGCTTTAGCTAAAAGCAGCGTACCGCCTGAGCTGGATCTCATTAAAGACCCGCGTTTACCCTCTTTAGGCAAAATAAAAGTGTGTTTGTTTAACCAAGACACGCAGCATCCGCAGGTGAGTCAAACATTGTCAGAATACATTCGTGCCCGAATTGCTTAAAGCAAGCGCCCTTTTAATCTGTAAAATTAAGAATCAAATTATAGTGCTTAATAAATCAACATTTCAGCCGTTATTATTTTAGAGAAATACATTAATAATCAGTAAGGCTCACAACTGAGTCATGCGAAGGAAATCGTTTTGAAAAAGCACATATTACTTCTTGCTATTGCTGGGCTGTGCATTGCACTTTGCCACCTTTTTGTCCAATCAACACTGCTCGCCAGCGCAATTACGGCAAGCCTATTAGTTATTTCTTTTGTGGGGTTAGAGCAAATCACAACTCAACAAATGCCTACAACAGACAAGACAAACAATACAAGCCACTCGCTTATGCGCAGCGCTGCAAACGATATTTCTCAGCAATCGAGTAAAGTGGCAATTGGCAGTGCGAATGTTTCGTATTTTGTCGACAAACTCTCAGAATTATTCGAACAGCAAGTATCAAGTGCAAAGGAAATTGCCGAAAGGGTTGAAGTATTAGAAAACTCCAACGAACAACTTGCATCATTGAGCACAGCCGCTTTGGGCAACATAGAACAATCTCGCGGTGATTCAAAAGAATCAAGCGCCTTGCTTGCCGAAGTCAATACGCAGCAAGATACCCTAAAATCACAAATCAGCAGCACAAACACGATGTTGATTCACTTGCGTGAAAGCGCGTCTGATATTGCCACCATTGTTGATACCATTAACCAACTAGCCGACCAAACGAATATGTTGGCTCTAAATGCTGCTATTGAAGCGGCTAGAGCTGGCGAACAAGGCAGAGGTTTTGCCGTAGTCGCTGACGAAGTAAGAAATCTAGCCAAACGCACCACAGATGCAACCTCGGGTATAGAACAAGTGCTTGCACAAATTACCCAGCGCAGCGATGAATCGGTGAAAGCTATAAACAGCGTTGCAACAGCCAGCGATGAAATGAGTGATTTAGTAAGCCGGGCAGATCAAAGCGTTCAGCAATCATCTAAAAGCGCAGAACTTGCCAAGCAAAGCATGGATGATTTAAGCCAAAGCGTGGCAAAAACAAAAGAGGTTAATTCTGGTATTTCAAGCCACGCAAATAACTTATTTGTGTCTACTGATGGACTAAAAACCGAGTTGTCTGAGGTGTCTCACAAAGTGCTTGAATTATCGACCCATACAGAAGGTATTTTTCGGTCACTACAGGCATTGCAAGTAGACGACAGAAACGCAAATGTAGCCAAAATAGCCATTGATAAGGCAAAAGCAATTGGTCAACTCTTTGAGCAGGCAATAAGCAATGGCAGCATCAGTCAAACGGCCTTATTTAGCCAAGAATACCGAGAGATCCCCAATACCAATCCACAAAAACACTCAACCGACTTTGACAGCTTTACCGACCAATGCCTTCCGGCAGTCCAAGAGCCCGTTTTGCAAAACAACGACTTTATTATTTATGCAGGTGCGGTAAATACCAAAGGTTATTTCCCCACTCATAATCATTGTTTTTCAAAGCCTTTAACAGGTGACTACAATAAAGACTTAGCGGATAACCGTACCAAACGCATTTTTGATGATCCCACTGGCTCGCGCTGCGGCAGCAACACCGAACAATTTTTACTGCAGACCTACAAACGCGATACTGGTGAAGTTATGCATGACTTGTCTGCACCTATTTATGTAAACGGTAAACATTGGGGTGGATTTAGAATTGGTTACAAAGCAAATGCCTAAATAAGTTAAAGCACTATTCTGCAAACTTGACGATAGTATGCTAAGTTAAAACAAAACTCATTTCATAAGCCATGCTCAACAAACTAACGCCTGTGTTTTCTTTAATAACTCTTGCCTTTGAGCATGTATATCGCTTCGTTTTCAATTTATTTGTTAGCTTAAAACAAAAGGTAAGCGCGATTGCAGAGTTTATGAAAGTCCCTAACTTACTCGCATGGGCTAGCAATTATACTCCATCTCAGTGGTGTTACTTCCTATCAGCTTTTCTTTTAGCAATATCTATTTTTACTCAAGGTGATTTTTTCAATTTAGCAGCGCTTTTGGCTTTTATTGGACTACTGCGAGAGCTAAGTAATATTTTCCATAAAATTTGGGATAACACTGCTGGTAAAGGTCTTATTATCCTACTGTATGCAAGCACTGCTAACTTAGCGCTCGCTTTTGCGGCGCTAAAAATCAACCACATTACTGGCATTGAGCCAAGCCCTTTTATATTTACCTTAGGCTTTACAACACTTGTGCTAATGCCATTTTGGATTGCGCTTTCAAGTATCGTGGTATTTTTGCTAGTTCTGGTATTGGCTAATTTATGGTTATTTATTAGCTTATTATTGCGCTTAATTGGATTTAAAGTAGCGGTGCATTGGGAAGATAAAAAGCGCGCGTTTTTAACCATGATCTTAAGAATCATTTTAATTCCTCTCGTACTGGTTCACTTAGCAACCATTATGCTTCCTTATGCCAGTGGCGACCTTGCAGATTACCTTGGTGTTGAGGGCGAAGAAATTTGGATTAATTTTGACCCTGAAACAACTGAAAGTGACTTGGCGAGCAATAAAGCATTAAGTGAAGTGGAGGAGAATCAAGAAGTAGCGTCAGGAAATGCAATAGCGAAAAGCGAGGCCGAAGCCACTCCTTCAGATGAACAAGAACTTGTTGATAATTTACAACAAAAGCAGAAGCTGATTGAGTCGATGATCGCACATTTTATTTTTTACTTAGAATCATACTCTAGAAGTGCTTGCACAAAAGCAGAAGACCAACACTCTGTGATCATTGATGAAAACATGGTGTTGCTGATCAGAAAAAACGAAGAAGCACTGCACGGTTACGATTATGAAGTGACTGAATGTGTGCCGCGTTATTGAAATTACTTGACCGATGACGCGCGTATATTGCTCCTTCATAATCGCCGTTTTGATGCTACTGAATTATCTTGTCGACCAATGGGTTAGTAACTGCTTTTACAGCGTCAATTTTTGATAGAATCGCTCTCTTTTCGCTTGTAAGTGAAAACCCACCAAAGGTTAACAAAGCTTGTAAGGAAGAGTAGTATTGCCAGAGCAATTATAACAAACACACAAGATTGAACACTATGCGCCAAATTTTACCATTAACTCGCACACTTAAGTCAAAGTGCCTTGCCATATTTTTACTCAGCTTGTCGCTTAGTATGCCCACTTTGGCAGCACCGGGAGATTCCGCACCTGATAGATTGAATAATGAAGGCGAAGGCCCCTACAAACGCTTAATTTTACGAGGCGTTAATCTTGTAAATGGTGAAGGCGCGCCGATGCGTGGGCCTTTGGATATTATTATTGAAGGTAATCGCATTACCAACATCGTGAGCGTGGGTCATCCGGGTGTGCCTATCAAGCCTGAAGGTCGACCGGTAGCGAATAGCGACGACAAAGAAATGGACTTAACAGGTCACTATGTGTTGCCAGGTTTTATCGACATGCACGGACACATTGGGGGCTCTGCTGACAACATTCCCGCTGAGTATGTATTTAAACTATGGTTAGCTCATGGCATTACCACTGTGCGTGAGCCGGGCAGTTTCAATGGTTTAGATTGGGTAAAAGACCATGTTGAGCGCAGCGAAAACAATACCATCGTTGCACCACGCATTGTGCCTTATCTTGGCTTTGGTATGGGCGCAGAATCCCCTATCTTTACTGCCGAGCAAGCGCGTAAATGGGTAAAAAAAGCGGCAAAAGACGGTGCTAAGGGAATAAAGTTTTTTGGGGCAACGCCCAAGGTAATGGAAGCCGCTTTAGATGAAGCAAAAAAACAAGGCTTAGGAACCATGATGCATCATGCTCAATTAAACGTGATGAGCATGAACGTACTAGATTCCGCGCGTTTAGGTTTAACCACCATGGAACATTGGTATGGCTTGCCAGAGGCGATGTTCACTGAAAAGGTAATTCAAGACTACCCCGCTACGTATAACTACAACAACGAACAAGACCGATTCAGCGAAGCGGGCAAATTATGGGCACAGGCTGCGCCTATAGGCAGTGCAAAATGGAATTCGGTTCGTGATGAGCTCATCGAGTTAGATTTTACGATTAATCCAACCATGACCATATATCAAGCGAGCCGCGACCTAATGCGAGAACGCAATGCTGACTGGCATAACGATTACACCTTACCCACGCTGTGGGAATTCTTTAAGCCTAGCCGCTACGCTCATGGTTCTTACTGGTTTGATTGGACCACCTCTGAAGAAATCGCATGGAAAGAGAATTTTAAACTATGGATGCAATTTTTAAATGATTATAAAAATCACGGCGGCAGAGTAACCACCGGCTCTGATTCTGGTTATATTTATAAAATATATGGCTTTGGCTACATCAGTGAGCTTGAGCTTTTACAAGAAGCAGGCTTTAACCCATATGAAGTGGTGCAAGCGGCAACGCTTAATGGCGCTCAAGCGCTTGGCATGGATGATGACTTAGGCTCTATCAGCATCGGTAAGTTAGCCGACATGGTCATTGTTGATCAAAATCCGCTGCAAAATTTTAAAGTGCTATACGGTACCGGGCACTATCGCTTAAACGATAACAACGAGCCCACTCGTGTAGGCGGTGTAAAGTACACGATTAAAGACGGTATTGTTTACGATGCAAAAGCACTGCTTGAAGATGTGCGCGTGATGGTTGAACAGGCGAAAGAAGCGGAATAAATATCAGATATAAAATAAGCAAAAACGAGTGCTTAAGGTGAGTACTGTTTTCTTAAGAAAAACCCGTCATTCCAACGACGGTGGGAAACTCCCAAATCTACAGGAGTCGTTTAAATAATATGCGATTTCTAAGCTCAGTTGTTTGGTTAGGAGGTTCCCGCCTTCGCGGGAATGACGAGGGGGAAGCGCGGTAATAACGGGGG
>CAYQMI010000019.1:12502-43795 GCA_964418575.1 uncultured Glaciecola sp.
GGGGGAAGCGCGGTAATAACGGGGGGAGCGCTAGTAAGCGGGGTTGGCGAGAGTAACGGTGTGGTTACTAACCCTTTTTTACGCAGTTGGTGATTATAGGATAATCTTCCGCTTCAGCGGTGTGATCTAATATCATCGTCATCAACATACCCTCATCACGTTGCGACCACCAAATCAAACCGTCGTTGGGCGTGAGGCCTTGTTCGGTGGCGTACTTTGCGCCAGATGCGGATTTTGTAGAATACATGTTGAATGTGTTGCCGTCGTATGTAATTTTAGCTGAATGCTCTAGGTCGCTACTCATGTATTCAGCTTGCAAGCTGTTCCCATTTTCGCATTGATATTGAACGACGTTCACAGTACTCGCGCTGTTCGATTGTTCAGTAACTTTTGCCGCTGAATTTTCCGATTTTGTTTCGTTTACAGGCTCCTTGCTTGCTTCTGAGCATGCTCCTGCTGCCAGTGCGCCAGTGAATGCAATCGCTAAATAGCGTTTTTTACCAAACATGTTATTTCCTTATGAGTACAAAAACCAAGCAAGTTAAGATTTAAGCAAATAGCAGTGTATTAGCCCTCTGCCTGCTGTATAAAAAATTGCTTCACTGGGTTTATCTTGTTTGCTGCGCTCAAGCCAATATTGCGAACAAGTTTTTTAATGGGATCATTTCCACTAAACAAACGCTTAAAACCTTCCATACTGGCGATTACTTTTTGTGCCTCAGCTTTGCGGAAACGTTCGTATTTTCTAAGCGCCTGCAGGGCGTAAAAAGGTTTATCGTCTAACAGGCTTTGTTCGATGTTTTGCGCTAAAGCAAAAGCGTCACCAATGCCTAAATTCGCACCCTGCCCAGCTAAAGGATGAATAGTATGAGCAGCATCTCCTATCAAAGCCACAGACTCATCTACCCAATGCTTGGCATACCGCATCCTCAGCGGGTAGCTGAAGCGTTCAGTGCTAAGCTCACAAGGGCCAAGCTTCATATCAATAGCTACACTCAGGGCTTTGCAAAAATCATCACCAGAAAGCGCCAGTAGCTGCTTGGCTTTTACTGTATCTTGTGACCAAACAATAGAGCATTGATTAGCATCTTTGAGAGGTAAAAATGCCAGTGGTCCTGTTGCTGTAAATGCTTGGCGTGCAGTATTTTCATGCGCCATTTGGGTTTTAACATTAGCAACAATCGCCGTGTGATCGTAATCCCAAAATGTGTGGGCAAATCCGAGCTGCTTTCGCACAAAAGAGTTTCCACCATCAGCGCCTACTAATAACTTTGTTACCACAACTTTGCCATCTGCAAGCTGAAGATGATATTCGCTGTCGTTACGCTGCATTTGCTCAATGCCCGAACCCAACAAGTATTCAATGTTCGGACTCTGCTGCCCACTCCCAAACAAGGCATGGACGATTTGATTGTTTTCAATAATGTGGCCCAGCTCATCAATACCTATCTCACTGGCGCTGAAATCGATGCTGCCAAAGCCATCTTGCTCCCATACCTGCATGTGCGAGTATGGCTGCATGCGTTCAATACTTTTCCAAGCTCCTACCGCCTCAAGCGTTGCTTGGCTGGCAGTGCTTATTGCGCTAACTCTTGGAGAAAAATCATCGTGCCCCGAGGTTTCTAAACTAAGGCTGGCTTGAGCGTCAATGACCAGAATATTCAATGGTTTTGCAGTTGATATTTGCGACAAAAGCAAAGCTAGCGTTTGCCCCACTATGCCTGCTCCCACTATCGCTACATCCGCGTGAGCAATAAGCGACTTGTTCGTTTTCTTTTGCTTGCTCATGTTCTACCTTTGTCCCATTGCAAACTTAGCAAAATGTGCCTTCAAAGCCCCAAGGCTATTGAGTGCCATCAGAGCCTTATTGCGACCGAGCACAAAGGGTAAGTAATGATTCGAAAAGCCTCTGACCAACATATCGGTCGCCTTGATTACACTTTGTTTGTCTTGCTTGCGCAGTTGTTTATAAAGAGTCGTTACTGCATAACTGCCTACGTCGTTCGTGTCACTCAAGTCTGCGGCACTTTGTATCGCTTTCACTAGGTCTTGAATATCTCGAACGCCTAAATTAAAGCCTTGACCAGCAATAGGATGAAGACTTTGTGCAGCATTTCCTATGCATATACAGCGATGACTACTAAAGTCCTCGCTTTGTTTTAATATCAATGGGTAACTAAACCGAGGCGTAATCGCTTCGATGCGACCAAGGCGACTGCCAAAAAGCGCATTCAACATGCTCATAAATTCATGTTCTGGCAAGTTTAAAAGCGCTTGTTCATCTTCGCGTTTGCAGGTCCAAACAACCGACATCATTTTATCCGCACTGGCAATATCGGCGCTATCTTTTTGTAAAGGTGACATTGGCAAAAAGGCAACAGGGCCGTATTTTGTAAAACGTTCAAATGCACAATCTTGATGAGGCAATTGCATTGTTACGTTGGTAATAATCGCGCTTTGCTTATAATCCTCATGCTGTGATGCTAAACCCACTAGCTTTCGGGTATTCGAATCTGCGCCTTCGGCAATGACTAAGAGCTTGGTGCTGATGCTTTGATTGTTGGTGCTTAGCAACACTTCATCTTGCTCGCGCTTCAATGATTCAATTGATTCAGGGCTTAAGTAATCTACCTGCGTGTTTTCTAATGAATGGTGCAGAGAAAGGCCAAGTTCTTCTAAGCGCACAACTTTGCCCAATTGAGCTACACCGGCATCTTTTGCATCTAAAATCACTTGGCCTATGTGGCGTCTGTCAGACACATGTATGCGTTTAATTTCTCCTCCCACCACACCATCGATATCAAAGTGCCATGATTTTAAATGCGCTAAAGATTCGTTCGCTAGTGCAATTACACGAGCATCAAAGCTAGGATGAATATCGGTTTTAGTAGGAGGGTGGCTTTCAATAACGGCGATGTTAAGCGATGAGATATTAGAAAGCGCCAAAGCAGCAGCGCAGCCAACTACACCACCACCTGCGATAACAACATCGTAGGCCTTAGCCACGGCTCATCCATGCTTCAATAGCAGCGACTTCTTTGGGTACGTCGCTGGTTAGTATTTCATGTCCAGAGTCGGTTATCACAATGTCATCTTCAATACGAATGCCAATACCACGAAATTGTGCAGGGGCTCCGCTGTCTTCGCTGATGTACAGACCAGGTTCGACAGTGATCACTACTCCTGGTTCGTGCGGAATATCTTCACCATCTTCTTTATAAATGCCCACATCGTGTACATCTAGCCCTAAATAATGTCCAAGACCATGCATAAAATAAGGGCGCCACGCTTCCTGCTCAATTAACTCTTCGACTTCACCGCTAAGAATGCCGAGCTTAACTAAACCGTCAACAATCACTGCTACGCATACCCGCATTGCTTGTGCAATTGTGTTACCGGGTTTTAACTCGGCTAAGGCGGCAAGTTGTGAATCTAGCACTAATTGATACAGCGCTTTTTGCGCGTCTGAAAATTTACCGTTGGCAGGAAAAGTGCGGGTAATATCAGCTGCATAACCATGAAGTTCGCAACCCGCGTCTATCAACACCAAATAGCCATCTTTAATTTCATCGCTATTTTCAGTGTAATGCAAAATACAGGCGTTGTTGCCGCTGCCCACAATTGTGCCATATGCCGGATATTTTGCTCCGCGCATAGCAAATTCATGATGAATTTCAGCTTCAAGCTGGTATTCAAATACCCCCGGCTTTACATAATGCATTGCTCGCTTGTGCGCATCTGCAGAGATTTTTGCAGCCTTCTTCATTACCTCAATTTCTTGAGAGGATTTAACACGGCGCATTTTGTGCAAAAGAGGACTCACATCCACAATCGATGCGGGTGCAATCATCGACTGCTTAGGCGCAGCTTTACAGTTCGCCAATGCGGTTTGCACAATGCCGTCAGCTTCAGGGTATTTATCTAAGCAAAAATATAGATGATCATGGCCGTTTAATAGCTCAGGCAGAAGCTCTTCAATTGCATCGATACTGTATGCTTCATCGAGCCCAAGTGCTTTTGGCGCGGCATCCTTTCCTAGGCGCCTACCATGCCAAATTTCAGCAAGTGGGTCTTTGGCTTGCAAAAACAAAATGCTGACGTAGCTGTCGTTTCTGTCATTTAGCGCACTATTTGTTGATGCACTGTTTGTTGATGAGCTATTCGAGCTTGCAGCACTCAAGATATTATTCGATAGAATCAAAAATGCTTCTGGCTCATTAAAACCTGTTAAGTACCAAAAGTCGCTATCTTGTCTAAAGGGGTACTCAGTATCGTTACTGCGCGTGACTTGGCTTGCCGCTGGCACAATAACAATGCTTGAGGGCGCACACTGCGCCATTAATGCATCTCTTCTTGCCTGAAAGGATGTGTTATTTATCAATGGACCACCGAAGGATGTTGTCTGCTGTCTAGCAGTGATTTTCCCAACTCATTAAAGCACAGCATTGCGCTTATTCGCACGTATTCAACCACTTCAAAAAATGCTTGCTCTGACTCTTCGTCTTCGCTCATCTGATCATCCATACGCGCGATTTGAGAAAAATCGTCAAGTGCTTCTTTTACATCATCAGAACATTTACTTAAATCAGCCTGATGCAGACCAAAACCTAACATAAATCCCTGAACCCACTGCATTAAGGCCTGGCCACGCTCATTGATCGGAGACGCGTCGTCAGGTAAGCACATTACCAAAGCGAAATCTGCTTCGATGTACTGCTGACACACCTGATTGTAAACCTGCACGATAACGTTTTTTAACTCGGGAGCAAATTCCTCTCCTTGGTTAACAACGTCAGCTAAGGCTTCGAGCCAACTTTGATCGTCAACCGTCATACCACCAGCTAGCATGCCACATAACATGCCATGAATTTCAGCAGCATCTACAACTACTTTGTGTTGGTTTAGGATATTAGAAAATTGTTCGTAGCGAACTTGCTCTTCAGACACGCGATATTCTCTTAGTTTCAATGCACTAATCGTAGCAAAAGCGCTGCCTAATTGAAACTTACTTCAACATTGCAGAGTCCGGCTTCAATCGAATGTACGCATGTATTGAGAAGTAAACTGCTAATTACTTTGATATCAAAATGCATTAAATTTATTGGCTAAACTTGCAATAACTTACTATAAAACATAATCTCAGAAAAAAATAAGATAAAAAAATAAACTTTTGACTACTAAAAATTGGTTAACGTCGACCTTAGACAAAATATCCATGGATAAGGATTCAGCAAGTCGACCAATTATTTACTTTCAACTCGATATGTTCAAACGGGTCATTATTTCTGTGGCTGTTTGCACATCGCTTCTCGTGCTCTACTTTTCAGCAGTAGGACGATTTGAAACCGCACTTACGCTCTTTTTCGGCATGGTGGCTTTTGTTAGCTGTTACTTTCTTGCAAAACACAAAGACATCAAGCTAGGTACCTCTCTGTTTTTACTAATAGCCACTTCTTTTGCCTGTATGTTTATGTGGCGCAACGAAGGTATTTTTGACGAAGCAATACTTGCTTTCCCAGGCTTCCTTATATTTGCGGTTCTACTCTCAAGCGTAAAGCTAGCCATCGTGCTGTTTGTCATCGTTGCCGCAAACATGCTGTTAATTGGCTTAGTAAATGAATATGGCATATACACCCATGAAGCAAATGCCTCAAATTTAGACTCAGCAATAATATTGATTATTATTTTATTAATGGTGAGCTTTAGTGTGTATTTGGTATCACTCAGCATCCAACGGCTTTTGAGTGAGCTAGGCGCAGAAAACTTTAAGGTCAAGCAGTCAAAAAAAGAAATTGTACGTCTGCAAAATCACGACCCCCTTACAGGATTACCCAATCGAGTTTTGGCACATAACTTATTTTCAGATCGCATCAAAATTGGTGCCCGAGAAGACTTTGAAACCTCTTTATTGTTTATCGATTTGGACAATTTCAAGGACGTCAACGACACACACGGACATGCTGTTGGCGACGGTGTGCTTAAAACCGTTGCAGAGCGCTTATCAAAGTCATTGAGAGAAACTGATGCCGCGTTTCGCTTTGGTGGCGACGAATTTATTGTGCTGGCAATGCATGAACATGAATCAATCCGTGATAACTACTCTCCACTTGCGGAAAAATTGCTTGCTGTGTTGAGTAAGCCCATCGTTTTAGACAAACATCAGATCAGCTTAACCGTCTCAATTGGCATTGCTGTCGCACCTACTGATGCCGACACCTTTGATCAACTGTATCAAAAAGCCGACCTTGCAATGTATGCCACAAAACAAGACGGCAGAAATAATTATCGGTATTTCACATCAAATATGAGCAAGGACAGCGCTAGGCAACTCAATATCTCTCAAGCCCTGCGCTCGGCACTGAAAAACGAAGAGTTTGCCCTGCATTTTCAAAGCTCGCAAAATATTGAAACCGGTAAAATACACTCTGCCGAAGCGCTGTTGAGATGGCAGCATCCTGAGTACGGAACAATCAGCCCATCGGAGTTTATTCCTATTGCTGAACAATCTGGCAGCATCGATGCCATTGGTAGCTGGGTATTAAATGAAGCTGTAAAGGCTTGTAAGCATTGGCATGACTCTGGGTTTGATGAAATAACCGTTGCGGTAAATGTTTCTGCCATTCAGTTTAATCGAGGCAACTTCGCTGACAAAATAAAGTCCGTTTTATCTGAGCATCAGCTAGACGGTAGGTTTCTTATTTTAGAACTAACAGAGTCTTTATTGTTTGATATGCAAGACCGACTCGTCGAGACTATTAGTATGATTACGCAGATGGGCGTAAAGATTGCGATTGATGACTTTGGCACCGGATATTCTAATCTTTCTTACCTGCACAAAAGCAACATCAACATACTTAAAATTGACCGCAGTTTTATACAACAAGTCACAACATTAACGAAGGAAGCGACAATTGTTGAAACCATTGTCAATATGTCGAAGAACCTAGATATGGAGGTGGTTGCTGAGGGCGTAGAATGTCAGGAAACAGTTCAATTGTTGGAAAAAATGAACTGTCTAAATGGCCAAGGCTTTTTTTGGAGTAAAGCCCTCAGTAATGAGGACTTTATGAAGTTTTTGACACGTAACAGTCGCAGTTAAAATTTAGTGCTGACCCAAACCCAAAGTTTATCCGCATCCACATTAAAGCCATCTGATGAGTAGTCGGCGTATTTTACAGCCACCTCATAATTTTCTGCAAACGTTGTTACATATTGCAGGTTGATTTCGCTACCATATTCATCAAGCGTTGCACTCGATTCGTCAGCTTTATAATCATGATATACCGCCAACCATTTGCCGCCAAAAAGCCCACCTGAAAGTGAAAAACTAGTATCAATTAAGCCAGTTGCTGGGGTATTTAAGAATTGATCGGACCAACCGTTAAATTTATGCAGCGTGGCAAGGGGCGTTGAAAACCCATAGTTTCCATCGTCAGACCCTAAGACTTCGTAAGCAAGCTTTGCGGTAATGCCAGAATAACTTGCGCCTAACTCTGCCAAGATGTAATCGGCATCAAACTCAATATTGTTTGATTCAAAACTTTGGCTCGCATATTCAAAAGCATAAAGTAGCTTAGTATCATTAAAAGCTTGAGCACCCTTAAAACTCACACCATAAGTATCCAATGCGTTATCAATGTCATTGTCGACCTCAAGCAAATATGCGTAAGCTACTAACTTACCAAAGCCTGTTTGATAGCCTGCGTTAAATAGATGATCTGCTGAGTCTAAATCGGCGTCTTCACCAAATATACGGTTGCGCTGGTCAACGTAGCTGTACTGCATGCTTAGGTCTTTATTTGGCGCATACATTACTGTAGCGGCATCAAAGGTTTGACGGTCTTGACGCCAGCCAACATGTCCCACAAATCGATGATTATCAAGCGCAATGACTTGCCTACCTAGTTTTGCAGTAAAACCATCGCGTTTGTATTGAATAAAGCCTTGGTCTAGTTCAGTGAATTCAGGGTCAGCGATCACCGAATATATACCTGGGTTATAACCGCTGGGGCCTACGGTATAGTCACCAACACCAAGCGCGATGCGATTATCTTCCATCTCTACTGTAAAAGAGAATCCCTCTAAGTCGCCTGATGTGTAACCAAGTCTCGTTCTGAAGGTAAGCGCATCTGCGTCTTGCAGAGCGTTGTCTTGTGATACGCCTTCATATCGCAACCTAAAGTTAGCAAACACTTTGCCTGAGCTGATTGCATCGTAAACTGTATTGCTTTGCGCCATTACTGATGTTGAAGTAATGCTTGAGGCACAAATTGCTGATAACAAACACAACTTGATTATGTTCGGGCTAAATGATTTATCTTGTTTTAATCGCATGATAATGGTCCTAAAAGTGTTTTTGTTAAATTAAAGTCAAGCCAAAGGCGCTGCTGTGAAAAATTCATACAACAGGTCTTTTCAAAATTGTGTTAGGTCTTTTGACTGTGCCTTAAATTGCTCCAGCCAATTTGCTTAGCTATGCGGCATTATTTTTTGAAGATATGGCTTCTGCTCGCTTGCTAGATAGTTGTGCTTTATTGACCGGTTCCACTTTTCTCTGCTTTTCGTAGAGAAAGCGCAATACATCATGACGATAACCGTTGTATTGAGGGTTATCGGCTAATGCCATACGATCTCGAGGTCTTTCTATATCAACGCTGAGCACTTCACCAATAGTCGCTTCAGGCCCGTTTGTCATCATCACAATGCGGTCTGATAAGAGCACTGCTTCATCTACATCGTGAGTGATCATGATGACGGTGTTACCTAAGGCTGCATGGATTTCCATAACCGAATCTTGCAAGTGTGCTCTAGTGAGTGCATCTAGGGCGCCAAAGGGCTCATCCATAAGGAGCACTTTTGGTTCCATTGAAAGCGCTCTTGCAATACCTACTCGCTGTTTCATACCGCCCGATATTTCTGAGGGCAGCTTGTCGCGCGCATGGGTCATGTGCACCAAATCAAGATTGTGCTCAACCCATTGTTTTATTTCGTGCTTGTTCCGACCTTGTTTAGTTTGTTTGACCGCTAGTTCCACATTCTTATAAACGCTTAACCAAGGAAGCAATGAGTGATTTTGGAACACCACCGCACGCTCGGGGCCAGGCTCATTCACTTCTTGATTTTCTAAAATGACGCCACCCCGTGTAGCTTGATACAAACCCGCTACAATATTAAGGACCGTTGATTTACCGCATCCTGAGTGACCAATTAAGGATACAAACTCGCCTTGCTGAATATTTAAATTAACGTCTTTTAAAGCGGTAAATGTGCCTTTAGGGCCCGGGAAGTCGATACCAACTTGCGACAATTCCAAATATTTTTTACGTAGCATTTTATATGCTCCTTTTGCTTAAACTATCTTGCGAACGAATCCTCGTTTAGCGGAAACTCGCTGACTTATCCCAACTTACCCACTGCTGCAGAGCGAGCATTAAACGGTCTAAAATAAAACCGATAATGCCTATCGCTAGCACTGCAACCATAATGCGCGCTAAAGACTCTGAGCTACCGTTTTGAAACTCATCCCAAACAAATTTGCCCAGTCCAGGGTTTTGCGCCAACATTTCTGCGGCAATAAGCACCATCCAACCAATACCCAAACTCAACCTGAGTCCTGTAAAAATCATTGGAATACTCGATGGCAGAACAATCTTGGTGATATGCTTAAAGGTATTAAGACGCAGCACTTTGCTAACATTGATTAAGTCGCTGTCTATGCTAGATACACCCACTGCTGTATTGATAAGTGTTGGCCATAAACAGCACAGTGAAACCGTAAACGCCGATATAACAAAAGACTTTGCAAATAGCGGGTTGTCGCTTACATATACTGCGCTTACAACCATAGTAACCAGCGGCAGCCAAGCCAATGGTGATACGGGCTTAAACAGTTGCACTAGAGGATTGATTGCGGCATAAGCAGATTTACTCAAACCGCATACAATTCCCAGCGGAACAGCAATAACAGCCGCTACAAGAAATCCTATGGTAACCGTGTACAAACTTGTCCATATTTGCTCAAAGAATGTAGGAGCGCCCGTAAAATCTCGGATTTTAGCCACGTAATTAGGATCTTTAGCAACGCGTTCTGCATTTCGGCTATGCTGCCTTTCGTAAAACGCATCTGCTTTTTCTTGCTGAGCTTGATGCTCTTGATAGAGCACAATAGTTTGCTCCCACACTTGCGAAGGTCCAGGAAACTTACCTAGAGAAGTGTCTATACGACTGGCTACAGCAGACCACAGCAATAGGAACAAGCAAATGCCTAATATTGGTAAGATGAGATTAGCGGCTTCTTGCGCCTTCATCACCTGCGTGACTTTTGCGATTACCTTCATAAAAGCACCTTTTTTTGTATCTTGCCCCAATGTGGCGGTATTGCTTATCTGTGTCATTATCGACTCCTATTAGCTTTTGAGCTATGGCTGCTTTGCTACGCTCTCAATTTAAAGCTGCTAAACATTGTTCGTTAGAGCTGTTGTTCGGCTTTCAAGCCAATCGCGAACTTTTGAAGATACTCATTGGGCTTGCTGCCGTCATAAGTAATATTGTCGATAAACTCACTTTGAGGCGGTTTAAAGCCAGTTTCAGTGGCAAAATCTGGAAATTGTGAAGCATCCACTTTACCCTCAGCGATCAACTCAGATGCAGCTTGGGCGTAGATGTCAGGACGATACACTTTTTTAGCCGTTTCAATAAACCAGTCATCGCTTTTTGGCTCAGCTATTTGGCCCCATCTGCGCATTTGGGTCAGATACCAAATTGCATCGCTATAGTAGGGATAAGTCGCGTTGTAACGGAAGAACACATTAAAATCAGGCACTTCTCTAACGTCGCCTTTTTCATATTCAAAGGTACCGGTCATAGAGTTTGCAATGACTTCTGCATCAGCGCCTACATAATTACTTTGCGCTAGAATTTTTACTGCCTCTGCACGATTTGCATTGTTGTTTTCATCAAGCCACATCGCTGCGCGGATCATCGCTTTTACCACTCGGATATGTGTATTGGGGTTTTCTTTTGCCCATTCACTGCTTACACCAAATACTTTTTCTGGATTGTTTTTCCAAATTTCATAATCGGTGATAATTGGCACGCCAATGCCTTTAAATACCGCCTGTTGATTCCAAGGTTCGCCAACGCAATAGCCGTTAATAGTGCCTGCTTCCATTGTGGCAGGCATTTGCGGCGGTGGGGTTACTGATAGCTGTGCTTGAGCGTCGATTTGGCCGCTGGTGTCGCCCTTGTGAGGTGCGTAATAGCCTGGGTGAATACCGCCTGATGCTAACCAATATCGAAGTTCATAATTGTGAGTAGAAACCGGGAATACCATGCCCATTTTAAAAGGCTTACCCTCAGCAATATATTTATCTACAACGGGCTTTAAATAATCGGCTTTGATGGGTAGCACTGCTTTGCCATTTTCTCTTGGCACAAAGGGCTGCATTTCTTCCCAGATTTGATTGGAAACGGTTATGCCGTTGCCGTTTAAGTCCATGCTAAAAGCAGTAATGATATGCGCTTGAGTTCCAAAGCCAATGGTGGCTCCAAGAGGCTGTCCTGCTAGCATATGAGCACCGTCTAATTGACCGTCTATCACGCGGTCTAGCAATACCTTCCAGTTAGCTTGTGCCTCTAGTGTGACGTACAAACCTTCGTCTTCAAAATAGCCTTTTTCATAGGCGATGGCTAGAGGCGCCATGTCGGTGAGTTTAATAAAACCGAACTTGAGCTCTTCTTTTTCCGCATAACCAACCTCTGCGCTTGCCAGTGTGGTAAGGCAAAGAAGGGTAAGGGTTGCCGAAACAACAATAGTTGCTCTTCTCGTAAAAAGCTTAACGCGTGTTAGGGCTTTGGTTTTCATCAATTCACTCCATTTTTCCAAAAAAAAACCCACGCACAGACGATTTTAAGTCGTATTTGCGTGGGCTACTTTGCCGGTCTCATGCTTCAATGCATGTGAAACTGCTAAATTGTGTGACGGCTAACCTGCTATCTAATCAGTAAATAACGACTAGCCATACCTTCGGTCTTAAATGCTTTAGGGTATTTTATTCATTGCTACCCTAATTACTCTACTGCATCTTCAGTGCCAACTTTTATTCTATATAAAATTCAATAACTTACTAATTCCAAGCTAATTTAGCCTGATAAATTTGATTATAAAGAGTGCACATTTGCTTAAACTTGCACCTTCTATGTGCGTATAGCACAAAAATATCCTTGCCTTCATAAAACATTATTTACGATTGTATGCGGCGCTCTTTACGCATATCCAATGCATGAAAAAATATATCTTCTCGAAAAGCTCGCTTTGATACGTCTTCTAAACTTGCCTTGTCTATGTTTGAAGATTGCTCGTACCTTTGCATTTTTTCAAGCAACCATTTTGCTTGCGCTTGATTTGGCGTATTCACTGCATAAGCGCCTGCAGCATCAGGTGCAAACAGAGAAGAGAAGCGATTGTAGTGAGGTATGTGTCGCGCTTTGCTGTTGGCTTGAGTCAAACAACTTCCGATTAGAGAAGGTGCTATAACATCCAGAGGCTGATTGAGGGCGTCTGGCCGAGCCAAACGACGCGCAGCTTCGAAGCGATTAGGAATATCTCGCAACCATTCACACGCATCTATAATGCCAGCGCATAAAGCGTGCACGGTGTCTGTGTTTTGATGATAAAAGCGCCGAGTTAAACCTAGCACTTTTTCTAATTTATCTTCCCATATATCAAAAGAGGTAATGACTGTTTGACCTTGCCCCGCGCGCACTGAGCTCGCATTATATGGGCCACCAACGCAAAATCCATCTATTATTCCTAACTCCAAACTCTCAGCCATCATCACTGGGGGCGTAATAACTAAACGAATGTCAGATAAATCGATATTGCCTTGTGCCAGCCAATCTAATAGCTGATAGCGGTGGCAACTATAGTGGAACACGCAGGCAAGGGTAATTGGGGGTTTTCCGCTTTGCTTGCGATTTTCAATCACCGTTTTTAACACCGAAGCAGGCATAGGCAAATGAAGACCAATCAGCTCATTGCTTTGTTTTATTTCGTCAACTAACGCGTTTGAAAGCGTGACGGCGTTACCATTTTGACTCAGGATCATCGGCGCTAATATGGGCTGCTGTGAACCCATTAGCCCAAGTTGGTTTGCCAAAGGCATAGGGGCGAGGAGCTGCGCTGCATCAAGTACACCGGCATCAAGCCTGTCTCGCAGCGTAGACCACGAAGGTTGTGCAATAAGGTTGACCTCTAGGCCATACTGATGAAAAAACCCAAGCTCTTTTGCCATAAACAAAGGCGCAGAATCGGTAAGTTGAACGAATCCTAGGTTAACGGGGCGAGACAGCATTGATTGGTTCATAATATTACCTAGGGTAGATTCTTTAATACGGTGATAAGTGTGCGCGCTATTTGCTCAAGCTTTTGTCCAGAGTCCATGGCCATTTTTCGCATTGATGAAAACGCGGCTTCTTCGCTCAGGCCTTGTTTTTTCATTAATAAGCGCTTAGCTTCATCAACGACTTTGCGTGATTCAAGCTCATGTTGCGTGCTTTGCAAAGCGCTTTTTATCGCTTGAAACTCTTCAAACCTTGCTACCGCAGCATCTAGAATTGACCTTACTCGCACTGGATCTACTTCTCCGGTGACATAAGCACTCACACCCGATTTTACCGAACGGGTAATGGTGTCGGAGTCTTGGGTTTCAGAGAACATCACTATCGGTTTTGGATTAACGCTTGAAAGTAAATGTAGGCTATCGAGCACATCCCTATCGGGTGACTCAATATCAATCACAATCATATCGGGCTTGAGTTGGTCAACTTGTTTCAGCAAAGACATTCCGGAACTGACTAAGTGCGCGACTCTGTAGCGAGACAAGCCAAGCGCTTCGGTTATTGCATTCGCGCGTTCAAGATTATCATCTACTAGTAAGATATTCAGAATGGCCGGACTACCGCTAGTTTGATCAGAAGGCATGGTATTTCACATACACAATAGAAGCGGCTCGTAGTTCAATCGCTGGTGTAGGATTTTCATCTAAAAAAAGGTGTCGCGAAAGCATGTATCTTAATAGTAAAAGTGCAAGTGAATTTAGTTTTGCAAAGACTTTGCCAACAATAGGCTTTTTGTATTGCTAAGCAGATTATCTAAACAGCTTCTCTTTTGTTCTGCCATTCCACATGGCTTTAGCCGCTTCTTTCGCCTTGCTAGGTGTTGAGTCCTTCATGAGGATCAAAATAATTGCAAGTGTGCCCACAACTGCATTTTCACCATAAGTGTGCGTAACTGTTCCGTTAAAGAGCTTTTTCATCACTTCGATATCTAGCGATTTATCTTTGAGCGTCCACCTTATAGAGCTGTCAAAACCAAAGCTCTTTGTTTCCGTGCCGCGATTAATACAAAGCTGCGTATCCGCACTAGCATTATATTCTGGCTCCCCCCCTTCTCCTCTAAAACACAGTGTATTTTGGTCGGATAAACGTTGAGATACATACATGTGCCTGTCATCAACATGTTTATGATGTACACCTTGCAAAGAGTAGCTTGCACAGCTTGGGTTAAGTAAGCGCGCCAATGTATTTGCACAGCTTCGTAAGCCAAAAAGCTCTCTTAATTGAATGATTCGGCTTAGCTTTGGATGCAGCTGCTTTAAATCTACATGACAAAAATGGCTTGATGCAAGCTGCTGTTTTGCATCACTTGCACTGCTGCATGTAACAACACCTAGCTGGGTGAGTGCGTGCTGCGCATATAGCCTTTGTGACTGAGGCTCTGCAGTAGAATGAAGCATAATGCTCACGCCTTGTTGAGCAAGCACTGCCAGTGCCAGCAAATAAAAAGGTAACTGCCGACGTTTACCCGCGTAAGCACTTACATCGAGGTCTACATTCAAGTCTTTGAATTCGCTTACTACAGTTTCGCGACAGGCTTGAGTAAAACCAGCAATTTCATCGACGCTTTCTTCGCGCACTCTCAACAACATCAAAAATGCGCCTTCCTGCTCAGGGTACACCTTGCCCTCAAGCATGAGTTTCATTGCTCGATAGGCTTGCACCTGCGAAAGCATTTTCCCTGTGCGCTGGCCGCGCCCGATAATTTGGATATAGCCGGCAAATTCTGCAATATCGCTGCTACACAGGTTTGTTGTATTGCTAAGCACCATATCGTTTTGCGCGTTTAAATCAGTTAAATTCATAGCGAGTGCTTGTCCATAATCCGCGTTTAGCATTTCGATACACTTCTGCTTAGCCCTTGCTGGCCGAGTATATTGAATTGCGTGACATTGGCACGCTTGCTTACTACCTCACCCACTATGATCACGGCCGGCCCGGCTAATGCGGCACGCCCCGCTTGTTCGCAAATATTAGACAAGCTGCCCTCTACCACAATTTGCTCTGGGCTGGTGGCATTGTCGATAAGCGCAATTGGTGTGTCGGATGATGCGCCATGCGCAATTAATTGCTCGCTAATCATGTTCAAGCGCCCTAAACCCATGTAAAAAACGAGGGTTTGATGACTTAAGGATTGCACCAAATTATCCCACCTAGGCTGCTGCTCTGCAGATTTCATTGTAGCGGTAACAAAGCGCAGAGAATCCGCACAATTTCTATGAGTTAAAGGTATGCCGCTTGCTGCTGATGCGCCACTTGCTGCCGTAATTCCGGGAACAATGCTAAAGGAAATATTGTTTGTTTTAAGTGCGTCGGTCTCTTCTGCTGTTCGGGCGAAAATTGCTGGATCGCCGCCTTTTAAACGCACGACACGGTTGCCAGCAAGCGCTAGCTCAACCATTCTGTCGCAAATTTTTGCTTGCGGCACAGAATGTCTGCCTGCCCTTTTACCAACAAATTCAATTTTTGTATGTTTAGGGATTAAGTCGAGTATGTCTTTACTTACTAGCCAGTCGAACAATACAACATCTGCTTGAGCCAAAGCTTTAACTGCTTTTATTGTTAAGAGATCTGGATCGCCAGGTCCTGCGCCCACTAACACCACACGCCCAATTCCTTCTTTTTTAGGGCTTGCAGGCTTATTTTGCAGGTAAGATAAATGCGTGCTGCTTTGCCCATTGAAAAGCAGGTCATCTACGAGTGTTGCATTTCGCCTAATGCGTTTAAAAACACTGAATATACCGCTTAGTACGCTGGGCATTGCATCTAATTTTACTAAAAACGATAAGCTCATAGCTTAAATCTCCACGGTAATTTCAATTCTTTCATGCTCGCTCTTAGGCGCTGCATGCTGTTTAATTAATTGCTTAATTTCTGATTTACAAGAGCCGCAGTTGGTCCCGCACTTTAGCTCACTGCCTAAGTCTGACACGCTATCAAGGCCTCGTTTAATTGCATCGACAATGGTGTTTTCGTGCACAGCAAAACAACTGCAGACTCGCTTACCTTTAGCAAAATCGCTGTCTGTTTGGTTGTGCATGAGTTTATGAATAACCTCTGCTTCTAGCTGACTTTGTCCAAAAAGATGATTTAACCAGTTGGATTGCGCCTCAGGCTGAGTACTAACAACTTGGCAAAAAACCGCCAAACTAGCGCCATTCATCGCGAGCCACTGTCGAGAGTTTGAGAGTCGATAGTCGCAAGAAAAGGTTTCGTGCTTGCTTGCTAATTGTAAAGCAACTAAATCCGTCCACTGGCTAAACACGTCCAGATTAAAACTAGACCCGCTTTTGCTATCAAATATTGCAAGGCGATATGCCCAGGCATTTTCAAGCTTCATGATCACGTAGTAGTCAGACAGCTTATTCAACACCGCTGTCGAGAGTGACTGCTTTGAATAAAGCATCATTTGCATCTTAGGTTTTACAGTCGAGAGAGAGACTGCAGCATGTTTGAGCTCTGGCTGACCAGATACGGGGTCTACCGCACTGGTAAATAAAGCAGCCAAGTTCACATGAGAGCTAAAGGTTTTACTCCAATGGATAGGACAAAAAAGCTCGCCTTTTCGCTGCTTGCTATCTATTTTAACCGGCACAATCACCGGAGCATGTTGAGAGGCCGCATTTACTTTGCTGTGAAGCGCAACTAGGTCTTTGTCTTGTAACTTGTAATAGCTGGCATCTGCCGGATGAATATACACGTAGGCCTGTTCAACATGTTGATGAAGTTTGGCGGCATTTCCTGTGCGGGTCATTGTGTGCCACTGGTCGCGCATACGGCCAGTATTTAAGATTAAAGGATACTGAGTACTGCTTAACTGCTGCGGCAAACTTGGGCTAATTGCAATGAAGTTAGCTCGCCCCGAGGGCGTAAAAAAGCGAGCATCTGAAAACATTCTCTTGGTACCTTGAGGCGATTTTGTAGTGACCGGCCATTGAATTGGACTAAGTAAATCAAAGGCTGCTTTATCAAGCTTTGATAACTCGCTTAAATCTAAGTCACGCTGCCCGTCATTTTCAAAGCCAGTCAGTGCTGCATGCTCACAAAAAATTTCACCTGTATGCTGGTAACTAAAGGCCTTAGCAAAACCTAAACGTTTAGCGACCCCGCATATTATCTTCCAGTCGGGCATCGCCTCTTTATATGGAGTAAGTAAAGCTCGCTGTCGAGATATCATGCGCTCTGAATTGGTAACGGTACCGTCTTTTTCAGACCAGCCACACGCGGGTAAGCTAATACTTGCAAAAGCCAAAGTATCGTTTTTATCTACCACTTCACTTACGACTACGTGAGGACAGTTTGCTAGCGCTTTTTCAATAGCATTGCGGTTGGGCATGCTGACTACTGGGTTGGTGCCCATGATCCACACAAACTTAATCTTGCCTTGTGTAATCGCATCAAACATATCTACCGCTTTGAGTCCTTGTTTACTCACTATATTAGGCGCTTGCCAAAATCGTTCTACAAGGCTACGGTGCTCTGGATTTTCGATATCCATATGAGCTGCTAGCATGTTCGCTAGTCCGCCAACTTCTCGGCCACCCATTGCATTTGGCTGACCAGTGATAGAAAACGGACCGCTACCAACCTTGCCTATTTTGCCGCTCGCTAAGTGGCAATTAATAATACTGTTCGCTTTATCAACGCCGGAGGTTGATTGGTTCACACCCATCGAATAAAAAGAAATGCTTGAGGCTGAGTTGATAAATAGCGTGTAAAAACGCTGCAGCACTTGTTCAGGTACATCGCAATGCTTGGCTACGCAGGCCAAATCGGCAGAAATGGCTTGTGCTATGGCTTGCTCAAAACCTTGGGTATGCGTGGCAATGTAATCATCATCAAGTGCCCCATTTTCTGACATAAAACGAAGTAAACCATTAAATAACCATGCATCACTACCTGGGCGAATAGCTAAATGCAGGTCGCTTTCGCTGGCGGTCGCGCTCATGCGTGGGTCAACACACACGGTTTTCATATTCGGGTTTTTAGCTTTCGCCGCCTGTATTTGCTGGTATAAAACCGGATGAGTCCAAGCTGCATTAGAGCCTACAAAAACAATCAAATCAGTTGTTGAAAGGTCATCATAGCAACACGGCACTGTATCGCTGCCAAATGCTCGCTTGTATGCCGAAACAGCAGACGACATACAAAGTCTTGAGTTGGTATCTACATTGGCACTGCCAATAAATCCCTTCAGCAGTTTATTGGCAACATAGTAATCTTCAGTGAGCAGTTGCCCCGACAAATAAAACGCAATTGCCTCAGGCCCATGCTCTTTTACAACATCGCTAATATTTGCGGCGACTTCATCTAATGCTTCGCTCCAAGATACTTGTTGCCCATTTATTTGTGGATGTGCGAGCCGCCCACTGCTGGTGTTTGTGTCTAGCAGATGCGTGCCTTTTACGCATAATTTACCGCAGTTTGCTGGATGCTTTGCGTCTCCCGACAAATCTAGCAGCGTTTCGTTAAGTTGATATTCGTTAGTGTTGGCCTGATGCCTATGCATGCTTTGCCTGCTAACACTTACACCGCACCCCACGCCGCAATATGGGCATGTGGTGTCGATTTGTGAGTCAACAACGCTTAGCTTTTTCATATTAATGAGTGGCGGTCGCTAATTGAGTCTGCTGCTTGCGAGCCTGCTGTAAAGGCAATAAATAGCTGATTGTCTTCTATGCGAGTAGCAAAGGCCGATAAAGACACATCCTCTTGCTCAATACACTGACCGCTACTTAGCACAAAATGCTGTTTGTAAAGCGGTGAGGCAACAACTGCTTCTCCATCAATAGAGCCGGTCATTCCTCTCGATATCACGTTAGCTTTGCCTATTGGGTCAAAGTTACTCACCGCATAGACTGTTAAATTGTTATCGTTAGCGTCGCTAAGATTGTCGAATGCAAAAATAGCGATCTGAGTGTTTTCAATAAGGGCGCAAACACCAGAGTTGATAACTAAGTCAGAAACGGGGCAAACGCGATGCCATTTTAGATCAGCGCCGCTTTGTTGCTGCTTACTCTTGCTGACTTGTTGAGAAAATTGGACGTTTTGCATCTTAAGCTCCTATAGCAATTCTTTAACGGTGATATTTTGCGCTTTCTCAGCTTCGGTCGCTGGGCGCACCTGACCACGCTGCTCAACAAACAGCTGATAACTGTCTTTCGCATCGCTGTTAACAAACTGACGAAAACGCTTGCGGGCTGATGGGGATTGCACCACGCTCTTCCATTCGCATTGATAGGTATCCACAACGCTTTGCATGTGTTCCTCAAGAGACTGATTAATGCCAAGCGCATCGTTTATAATCACATCTTGTAAATATGCTAGGCCACCTTCCATATTATCCATCCACACCGATGTGCGCTGCAGGCGGTCCGCCGTTTTGACATAAAACGATAGAATGCGGTCGATATAAGTTACTAGGCTTTGGTAATCGAGGTCGGTGGCAAATAAATCGGCATGTCGCGGCTTCATGCCGCCATTGCCACACACATATAAGTTGTAACCTTTCTCTGTAGCGATAATACCGATGTCTTTACTTTGCGCCTCTGCGCACTCGCGGGTACAGCCTGATACCGCCATTTTTAATTTGTGCGGAGAACGCAAGCCTTTGTAACGGTTCTCGATATCAATTGCCGCCCCAACTGAATCTTGCACACCATAACGACACCAAGTGCTTCCAACACAAGACTTTACGGTACGTAGGCCTTTGGCATAGGCATGTCCTGTTTCAAAACCACCGTCAATCAGAGCCGACCAGATATCGGGCAAGTCTTGCACGCTAGCGCCAAATAAATCGATACGCTGTCCACCGGTAACCTTTGTGTAGAGACCATAATCTTTGGCGACTTTACCGAGTAGCATAAGCTGATCGGGAGTGATTTCGCCTGCTGGAACGCGAGGAACCACCGAGTATGTGCCGTCTTTTTGCATGTTAGCCAAAAACGTATCGTTGGTATCTTGTAAACCTACGTGCTGCTCGGCCAACACAAAATCGTTGTACAAAGAGGCAAATATTGAGCCTGCCGCTGGTTTACAAACATCGCATCCCAAACCCTTGCCATGTTTTTTAAGCAAGCTAGGGAAGTCTTTGATTTGTTCAACCTGAATGATGTGAAAAAGTGCTTGGCGTGAATATGCAAAATGCTCGCAAATATCAGATTTTACCGCAACACCCCGTTTAGCAAGCTCTGTGTCAACCACGTTTTTAAGAAGAGAAGCACAGCCGCCGCAACCTGAACTTGCCTTAGTACAAGTTTTTACCTCACCCAAGGTGCAGTTTCCGCTTTCAATAGATGCAACCACATCACCCTTGCTAACATTGTGGCAAGAACATATTGTTGCGGCATCGGGTAATGCATCAGCACCAAGCTGGGTGCTTTCACCCGCACTTGGCAAAATTAAACTCTCTGGATATTCTGGCAAATCTATCGCGTTAAGCGCATATTGTAATAAGGTGTCGTAGTCAGATGTGTCTCCCACTAAAACGGCGCCAATCAACTTGTTCTGTGTAGGCTCTATTACCATTTTTTTGTAGATGCCCTTTGGCTGGTTTTCGTAGGTGTAGACTTGTGCACCGGAGGTTTTTGCATGAGCATCGCCAATGGAACCAACCTCCAGGCCCATTAACTTAAGTTTTGTGCTCATATCTGCACCAGTAAACCGCTCCTCTTTGCCTAAAATATGCGACACTGCGGCTCTCGCCATGGTGTATCCGGGAGCAACCAAACCAAAAATGCGATTTTGCCAAAGTGCGCATTCACCAACTGCGTAAATATCTTTTTCTGAGGTAATGCAATTATCATCAATTACAATACCGCCTCGTTCTCCAACGGCAATATCAAATTGTTTGGCTAAACTATCGGATGGGCGAATACCGGCAGAAAACAAGATCATGTCAGTTTCAAGGTGTGAACCATCGGCAAAAATCATGCGGTAGCGGCTTTTTTCACCCTTTACAATTTCTGTAGTGGCTTTATCGCAGTGAACGTGAACGCCTAAATCTGCTATTTTGTCTTTGAGCACTGCAGAGCCTGCGGCGTCGAGCTGCACGGCCATAAGCTGCGGAGCAAATTCAACAACATGAGTTTCGAGTCCAGCTTCTTTTAATGCATTGGCAGCTTCAAGCCCTAATAAACCACCCCCTACTACCACGCCAGTTTTACTGAGCTTGGCTGAGGCTTCTATGGCGTATAGGTCTTCTATTGTGCGGTATACCAAACAATGCTCTTGGTCATTTCCTGGAATTGGCGGTACAAAAGGATAAGAGCCAGTCGCCATGACAAGCTTTTGATAGCCATAGGTGCGGCCAGCTTTTGTGGTAACACTTTTGTTTTGTTTATCAATCTGCTCTACCCAAGCGTTTAGCTCAACTTGGATATTCAGTTGCTGATAAAAAGCTTCGCTGGTGAGAGATAGATCGTCTGCACTTTTACCTTGAAAAAATTCGGACAGGTGAACACGATCGTAGGCTAAATTGGCTTCGCCGCAAAGCACGCGTATGCTCAGCGCTTTGTTCTGGGCGCGCAATTGCTCTACAAAATGGTGGCCCACCATGCCGTTGCCAATAACCAAAATATCGCTACGCACTATTTCACTGTTCATAACTGCCTCTTTGTTTGCTGTTTACATGTTGTTTGGCAAAAAAAAACCCACGTGTACCGAAGTACACGTGGGCATCTTTGCCTAGATTTAACTCCCCTGCTTTGGGAAGAAAAATCAAATATGAATTTGTTTAGTCTAAGCATATGCATACAATTATAGTGCCATCGCTTTATACCTTTATAAAACAACAACTTAATTTCAAAGCATCTCAATCTGAGAAAAACCCTGCACCAATCAAGAGCGTATTTGCGCGTTTGCTGAGCAAATTTCCCTTTTTGTTGGCTGCATAAGCTATTGGCAAACTCCACTCAAATGCTTAATATCAATGTACCTTAGCTCAGGGAAAGTATTGAATATGCATGACGCATACAGCGCACTTATTTTAGCTGGAGGCAAGTCTTCTAGAATGGGGATGGATAAGCGAAATTTAATGTATAAAGGCAGTACCTTACTGAATTGCACTTTAAATTTGCTTAAACAACTGACGCCCTCAAACATTTTTATTAGCGGCAATGACATTGAAGGTGGCATACAAGATATTGTTCAAGATATTGGCCCAATTGCTGGCATTCACGCTGCATCTAAACGCACAAAAGAATCATTGTTAGTGCTACCAATCGATATGCCAATGCTGCAGCCGAGTGATTGTTTGCAGCTTATCAAGATTGCACAAGAACACGCCAGATGCACAACATTCAAAGGTTCACCCTTGCCTTGTTTTTTGCACCACGCCAGTAGCTATCATGAGGTAATAGAAGAGATTATAAATACTTACTCAAGCGCAAGAGATTTATCACTTTATACAATGACTCAAAAATTAAACGCAATCCTTATAGATTCTGAACAAGTAGATTTATCGAATATCAACAAGCCCCAAGATTACGAAAAGCTTCGTAACATATAATTAATGTAATCAGATCCTACTTTGCTTTTAAGTTAGGCCGGTTTGCGTTACCATTCTCTGCTCGGTTGACGTTTTAGACCGAGGTAAAAAACCATGCTTCCTGAAATGTTTGCCAGTATGCTTCATGTTCCTGGCCGATGCTTAAAACCCAGGGGGTTGCCTCCGTTACTATTGTGCAGGCTCGGCTTGTACCGAGAAGCCTACGGTAACGATAATACCTCCACCGTGTCCTATCGGCACACGGGCGAAAAGCATACAGCGGCATTTTGGGTGGCTCCCAAGCTTGTTCAATACCCATTGAATAATTAATTGATGTAGATATTGCTTGATAACATGCGCGACATAAGCGCCAATGTGATAAAAAGCTGTGTCTGCCTATATCGAGCACTATAAACGGGACCGCAAAGACGCGGTATCAATACAAACGGAAAAGCTATGGCTGTTTTTAATTTTGGCTCAATTAACATCGATCATGTTTATCAGGTAAGTCATTTTGTTGCGCCTGGTGAAACGCTTTCATCTAAAGCCTATCAAGCTATTTTAGGTGGCAAGGGCGCCAACCAGTCGGTGGCATGTGCAAAAGCCGGTATTAAAACCTTTCATGTAGGCAGTGTGCATAGTAATGACGCAAGCATGCTAGACCCAATGCTCGATGCAAAAGTAGATATGCAGTTTGTTAGTCAGCAAAACAATATTGCGTCTGGGCACGCCATTATTCAGGTCACCGACGAAGGTGAAAACGCCATTATTTTATTCCCCGGCGCCAATCATCTGCTCGATACAAAAAAAATAAGCAAAGTCTTGCAGCAAGCAACCAGCAACGACTGGGTATTGCTGCAAAACGAAACCAACGAAATTGGCACGATTATCGAATTAGCTCACGCTGCGGGCATCCCTGTTGCATTTAACCCTGCCCCAATGACCGATGATATTAAAAACCTGCCACTCAATAAGCTCGGCTTACTCATAGTAAACGAGGTAGAGGCTATGCAGCTAACGGCAACTTCAAGCATTGAGCAAGCTAAACAAGCACTGGTAGAACTGGCTCAAGACTTAAAGATAGTATTAACCCTTGGTAAGCAGGGCGTGTGTTACCTGCATAAAGACCAAAACATTAGCGTAAATGCCTTTAGTGTAGAGGCGGTAGATACAACCGCTGCTGGCGATACCTTTATTGGGTTTTTCTTAGCTCATTTCGCCGAAGGACAAGATATTAGACAAGCCCTCACACTAGCATGCGCGGCCTCGGCTATTAGCGTTACCCGCAAGGGCGCAGCACCCTCCGTACCCACGCTTGAAGAAGTGCATGCTTTTTTAAGTAATCATTGATAAATGGACAAGATTTAAAGCGACTTATGACTCAAAAAATAATTTTGGATACCGACCCGGGTATCGACGATACCATGGCAATCTTTTTTGCATTTCAATCACCCGAAATTGAGGTGCTTGGCCTAACGACTGTTTTTGGCAATGTACCTGCTGAAATGTCAGCGCAAAATGCGCTTAGCTTAGTAGAGCTTGCAGAGCTTGATATTCCGGTTTGCAAAGGCGTGGGCATGCCTCACGTTGGTCCTGAATCTAGCTATGCGTATTTTGTACATGGCGATGACGGCCTGGGTAACATCAATCACCCTGCACCAAAGGGCAAATTAGATGAACGCAGCTCGGCGCAGTTTATTGTAGATATGGCGCGTAAATACCCAGGTGAAATCACTTTAGTCGCGGTAGGTCCGCTGGGTAATTTAGCCTTAGCATTAAGACTAGAGCCAAAGCTACCTGAGTTAATTAAAGCGGTGAACATTATGGGTGGAGCTGCTCTTGTACCGGGCAATGTTACCCCCGTAGCAGAGGCGAATATCTGGAATGATGCTTACGCTGCTGAAATTGTATTTGCAGCACCTTGGCAGATCAATATGTTTGGTTTAGATGTAACGTATGACTTACCTTTTGCACCCGACTTTACTTCAAAACTGGCTCAGCAAAACCCTAAATTAGGTGGCTTTGTAAAGAAAACGGCAGAATTTTATACTGAGTTTTACTCACAAGGAAAAGACGACCCAGTCTGTTATTTTCATGATGCATTCCCACTAGCGTATATGCTGGATGAAAGCTTATTTACAATGACTGAAGGCCATATTCGCATTGGTACCGATCCTCTGCATAGAGGGCAAACCAGCTTTGCACCAGTAGGCTCAACCACTAGCGAATTTTGGCTACAAACTCCATTGATAAAAGTTGCAACGGCGGTGGACCATCCCCGCTTAACTCAGCTTTTTATTGACGTATATGGAAACTAGTCAAGACGACATGCAAACCACTGCCTTACGCAACACGCTAAGGCAGACATTTAGAGAGCGGCGAAAGTCGCTTTCAGCATCTGAACAAAAAAAAGCCGCAGAACAACTTGTAGCACAATGCGAAAAGCACAGCTTATTTAAAAGCTGCAAACGCGTTGCGATATACATGACTAACGACGGCGAGCTCGATACCGGGCTGTTAATACAGCATTTATGGAATAAAAATATTGAGGTGTACCTGCCGGTATTACACCCTTTTGCCGACGGACACCTGCTGTTTTTAAAATACGATAAAAACACCCACATGCGGGCAAACCATTTTGGTATTTTAGAGCCTAAACTCGACTGCACGGCAATTTGCCCCACCAGGGAACTGGATATTTTATTTACGCCTTTAGTGGCCTTTGATGAAGATGGCAATCGCTTGGGTATGGGCGGTGGATTTTTTGACCGAACCTTGGTCAGCCTAATTAATGATCCCCACAGCACTGTGCGCATTATTGGCTTAGCTTTAGATATCCAAAAAACTCTGACTTTACCTACCCAAGCGTGGGATATTCCACTACCCTATATTCTAACCCCAAGCCAGATGTATGTTTGCAATGCCAAAGGAGCAATCAGTGAGTAAGTTAAGCCAAGACCAGAAGAAGCAAGCTGCAGCACAAGCAGCGATAGCCTATGTTAAACCAGACACAATCGTTGGTGTAGGCACTGGTTCTACCGTAAACTATTTTATAGATGCCTTGGCAACAAAAGCAGATGAAATAAAGGGTGCCGTTTCAAGCTCCGATGCTTCTACCGAACGCTTAAAAAAGCACGGCATAGAGGTATTTGACTTAAACGAGGTAGGCAGCTTTGATATTTATGTAGACGGTGCAGATGAGATCACCGAACACAAGCACATGATAAAAGGCGGTGGCGCAGCCCTTACGCGCGAGAAAATTGTAGCGGCGGTTGCGAAAAAATTCATTTGCATCATCGACGACACTAAAACCGTGCCCATGCTAGGAAAATTTCCTCTCCCTATTGAAGTTATCCCCCTCGCCCGCTCGTATGTTGCACGTCAAATTGTAAAGTTAGGCGGAGATCCCGAATATCGCCAAGGCGTTGTAACCGATAACGGCAATGTAATACTCGATGTGCATAATTTAAAAATACTCAATCCTGTGGAACTTGAGTCATCTCTTAACCAAATTGTAGGAGTTGTCACCAACGGTATTTTTGCAGAACGCGGCGCAGATATCGTGATTATTGGCAATGATGACGGCGTGCAAATTAAAGAGTAATTTCTGCTTTGCCTAGCGCACAAAATTTGCTATCGTCCGTGATACCAAATAGACGTCTAGATGTCTTTTAAATCAATATCCAAATTAGCAATCAAAATACCTCTTCTATTGCGGCAATCGCAAGCAGGGATGGATTAATAAGTGATGGTGAGTGAAAAACTATGAGCAAAAAATCGTTAGCCAAAGAAAAAATCAAAATTCTGCTGTTAGAAGGGCTGCACAACAGCGCTCTTGAAACCTTTGAAAATGCTGGCTATACCAATATTGAGTCACTTAAAACCTCTTTGCCTGAAGAAGAGTTAATTGAAAAAATCAAAGACGCACATTTTGTGGGCATTCGCTCTCGCACTCAGCTCACTGAAAGCGTGCTTGAACATGCCAACAAGTTGGTTGCCGTAGGCTGCTTTTGCATTGGCACTAATCAGGTTGATTTAAAAGCGCATTTGGTAAAAGGCATTCCGGTATTCAACGCCCCCTTTTCAAACACGCGCTCTGTGGCTGAGTTAGTACTTGGTCAGCTAATAGTACTGCTGCGCGGTATTCCGCAAAAAAATGCTAAAGCGCATCGCGGTGAATGGGAAAAAAGTGCGGTTGACTCATACGAGGCCCGCGGCAAAACGCTCGGCATTATTGGATATGGGCACATTGGTACGCAGTTAAGCATATTGGCTGAACACTTAGGCATGCGCGTGCAGTTTTACGATATTGAAGACAAGCTTGTACTGGGCAACTCAATGCAGGTAAAAACACTTAAAAAGCTGCTAAATACCTCAGACGTAGTGAGCTTACACGTACCTGAAACCACCCACACGCAAAACATGATTGGCAAAGCTGAGCTTGACGAAATGAAGCAAGGCGCCATATTAATCAACGCCGCTCGCGGCACCGTAATTGATATCGACGCTCTATGTGATGCGCTCGACAGCGGCAAGCTTAACGGTGCAGCCATTGATGTATTCCCAATAGAGCCTAAATCGAACAGCGAAGAGTTTGAATCACCATTGCGCAAATACGATAACGTTATTCTAACGCCTCACGTTGGCGGCAGCACGCAAGAAGCTCAGCAGAACATCGGTATTGAGGTTGCGGGGAAATTAATTAAATACTCTGACAATGGCTCAACCCTCTCAGCAGTGAACTTCCCTGAAGTGTCCTTACCTGCCCATGTTGACCGCTCACGCTTGCTACACATTCACAGCAACCGCCCAGGCGTACTTACCCAAATTAACCAAACCTTTGCCAGCAAAGGCATAAACATTGCGGCTCAATACTTACAAACAAATGAAGAGATTGGTTATGTAGTGGTAGATGTAGATGCCGAAAACGCCGACGAAGCCTTTGAGCATTTAGCGCAAATTGAGGGTACGATTAAGACTAGGATGTTGCATTGGTGATGGGGAAAAGGGAAAAAGAAAAAAGGGGGTCAGTGTTAATTAAAATTAATTAACACTGACCCCCTTTTTTCTTTTTCCCTTTTCCCGCTTTTTCTTCAACCTCTAAAAGAAGCTATAAACCAACGTCGCAGCCGTTTCGGTGTCAAGTTTCTCTCTTCCGTCACTTACGTTGCTGTTGTGATCGAATTTAATGGAAACTTTAAGAGATAAACCACCGGCTATTTGTGCGGTTAAGGCGCTTTCAGCTCTCGATTTTGTATTGTTAGAACCATACTCAGTCGACAGCGTTTGCGTAAAACGAGCAGTTTCTGAGATATTCCAGTTGTAGTTCATCGCACCACGTACAATAAATCCGTCGGCACTTTCGCCATTTTGCTCTTCAGCAAACGTATAACCAGGACCAATACTGTAATCGAAAGAGGTAACATCGTCTTCCCATACTAATTGGTTCCAACCCGCTGCTAGTGTGCCTTGATATTTAAACGCTCCAAATCGGTTGTCTTCGTATGATGCGAAGCCGAATAAACGATGATTTGGGTTTTCTAGTTTGTAGTTACCCTGAGCAGAAGCAAAGAATTTTTGTTCAGTAGTTCGGTCTACGTCTTCGCCATTTACTTCTACAGTATCGCTTTTATATAGTCCTTCAATTAAATAGACATTGCTCCATCCGTCTAATTCTTGGGTGGCATTTAAACCTACCGCTACTGATGTGGTTTCAGTGTTACCCGTTGTGACAATAAAACCGAACTCACCGTCCAATGTAAAAGATTTTTTCTCTTCTTCTTGAGCAACAACAGCGGAAGAAGCCAGGCCGAGCAATACGGCGATGGAAAGAGATTTAATATTCATTTAAGCATCCATTTATTTAATGAGTGATTGGTAAAGCTAAATGCGAGAAAGTTTAGCAACGAAATAACTTGGCGCGTATGGTATACAAATTGACCAGAGAATCCAATCAAAAAAAGTTGTAGACCATAGAAACACTGGTCTGCGTGGTAAAAGTGTCGACATTCCGCGACACATTTTCATCTAATGACATTTCAAAGCTGAATTTCATCGCGAGTCGCTCGTAAATTTTTGCACTTACCGAAGTTTGTGATTTGGCTTTGTTATTCATCTCGCCAATTTCAGCGGTGATGGTTTGACGAAATCTTGCGTTGTTATCAAATCGATAAGCATAATTTGCAGTCGCTCTTACAATCATTTCATTAATGATTAATTCCGTATCTTCTTGCTCTGAACGCGCATATCCAGGCCCTAAGCTGTAGCGTAATTCGGTATTATCCTCTTTCCACATTACATGGCTCCAACCCACAACACCTGTAACTTGGTGACGCAGCTTCAAAAACTGGTTATCGTCGTATTCGGCATACGCGAATAAGCGATGCTCAGGATTAAGTAATTTGTAATCAAATTGAGATGACAATTGAAGGCGGTTTTCGTCGATATCTTCATTGCCATCAACTTTGCTTTGATGACGCAATATCTGCATGAAATATTGATTACTCCAACTCTCAAATTCATGATCTGATTCGAGAGCTAGCTTTAACATGCGGCTATTGGTATTGCCGGTAGTCATCAACACACCAAACTCGCCGTCTAATTCGAAAGATGGATACTCCTCGGGCTCATCGTTGTGTATTTCAATACTGTGGGAATTTAATAATTTGATAAGATTACGCTTACTGCTGGGGTTCTTAAAAAAGTCTGAAGCTTTTTGTTGGAGGCGCGCGTTATAGTCAGCAGATGCCGATACGGTGAACAGTAGCAGTAGTAGACTTATTATTATTTTCATTTTAGCGCGAAATTCTTGATTAAACTGAAGTTCGCGCCTGCTTTGTATTTTAAATTTTATGAGTGCAAAAGGTTTGCTTAGCTTTTATTTTAGGCTAGCAGCAATTTTGAGCGACTCTGCAAGTGCGAACTCCATGATAATATCATAATCGTCCTCTTTTAATCCAATTTCCTCCATTGGCCTAAGATCGACGTGTGGATGTTTGCGGATAACATATCCTTCTTCTAGATAAGACATCGCTTGCGCCACGTAAAGCAGACTTGCATCAAAACCTTGGTTTACGATATCACATAAGTCTAATGATTTGAGTGGCGCGCTCAGAGCGTCGGGTAACTGCCAAGATTCGAGTATTAAGCCACTGCATTTAGAGAAGGTAAATCCAAACACTTCTTTTTGTGCTTTAAGGGGGAGTTGCTCTGCTTGTACTTCTCGATACATAGCGTACTTTTCAGGTAGCCTGGTTGCGCAAACAAGCTCACTTAGGTTCTGTAAAATACCGAGAACAAAAAAGCGCTCGCTGCCTCTAATTTGCTTTTGCTGCGCAAGTGCTTTGGCTACAAGTCCATTAAGCACAGCTTTATACCAAAACTCATCAAAATCAATTTGTGATGATGAAAAGGATTTAAAGGCTAAATTTGCAGTTTCTGCCATCGATATATTATATGCCGCTTCCCCGCCAATGATGCTCAATGCTTTAGGCACTGAAGAAACCTGAGAAGGAAAACGAAAAAGAGCGCTATTTGCCAGTTTCAGCACCTTTGCACTTAAGGATGGATCTAAAGACATAACCTTCGCCATATCGTCTATATCACAGGCTGGGTCGTCTAATATGCCGCGCAAACGCACGCAAGTGCTGGGCAAAGTAAAAGACTTAGACGCAAATTTAACAAGTGGTGCAATAGACATTAGGCAACTCAATTTTAACCGGAGATACTGAAGTTTACCTGATAAAGGCGTTTGGCTAAGTTGCGTCTTTAATACCTAAAGTTAACTCATAATACCTAAAACTTCTTGCTATTAGCATCGGTTAACAAAGTAACAATACTTAAAATAAGCTACCTTGATTAAAATGCGTCTCGCTTTCTGCTTTTTTGTTTTTTCGTGCAAGGTAGGCTCGTTTTCGACGAGTGCAGGCTTGAACAATAATTCGTTTAGTACTGTCATCTACCGACAGCCAGTGTAAGCGCTCTTCTCGACTCCTAAAACATCCCACACAATACCCACGCGGCCCTGACTCACACACGCCAATGCAAGGACTCGGAATGTCGAAAAACTCAAGCTGATGCATATGCACCTACTATTTGATAACGGACAAGCATTATAAACTTTGGCTGTACAAATACTATCCTGCGTTTTTGTACAGGGTCTTTTAATAAACCCTTACTTTACTAACCCACCCTCGTCATTCCCACGCAGGTGTAATGCTGATCGCTTAAGCAACTTACTGTCATTGCCGCGGAGGCGGTAATCTCCTAATACAACAACTAGCACCCTTAAAGGCTGCAGATTTGAGCATTACAGCAACATTTGGGAGTTTCCTGCCTTCGCAGGAATGACGCGGAGGCAGGAATGACGCGGAGGCAGGAATGACATGGTTTGTGAGGCGAATATAACGATA
>CAYQMI010000020.1:0-11909 GCA_964418575.1 uncultured Glaciecola sp.
TCACAATTTGTCTTTTTTATTTGGTGGACTCTATGCATCCTATGCTCAATATTGCCGTGCGCGCAGCACGCTCAGCCGGCTCAATCATCGCTCGCGGTTTCGAAAATCGTGACGACCTCAACATCGAACAAAAAGGACTTAACGATTTTGTTACCAAAATCGACAAAGAAGCTGAGTTTGCAATCATCAGCAAAATCCAAGAAGCCTATCCTGATCATTCTTTCATTGGAGAAGAAGGTAGCAATATCAGTAACAATCCCGATTTCACGTGGGTAATAGACCCTCTCGACGGCACTACCAACTTCATAAAAGGCATTCCGCACTTTGCAGTAAGCATTGCTTTATTACACAAAGGAAAGTTAGACCAAGCAGTTGTGTTTGACCCTATTAGAGGTGAATTGTTTGTTGCCAGTAAAGGTGCAGGAAGCCAGCTAAATGGTTACCGTATTCGCGCGAACAAATCTAAAGATTTGTCGAGCACCATTCTCGCTACTGCTTTTCCATTCAGAGACAAGAGCCGATTAGATGAGTCTTTAAAGCAGTTCAATCGCATCTTCTCTGAAGTGGGCGATGTTAGACGCTCTGGCTCTGCCGCACTTGACTTAGCCTACGTCGCCGCCGGTCGCTATGACGGATACTGGGAAAAAGGCCTTAAGTCTTGGGATATGGCAGCCGGTGAATTGTTAGTTAAAGAGGCAGGTGGTTTGATCACCGACTACGCTGGCAACAACGACCCTCTTTATGCTGAGCTTAAACAAGCAGGCAGTGCAAATGGTTTAGTCGCAGGCAACCCTCGCGTTGTACAGCATATCGTCAAACAGCTTAAAGGCTAGGGTCTATTGATTGCGCTGGCAAGTTAGCAATATAGCTAACTTGCTAGGATTTTCGCCAATTAACTATCTGGGATATCAATCTTTAACTCAATAATTTCACTCACCCATTCGGCATCGGGATCGGAGTCTAAGCCTATATCATAGGCGATACGGTTAATCGGCACAGAAGCAACTAAACGCCCGTTGTTTTTAACTAACGTAAAGTTACTAGGCACTCCCTTACCTCGTAAAGTAAGGATTCCCTCAACCGCATAGCCATTGTCGCTTGGCGTAATTGAGTTGCTAACAAAGCTACCCGTAGGATGATTTTTGACGTCGAACCAATCTCCTTCTGGCAACGTTTCGTCATAAACCATATCACCGGTCTTTGCGGAACTTAGGTCAAACTCGGCTTCAATCTTCGCCTCGCCGCTTTGGTTTTGAGCATCCGGTAAGGCAACATCGGCACTCCAATTTTCGAAAGCTCCATTGAACTTCATGCCTGCATGTTCACCGCTAAATGTTACGCTCGCGTTCTGCTGACTCACTTTATACTCGGCATGCACACCTACACTAACAATTAAACATAACCACACCAAAACTAACTTTATTGTTTTCAATCTGCTTTGCTCCACCACATACGTTTTAACAATGACAAACCTTGTTTCTTTTTGTGCATAATTAATGCGCCAATATGACCGAAGATTAATACGACTAGACTCGTAGCAATAATCCAATGCGTATTCCTAGCAATAGTTTCGATGCTTTTATTACGCTCTACAAATGGAATATGCGGCCATTTTATCCAATCAACGAATACAAACGTTGGCAGTCCAAACGGGCTAGCTGACACCATTAACCAGCCCGTGAGAGGCATAGCAATAAGCGCTGAATAAAGCAGGACATGACCCAGTTTTGCTCGCATCTTTTCACCACTGCTCATAGCGTTAGGAAACTCTGGTTGCTTTGTCAGCCAACGCGTAAGAACTCTCAGTATAATTGCCCATAGCATGACAACGCCTGCCGCTTTATGCACCTGAAACAGCTTATATTGCTCAGCTTTAGACATTTCGCCATTCACCATGTAAAGGCCGCTAGCCAACATGAATAATAAACCTAGCGCAATCAACCAGTGCAGTGCAATACTCAGGCTATGATAACGATGCACAGGATAGCTATGGATCTTGCTCATATCGTTCTAATCTGCTTTGAAAAACTCACCTTCAATCATGACCTCCACCGAGTCACCGATATTTGGCACATATTGCGTCATGCCCCACTTAGAGCGTTCGATAGTAGTTACCGCAGAGAAGCCCATGGTAGGCTTGCCTGAAAATGGCTGACGCTGCATCGCTCCGTTAAAGGTCACATCCATACTAACTGGCAGGGTTGTACCTAAGAAGGTCAACTCGCCCTGCATAATAGCGGTATTTTCGCCGGTCATCTCAATCTTGTTTGAGGCAAAATCAATGGAGGCAAATTTACCTGCATTGAACCACTTTTCGTCTGTGGCCAAAATTTGGTTGAAGTCTTTTTCAGCGGCGTTTGGGTAAGCCGTTTGTATTGATGTTGGGTCAATGCTTGCTGTGACCACACTGTTTTCAATGTTTTTAGGGTCAAATTCGATGTTTGCATCAAAGTTTGCGAAGCGCGCAACGTAGTCAGACAAACCTAAGTGAGACACCTTCCAAACAACACTAGCGTGCGATAGGTCCAATGCATATTTGCCTTCTGGCATATCGTTAAAGGGACTTTTTGCAAACACCCAAGATACACAACTGGCGAGTACTAAGGTCATTGCTATCAAAGAAATTTTTATCGATTTCATAATTTTACCCTGTGTTAGTTAAGCGTTGTAAATACGAGTTGTGCTAATACTGTGAAAGTTGCTGATGAATGCTTTGAACCAGCTCTCTAGGTATACACAGTTGTTGTGACAATTGGTTCAAAAAGTCTTGAGATTGCGCTTGCGAGGCATCGATAGCGCTTGCACTTGCTGCATATACCTCAATACCAGATTGCGCATTTGGTACCTGTGCTACCAATTCAGGTAAACTCAAAGGTTTGCGCAGCTCATCAAACAACATTGCCTTTTCATGCACACTTAAATCCATACTTTCTACTTGAGCAAAAATGCGCTGACGCTCTGCCTCGTCAATATGACCATCAGCGTATGCTGCGGCAATCATTGCTCTCATCAGTAACATTTGACCCTGCTCGTTATCTTGTTCAACCACTTCTTCAAATGCCTTCTGTGGCAGTGCTGCTGGCCTAAAATCAAATTGCGCGGGGCTCTGATGAGAAGCAAACTGACCAGACGCATTATATGTTTGGCCTTGATTTTGTGTTTGCGCTTGTGGCGTATATTGTGAGTCGTGCATCGACTGCGCACTTTGCCCCGCATGCGGACTGTGTGCCTGTGTAGAGTTATTCGCGGAGTAACTTTTGTAAGCCTTCCAAGCAATACCACCTACCGCAGCAAGTGCACCTACTTTAAGCGCACTTTTTCCAACTTTGCGGCCTTTTTTACTAGCAATCATACTCGTTAGGCCACCTCCAGCAACGCCCCCCATAAACCCACTGAGTGCGCCCGATTTACTTAAGCCCCCAACCAACTTTGATAAGTCCATACTTTCTCCTGCCAAAACCTTTGTTTGCTTCTTATTTTATATACAGTGTGATGCAGGAAAAGTTTCTTTGTGACGGCCTTAAATTCGACGATTTAAACGATAAACGAAACAGTTTTTTACTTTCTAAGTTTATATTTTGCAAAAATAAGGCTATGTTAAAGAGGTGTTAAAAAATAGAAGTAAAGAAGATGTACATGTCTAACTCGCGCAACAAAATCAGGGGGGCAGTGCTTTCAGCAATATTCTGCATTTATATAATTCTGGTGTCAAAACCCGCATTTAGCCAAAACAACTTAAGTAGTAAAGTTATAGAAAATCAAAGGCTAAACATCGGTTTAATTGTTTTCCCTCCTTACATTCAGCAAGACGAAAAGGGAAATTGCTTTGGACCTACAATTGAAACAATACGCTCAGTTTTACCCGCTGAATCCTACTTACTCAATATCTATTGCACTACTCCGGCCAGAATCTATCGCGACTTTGAGAATGGAAAAATCGATATTACAATTAACATCAAGAGTACAGAGGGTCTAAGCAAGGATGTTTATTTTTCGGATAAACCGGCGCGCACTCTGGAAATCATGCTCTATTCAAGAAAAGATCGAGAAATATCAACCGTCTCGGCCATTCGTCAATTTAATTATGACGGCGTGAGACAAGAGTTAGAAAACTCCGGATATAAGATCATAGACCAAGCAAATAGCAAAGAAGCCGTCGTCACCTTTCTGCGAGGTGGGACAGATGCACTTGTAAGTTACAAAATGCCCTTTGATTACTACAAAAACCAGTTATTCAAGGATGCTAGTAACTTTGGTTTTGACGCTCAATATACAGAACATCAAATGTTATCCGTAACGACGCACTTCGTTGTTAACAAAAAGAACCTGCAGGCAGAGGCCTTAATCGAGCAAATTAATAATAATTTGTGACAAGCCATCAAGCTTTTACTTTATTTATATAAAAAGAGCCGCTATAGCGGCTCTAAATCTTCACCTTCTTTCTCAATCTCTGGTGGCATTAAGTCTTCTTTACTTACACCTAAAAACAGAGCAACCGACGATGCAATGTAAACAGACGAGTAAGTTCCAATAAAGACACCAAATAAAAGAGCTGTCGCAAATCCATGAATTAGCGCACCGCCCTTATAAAATAGTGCAACTAACACCAAAATCGTGGTGAGTGACGTTACGATAGTTCGGTTTAGCGTTTGCGTCAGTGATATATTGATAATTTCATCTGGCTCGCCTTTGCGTACCTTTCTGAAGTTTTCTCTAATTCGATCACTCACCACAATAGTATCGTTGAGGGAGTAACCAATTACCGCTAACAAAGCCGCAAGTACTGTTAAATCAAATTCCAGTTGCAAAAAGCTGAACAAACCAAGGGTCAAGATAACATCATGCGCAAGCGCGCCTACCGAGCCCAGTGCAAAACGGTACTCAAAACGCATAGCAACGTATATTAAGATACAAATTAGTGCGACAAGCATAGCAAGGCCACCTTGCTCAGTAAGCTCCTCACCTACGTTAGGACCAACAAACTCAATGCGCTGCATCTCAACGTTTGATGACCCCTCTTTCAGCGCAGCTAGCACCATGTCACCAATTGCTTCTGCTTTTACGTCATCTCTTGGAGCCACACGGATTAATACTTCCTGACTACTACCGAAGTTTTGTACCACGGCATCAGGAAAGTTTGCCGCGCTTAATTCGTCTCGCACTAGCTCCAAGTTAGCGCCGTCTGGATAGTTAACCTGAATAACGGTACCACCAGTAAAGTCGAGGCCCCAATTTAATTGATTAACCGCCAATGAAGCAATTGAAGCGACAATCAGCAAGCTTGAAAATATCATAGCTGGGAAGCGAAACTTCATGAAATTAACGGTGTTTTCGAGCTTAAGTATTTGTATTTGCATTATGTTCGCTCCTTAAATCGCTAACTTCGATATGCGCTTGCCACCCCAAATGAGGTTAACAACCACTCGAGTCACAATTATCGCCGTAAACATGGACGTTAAAATTCCAATCATTAGCGTTATCGAAAAGCCTTTTATTGGCCCCGTACCCACAGCAAACAAAATCATGCCCACAATGAAGGTGGTAATATTCGCATCCAATATGGTAGAAAATGCATTGTCATATCCGAAGTGAATCGCCTGCTGCGGACTTCGACCATCGCGAAGCTCTTCTCGTATTCGCTCAAAAATAAGCACGTTTGCATCTACCGCCATACCAACGGTTAGTACAATACCCGCCATGCCTGGCAAGGTAAGAGTGGCGCCAGGTATCATCGACATGATACCGACAATCATTACAACGTTGGTGATAAGTGCTACGTTAGCTACAAAACCAAAGGCTTGATAATAAATAAGCATGAAAATAAGTACCGCAACCAAACCATACACAATAGCCTGCATACCTAATTCAATATTTTCTTTACCTAAGCTGGGGCCCACCGTGCGCTCTTCAACAATTTGTATTGGCGCAATCAAAGCACCCGCGCGAAGCAAGAGCGCTAAATCTCTAGCCTCACTAGCAGAGTCGATACCAGTAATACGGAAGGAATTACCAAGCTGACTTTGAATAGTAGCAACGTTTATCACTTCTTCGGATTTTTCAAAAATCAACTTACCGTTAGCGTCTCGCTCATCAGTCGCTTTAAACTCAATAAATACGGTTGCCATTGGTTTACCGATATTGTCTCGGCTCACTTTTGAGATTTTTGTACCACCTTTAGCATCCAAATCAATGTTTACTTGTGGAAAGCCATTTTCATCCATAGAGTTTGAAGCATCGATGATATGACTACCTTCTAACATGATTTGCTTTTTCAGCAATACAGGTTGTCCGTCACGTCTGAACAATAACTCGGAGCCGGCAGGAACACGCCCATTCATAGCATCACGCACATCGCCATCGTTATCGACTAAACGGAAGTTCAATGTTGCCGTGGCATTCAAAATTTCTTTGGCTTTAGCGGTATCTTGAATACCGGGCAGTTGCACCACGATGCGGTCTTGCCCTTGTTTTTGAACAAGAGGTTCTGCCACACCGAGTTGATTCACTCGGTTTCGAATAATGGTGATATTTTGTTTTACCGCATAATCACGAATTTGCGTTAAGCGCGCTTCCGTAAAATTCGCTCTTAAGGTTAAAGAGTCGCGCTCGTCAATGGTCATGTCGTTATAGTTGTTGCGCAAGAAAAACTGCGCACTCTCAAGCACATCAGCATCTCTAAATACAATCTCTACAGAGTCGCCAGCTTTACGCACACTGCGGTAACGAATCTTTTCTTCACGCAGTCTGTCTCTAAATTCGTCTACGACACCACCCACGGCGGCATCGATAGCGCTGTTCATATCCACTTCCATCATAAAGTGAACACCACCACGCAAGTCCAAACCTAGCTTCATGGGCGTACCGCCCAAATCATCTAACCAATCGGGAGTGTCTGGTGCAAGGTTCATGGCAACGAAGTAATCATCACCAAGTTTCTTTTCGAGGGTTTCACGGGCAAGTAGTTGAGTATCTGAGTCCGGCAAGCGAACTAAAATTCTTTCGTTTTCAAATTCTACTGCTTTTACTTGAATGTTAGCTTTTTCAAGTGATGCTTCTACATCCGCGGCAAGGTTCATCGTGACGACTGTGTCGCGACCAGATGAGATTTGTACAGCGTGATCTTCACCGTAAAGGTTAGGTAGCGCATATAAACTGCAGAGTGCCAGCATAAACACCACCAGCACGTATTTCCATATGGGAGTTTGGTTTAACACAATAACTTCCTAAAAAGCCGCATTCTTATGTGAAAAAATGCGGCTTTAATAATTGATTATAAAGACTTGAGCGTACCTTTTGGTAACACTGCGCTTACTGCAGACTTTTGCACCATAATATGATTCGTCTCATTTAATGCAATTTCAATAAAGTCTTTATCATCTGCAACTTTGGTGATTTTTCCTACCACACCGCCTTGAGTAAGCACCTCGTCGCCTTTACCTAAGGAGCTAACAAGATTTTTGTGCTCTTTTACACGTTTTGCCTGCGGACGATAGAGTAAAAAATAGAAGATTAAACCGAACACCGCTAGCATAATTAGTGGTTCAAAACCAAAACCTGGTGCTGCTGTGCCTGCTTCTTGAGCATGTGCAGTTGAAATGAAAAAGCTCATAGTATTTCCTTCTTAAATGATAATTCGTTATCGTTTTTATTATAATAAGCGCCCAATAGCTTGTTATTAAGCACTTCTGAAACTTATTTTATTTGATGACAAGCAGCCTTAAAGCGCTGGTACTTCCATCTGTTTTTTTTCGTAAAAATCTGCAACAAACTGATCGAGAGTATTGTTGCTTATGGCATTCCGCAAACCTTCCATCACACTTTGATAATAACGCAAGTTGTGGATGGTATTTAAGCGCGCTCCGAGTATCTCGTTGCACTTGTCTAAGTGATGTAAGTATGACCGAGAATAATTTTTACAAGTGTAACAGTCACAATTTTCGTCAAGCGGAGCAGTGTCAGTTTTGTGCTTGGCATTGCGAATCTTGACAATACCCTCGCTTACAAACAAATGTCCGTTGCGCGCGTTTCTGGTTGGCATTACGCAATCAAACATATCAATGCCGCGTCTAACCGACTCTACAATATCCTCTGGCTTACCCACGCCCATTAAATAACGCGGCTTATGCTCGGGAATTTTAGGCGCTGTATGCTTAACAATGCGCATCATATCGTCTTTTGGTTCACCTACCGACAAACCGCCTATGGCATAACCATCGAAATCAATGTCTTCTAAACCAGCTAAGGAGATGTCACGCAAGTTTTCGTACATACCGCCTTGAATAATGCCAAATAGGGCAGAAGGATTGTCGCCATGTTCATCTTTACTACGTTTTGCCCAGCGTAGGGAAAGCTCCATTGAAACCTGTGCTTCTTTTTCAGTCGCAGGAAATGGCGTACACTCGTCGAAAATCATGACAATGTCAGAACCTAAGTCACGCTGTACCTGCATTGATTTTTCAGGAGTGAGGAGTATTTTTTCGCCATTAATCGGAGAGCGGAAAGTCACCCCCTCTTCTGTGATTTTGCGTAAATCGCCTAAAGAAAACACCTGAAACCCACCAGAGTCGGTGAGGATTGGTTTATCCCAATGCATAAAGTCGTGCAAATCACCGTGAGCTCGAATAATTTCAGTGCCCGGTCTTAGCATCAAATGGAAGGTATTTCCGAGGCAAATATGCGCGCCCGTATCTGTGAGTTCTTCAGGCGTCATACCTTTAACCGTGCCATAAGTACCAACTGGCATAAACGCAGGGGTTTCAACGACTCCGCGTTCAAACACTAACTGTCCCCGTCGGGCCATTCCATCAGTGTTAAGTAAATTAAATTTCATTATAAACTCTAAGTAAAAACAACAATTAAATGGCGCACTTCAAATCGCCAAATTTGTAGTAGTAAAAATTGGGCAAGAGTATAGCAAAAACTGTGGGCTATTGGCATCAGCTATTATCGCTATTTGGCAAGCCATGGTGAACTCTAAAGTGAATTATAGCTTGAGCACTGCCTTATGCTTTAGCCTCAATAAACATGGCGTCCCCATAGCTGAAAAAGCGATATTCTTTGTCAATCGCCGTTGCGTAAGCTTTCATGACTTCATCGCGACCTGCAAACGCGCTAATCAGCATCATTAATGTTGATTGCGGCAAGTGAAAATTAGTCACCATCGCATCTATCACTTTGAAATTAAAGCCAGGATAGATAAAAATGCTGGTGTCAGACAAAAACGGCGCTATTAATTGGCTCTCGCTTTGATGTGCAGCCGATTCTACAGAGCGCACAGAAGTTGTCCCTACGGCGATGACTCGCTTACCTGCTGCCTTGGTTTCAAGAATTTTTGCAACCACATCTTCACCGACCTCAGCGTACTCAGCGTGCATGTGGTGATCTTCTATATTCTCTACTCTTACCGGTTGAAAAGTGCCTGCGCCAACATGCAAGGTGACAAAAGCAGAATGCACCCCTTTCTCGGCGAGTTTATCTAGAATTGCTTGATCAAAATGCAGGCCGGCTGTGGGTGCAGCAACGGCGCCCGGTTTTTGGTTATAAACGGTTTGATACCGCTCTTTGTCTGATTCCTCATCAGGGCGATCAATATATGGAGGCAGGGGCATATGGCCGTGCTTTTCGAGCAAATCAAACACGTTTTCAGCGCCTTTAAAACTGATATGGAAAAGCGCGTCCTGACGTCCTAAAACCTCAATTTGTAAGCCCCCTTCCATTTCTAACACGCTACCCGCTTTCGGCGATTTACTCGCTCGCACATGCGCAAGGGCGGTATTATCGCTCAGCACACGCTCTAGCATGACTTCGACCTTGCCACCAGATGCTTTTTGTCCAAAAAGCCTAGCCGGGATGACGCGAGTATTGTTAAAAATGAGCAGGTCACCGGGCTCAAGCAGCTCTAAAATGTCGGTAAAATGTCCATCAACAATATCTCCCGTGTTGCCATTCAAACGCAACATTCTGCTCGCAGTGCGGCTTTGCGCTGGGTATTTCGCAATAAGATGTTCGGGCAGTTCAAAGTCGAAATCAGTTATTTTCATATAAGTCTTTGCTCGTTAAATACTTGGGTATAATTTAATATACCTATAGCTCAGTTAAGATACCTTTTAGCGGTCGCGTATTATACGCTATTCCACTATTATTGCTGCTCATTATTTAGACGCCTCCCAAATTGTCTTCATTTTTAGCCCAGCTTTTTGCTGGGTTTTTCTTTTTTTAATCCTTTGTACTTTTTTGAGCGCAAAAAGTTGCTCATTTATGATAAGTTTAGTGCTTAAATCCATTACTAATAAAATTGTGCGTGATTAAAGTTATATGACAGCCTGGATAAGAACAAAACGAATAATGGCTCGCTACCTTAGCGAAATGCGCTGGTACGTCATTTTAACCTTCACTTTTTTATATATGGCTTCATGCTGGCTGTTGCTCTATGCAGTCGGAGAGTATGACCTACTAGAGTCACACAATTTTGCATATTGGTTAGTAGTAACTGCTTCTACGGTTGGTTACGGTGATATGTCGCCTAGCTCAGAAGCAGGCAAATGGGTAGTAGCACTCTATGTTATTCCAGTGGGTTTAAGTATTTTCGCCCTGTTATTAGGCAGAATAGCCAACTGGGTTGGGAAACAATGGCAAAAAGGAGCAAAGGGTTTGAACACCTTAAATGTAGAAAATCATGTATTGATTATTGGGTGGAATGGTAAGCGCACAATGCAATTGTTAAAGCTCCTGCTCATAGAAAAAAGAAACAGCGCTAACAACCCCGATATTGTGCTGTGCGTCCGCGCCGACATTGAAAACCCCATGCCCTCTAAAATCGATTTTGTGAAAGTACATTCTTTCAATAAAGACGAAGACATGGACAGAGCCTGTATCGACAGCGCTGCGACCATCATCATAGATAATCCGCAAGACGACATGACTATGACAACGGCTTTGTATTGTTCTAAACGCAACCAAACTGCACATAAAGTTGCCTATTTTGATGATGAAAGTTTGGTAGGGCTTCTGCAAAAACATTGCCCTGAAATTGAGTGCACGCCGAGTGTAGCCGTTGAAATGCTAGCAAAATCAGCCTTCGACCCGGGTTCAAGTTTACTGCATCACGATCTGCTTGATGTGTATGAAGGCCAAGCTCAGTTTTCAGCGACAATCCCTGATGGAACTAACAATATAAAGGTCGAGCTGCTGTTTATGGCGCTCAAAAAGCGTTATAACGCGACATTTATTGGCTATGCCCAACATAACGATTTTCATAACATTGCGGTTAACCCATCTTTAGAAGACGAGCTACATGCCGGCGATAAAGTGTTTTATATCGCAGATAAACGCATAAATGACATAGAATGGCATTCGTTTATTGAGTAGCCACGCACTGGCAAGCCTCTTCTGAGTTAATAACTAGATAGTTTAGTTCTATGTGACAAACTAGCACCAATAAAGCAAAATCATTTTATTCTTTGAGCAAATAAATACATGACAAACAACAGCAGTAAGCCCGCCAACAAACCCCAACAATCTGGTTTTTTTGGCAACTTAATATTTAACATTGCTATCCCAGTGCTAGTAATGAGTTACTTGAGTTCCGAGGAGTATCTTGGTCCTGCGTGGAGTGTGGTAGTCGCGCTCGCCTTCCCTTTGGGCTTTGGTTTATTTGACTTAAAAAAAACCAAAAAAGTGAACGGCTTTTCTGTGCTTGGGATTATCAGTGTATTGTTAACGGGAGGCATTAGTCTTCTAAAGCTACCTGCAGAATATATGGCTATCAAAGAAGCGGCTATTCCAGCGATTATCGGACTTGCTGTGCTTGTGACTCAATTTGGACATAAGCCGTTGGTAAAAATGCTGATCTTAAACGATCAGATTATTGACTGGGAAAAACTCAATTCAAGCCTTGCAGAAAATAATGC
>CAYQMI010000020.1:12009-25752 GCA_964418575.1 uncultured Glaciecola sp.
ATCTGAGTTATTTGTTTTCGACTTGACGAGCTTCTAGTAAATCAAATATTCCATGGGCAATATCCACATTGTTTATATTGCCCTTAAAGTGCTCTATTCCTGGGCCATAACCATATACGTTTACGTCTACCGCTGTATGCCCGTTCGTTGTCCAGCCGGTATTAGTACGCTCATTCACAATAAGTTTTAACACCCCTTCGATGTCTCTGGCCGACATTTCTGATTCAACGTTCACTAAACTCTGAATTTCTTGTTCGTTTAGTTCAAAGCCGAACATATCGCTCACATATTCACCGCGATTTTTTGCCTGCATCATGCCTTTTGCAATTTGGGGAATTGAAGCCTTAAACGCTTTTATCCACTTTGGATCCCAGCGATATCCGTCTTTACCAGCCACTGTTAAACCGCCAGTACTGTGGTCGGCCGTTAATATCACCAAGGTATCTGGATTTTCGTCTGTGAAGCCTTTAATGGTGTTCATTGTTGCAACTAAATCAGACATTTCCGCCATCGCAGAAGCGATTTCATTGCCATGACCAGCCCAATCTACTTGGCTTGCTTCCACCAATAAGAAGAAGCCTTTGTCGTTTTTCAGTTGTTTAAGTGCGGTTTCCGTAAGCGCACTTAACCGATTAGGATTCGAATCGTCCAAGGCCCAAGGTAAACTTTGCTCACCAAACAACCCTAATAAAGGTTGCTGCGGATTTACTTTATTAAGTTCACTATATTCAGAGATGTATTGAAAACCATTTTCTTTAAACTCTTCAACAAGGTTTCGGTCTTCACGAATAAAATGGTCGGTACCTGCGCCTAACATGACATCCGCTAAAAACTTCCCATTAATTCTATCGTCAAAAAAACTATCAGCAATTTGGTTATAATTACGTCTTAGCTCATTCGCTACCATGTAAGAAGCCGGTGTTGCATGCACAATAGTTGAAGTGACCGCCAGACCGGTTTTCATATCAAGCTTGCGCGCACGATGAAGCACCGTTTCCAAAGCTTGCTTGTCGACATTCACTCCTATAGCGCCGTTGTAGGTTTTCACACCGGTAGATAGTGCAGTTGCACTTGCAGCAGAATCAGTTACAAAGCCCGACTCTAGATGAGGATAAGTACGTGCTGTCCCTACCAATATGTCATCAAAAATAGTAGTTTCAACAATATCCGTTGCGGGATCGTCCTTAAAATAGCGATAGGCTGATACGTAAGCTGGCCCCATACCATCGGCAATCACCATAATGATATTTTGCGGCGCTTCTACCTGCTTCGCTTTAGTAGATGCCATCATTTTATCTGCGTTAGCCGCAGCAAAACTTGCCACTAACATAAGGGCAGTAAGACAAAGGATTCGTCCAAATAGCGGTGTATGTTTCATATTTTCTCTCATAAAATTTTAGTCCAGCAGGAAGTGCTCGATCACAGCCACTAAAAATAATAAATCGTTACAGATGCCAGTATACATCGAATATGAACGCCTGTTGATCTTTGCGAGCAATTTACCGTCATTACCGCGAAGTCAGTAATCTCGCAATACAACAACTACCATCCCTTAAGGCTGCAAATTTATGCATTACTGCAACATTTGGGAGGTTCCTGCCTTCGCAGGAATGACACTCTTTCTTAAGCAAACAGCATTGCACCTTCGTGGGAATGACGTTTCCTATTAAGTGAGCATCTTTACTCCTTCCCCATAAGCACAACGTGCTTCAGACAAACATTCACCAAATAAATAACGATAATGAAAATTATATATTATTTTTATCACGAATTGTCTTTTAGGATGAATGCAGGTCGAAAACACATCGCTATCGAAATTTAAATTAGCGCTGGGTTTACCAAAAGTAGCTCAGGTCACCGCACACAAACATAAACCTAGCTTATGCAATGCGGTAAACGAACAAGTTAAAAACACGAGAGGAAACCAACATGTCAAACTACGAACAAGACATTCAGAGATTTGCTGAACTAAAAAACGCCCAAGGCAGCGCTTGGAACGCAATTAGCCCTGAATATGCTGCTCGCATGAAAGCGCAAAATAGATTTTCAACCGGCATTGAAATCGCGAAATATACGGCTGGCATAATGCGTCAAGACATGGCGGACTACGATGCAGACAGCGCACAATACACTCAATCACTAGGATGCTGGCACGGTTTTATTGGTCAACAAAAAATGTTGGCTGTGAAGAAGCACCAGGGCACTACGAGTAAAAGTTACTTGTACCTGTCTGGTTGGATGGTAGCGGCATTACGCTCTGAGTTTGGCCCTTTACCTGACCAATCAATGCATGAAAAAACCTCAGTTCCGGCGCTGATTGAAGAGCTTTACACCTTTTTGCGTCAAGCAGATGCGCGTGAACTAGGCAACCTTTTCAATGAGCTTGATGCGGCTAAAGCAAACGGTGGTGATGTTGAAGCAATCCAAGCAAAAATAGACAACTTCGAAACGCACGTTGTACCTATTATTGCTGACATTGATGCTGGATTTGGTAACGAAGAAGCCACTTATTTACTGGCTAAACAAATGATTGAAGCCGGCGCTTGCTGTATTCAAATTGAAAACCAAGTGTCGGATGCTAAGCAGTGCGGACACCAAGACGGCAAAGTAACCGTGCCTCACGAAGACTTTTTAGCAAAAATTAACGCCGTACGTTATGCATTTCTTGAACTAGGTGTAGACGATGGCGTAATTGTTGCGCGTACTGACTCATTAGGTGCTGGGCTTACGCAAAAGATTCCAGTTTCACAAAGCGAAGGTGACCTTGCCGCGCAATACAATGCATTTTTAGAAACAACCGAAGTAGAAAGCGTTCAAGATTTAGCTGAAGGCGATACGGTAATGAAGCTCGACGGCAAGTTAGTTAAGCCAGTGCGTTTACCAAACGGTCTATACAAATTTAAAGACAACACCGGCGTAGACCGCGTTGTGCTTGATTGTATTGTAAGCCTGCAAAATGGTGCTGATTTACTGTGGATTGAAACAGAAAAGCCACATGTAGGGCAAATAGCTGAAATGGTTAACGCTATACGCGAAGTCGTACCAAATGCGAAATTAGTTTACAACAATAGCCCTTCTTTCAACTGGACGCTTAATTTCCGTCAGCAAGTATTCGATGCATGGGCGGAGCAGGGTAAAGAAACTGCGGGTTACGACCGTGCAGCGCTTATGTCTGCTGTATATGATGATTCGGAGCTAGCACAAGAAGCAGATGACAAAATTCGCACCTTCCAGGCAGACGCAGCGAGAGAAGCGGGTATATTCCATCACTTGATCACCCTGCCTACCTACCACACAGCAGCATTGTCGACAGACAATCTTGCAAAAGGATACTTTGGCGATGACGGCATGCTAGCGTACGTAAGAGGCGTGCAGCGTCAAGAGATTCGCCAAGGCTTAGCGTGTGTTAAGCACCAAGCAATGGCAGGCTCTGATTTAGGTGATACTCACAAAGAGTACTTCTCTGGTGAGCAAGCGCTTAAAGCCTCAGGTGAGGATAACACCATGAATCAGTTTGATGTGGTTGCTTAAGCATCGCAAAAAAGTTTAGTGTCTATATGAGACTCTTGTTCAGCGCCCTTCGGGGCGTTTTTTTTGTTTTCGAAACGCGACCACTGGCATCAAACTCTGATTTGTAAAAAGCATGATAACATTCAGCTAAACTATGAAAATATTGGAATAAGCGGAAATACAAAAGTGCTGTAAATAATTTTATTAAGTTATTTCATATAGTTAAGTGATTTTGCATTATTCATGCTACCAATGAACTATCGATCAGATATCCTAAAGACTTATATACTCATATCGCTCACTGGCCAGCAGGGAATTTTCATTGAATATTGCAAAAGTCGACCTTAATTTACTTGTTTATCTTGACGTATTACTCAGAGAAGGCAGTGTTACCAAAGCAGCGAATCAGCTTAGCATCACGCAGCCTGCCATGAGTAATGGTTTAAAGCGATTGCGAGACTTATTCAAAGACCCCTTACTTGTGCGCACCAGTGACGGAATGACTCCCACAAAGCGCGCTCTAGAATTGCGCCCAGTGATACGCGATGTGCTCAGTCGTCTAGAATCATCGATTCAACCCGAAGCCGAATTTTCCCCCACTACTAGTGAACGTACTTTCCGCATCATGACCAGTGACTACGCAGAGTCGACATTGCTGCTTGAACTCATTGGCAGGCTTTCAAAGCTAGCTCCAAGTATCACCCTAGATTTAATTACACCGAGCGATGTCACCTTTCATGATGTTGAGCAAGGTAAAGTCGATATGGCAATTAACCGCTTTGATGAGCTTCCCTTATCCTTCCATCAAAAAGTTATTTGGTACGATAGCTTCTCGTGCGTAATCGGTTCTGACCATGTAGCGAAAGATAATTTTGATTTACAAGCTTACCTGCAAGGACAGCATATATGGGTCAGTAAAACCGGTTTTGGTGTGGGTGTGGGTATCGACCCTACTGAAGTGCAAAAACTGGGATGGGTAGATGCTGAGCTTATTAAAATTGGAAAAAAACGCGACATTCGAGTTTTCACTCGTCACTATCACGCTGCATTACAGTTAGCTAAAACACAAAATTTAATTGCTACTTTGCCAAGCAAAGCCGCAAAAATATTTAAAGACGACCCAGCAATTACGGTTGTCCCACCTCCTTTCGACATTCCTCCCATTGCTTTAAAAATGGCCTGGAGTGCACTTCTGCATCACGATGCAGGGCATGTATGGTTGAGGCGGCTGATAAACGAAGTGGCAGAGGAAATGGCGCAAACTCCTTAAGCTTAGAATGACTCTTTTGCCGCGGTGCTAAAACAAGCAAGTGATTAAAAAGACTTATGCCAGTATGCATTCATGAAATTTATGGCAAGTATAGAGCTCATATACTAAACATTAGCATAACAGTCTCATACACTGTGGGCTTAGTATGCAATTAGGAGAGTGCTGTGTCAGAAGTTATAGAAACAAATGCAAGATATATTGAACAAGGGCGTTTGAGCATAGCCTCTTCACTGTTTCACTTTATTAATAAAGAGGCTCTTTCTGGGCTAGACATGAAAGAAACAGAGTTTTGGAGTGGTTTAGAGTCAGTATTAATAGCCTGCACCCCGACTAACAATGCTTTGCTAGATAAGCGCACTCAACTACAAACGGCAATTGACGCGTTTCATACTCAGCATAAAGACGCTGATTTTGATACTTACAAAGAGTTTTTGAACGACATTGGTTATTTAACACCTCGCCCAGAGTCAGTAGCAATTAGCACCACAAATGTAGATGACGAAATTGCCATCATGGCCGGCCCTCAATTGGTTGTGCCAATAAACAACGCACGATATGCACTTAACGCAGTAAATGCGCGCTGGGGAAGTTTATACGACGCACTATACGGTACCGATGCATTGCCCATAGGCCCCACTACCAATAATACTGGCGCTTATAATCCCGAACGCGGCGCTTTGGTCATAGCCAAAGCCAGACAATACCTTGATGACATTGCCCCTTTAGCGCGCGATAGCCATAGCAACAGTGTTGAATATTCTATTGTGGAGCAGCAATTAAACGTGAAACTAGCAGATGGCAGTCAGACATCTCTAAAAGATCCTTCACAATTTATTGGCTTTCAAGGCAAAGTAGATGCTCCCGATGCTTTGCTACTCAAACACAGAGGTTTGCACGCCGAGATACAGATTGACGCCAACAATGCCATTGGTCAATCAGACCCAGCTCATATTAAAGACGTGCTGCTAGAATCGGCCATTACTACCATTATGGACTGCGAAGACTCCGTTGCAGCGGTGGATGCAGAAGATAAAACCCTCGTATATAAGAATTGGCTTGGATTAATGCAGGGCAATCTGCAAATCGAAATTAATAAAGGCGGCAAAACCAGCGTCAGAAAAATGCATGGGGATAGAAGCTACACTAGCTTGAAAAATGACGGCAAAGAAAGCTTCAGTATTTCAGGTCGTAGCCTTATGTTTGTGAGAAACGTGGGGCATCTTATGAAAAACGACGCCATACTGCTGGACGGGGCGCCAATCTATGAGGGGATCATGGATGGTGTTATCACCAGCTTAATCGCTAAACATGACCTTTTAAAGCAATCGCCCTTTCAAAATAGTAAAACCGGCAGCGTGTATATCGTAAAACCTAAAATGCATGGGCCAGAAGAAGTGGCTTTTACAAATAAAATGTTTGGCCTAATTGAGGAAGTCTTGAAGCTGCCTAACAACACCTTAAAAATAGGGATAATGGATGAAGAGCGCCGCACGAGTTTGAATTTAGATGCCTGCATTGCAGAGGCATCCTCTCGCGTTGTGTTTATCAATACTGGCTTTTTAGATCGCACTGGCGATGAAATTCACACATCTATGCTAAAAGGCGCGTTCGCTCCTAAAGCGGAATTAAAGAACCGTCCATGGCTTAGCGCCTACGAAATGTCGAATGTGATTACAGGCCTTAAGTGCGGTCTATCGGGTAAAGCGCAGATTGGCAAAGGTATGTGGCCCATCCCAGAAAATATGGCGGATATGATGGAGGCAAAGGTCTCGCATCCAAAGGCCGGCGCAAGCACCGCTTGGGTTCCCTCACCTACAGCAGCCACTTTGCATGCTCTGCATTATCATCAAGTTGATGTTTTTGGCGTTCAGAAGCATCTCAGTGAACACAATATCGACGCTACAGACACTATTCTCGACATTCCTTTGTTGGAAAAAGACCGCCATTTGAGTGATGAAGAGATTCAACGCGAGCTCGACAACAACGTTCAGGGTATTTTGGGCTATGTAGTTCGCTGGGTGCATCAAGGTATTGGCTGCTCTAAAGTACCTGATATTAATAACGTTGGATTAATGGAAGATAGAGCAACACTCAGAATTTCCAGTCAGCATATTGCAAACTGGTTGGAGCATGGATTGCTATCAGATGACATGGTAAATGACTCGCTAGAACGCATGGCTAAACTGGTTGACGAGCAAAACAAAGATGACCCTGAATACATCAGCATGTTACCAAACTTAGAGACATCTATTGGCTTTCTGGCGGCAAAAGATTTAATTTTCTTGGGTAAAGAGCAGCCTAGCGGATACACCGAACCATTGCTTCATCAAAGGCGCAAGGAAATGAAGGTTTCTGTGAGCAAATAACAAATTAGGCTAAAGCATGAACAATTTTGCTTTTAACGGTTGACCCTAATGGTAAAGCAGATTACATTCTAAGCATATTGTAATGAAACAAGAAAAACATAGGAGCGTGATTTTGATTAGCAAAGTTTGGTTTTCATCAAATAAGCGCTTTGGTCAGAAATCTGTGACGCAAATTACAGCTAACTCTATTTTACTACTACTCGGTCTGGCGGTTTAGGCGCGCGGGTAGCCTATGTATAAAATATCAAAAACCCGTGTTTATCACGGGTTTTTTTTTGACATTTGAATATGGTTTTAATTATGAATGCTTCTGGCATGAATTAAGCAATCGAGCAATCAACCAAGCACATCAACACAAGAGGACGAACAAATGGACAATCGAGTGATTATATTTGACACCACATTGCGTGATGGCGAACAAGCCTTACCTGCAAGTTTAAGTGGTCGTGAAAAACTGCAAATCGCTCTGATGCTCGAACGCTTGGGCGTTGATGTTATTGAAGCCGGCTTTCCAGTTTCAAGCCCTGGGGATTTTAAATCGGTACAATTGATTGCCAAAGAAGTCAAAAACTCCACTATTTGTGGACTTTCTCGAGCGCTAGAAAAAGACATTGACGCATGTGGTGAAGCCTTAAGTGTTGCCGAACAATTTCGTATTCACACCTTCATTGCCACCTCCGATATTCATGTAGATACCAAGCTAAGAAAGTCACAAGACGAAGTAGTAGAAATGGCGGTAAAAGCAATCAAGCACGCCAAACGCTTCACGCCGGATGTTGAATTTTCATGTGAAGATGCCGGGCGTACTCACATAGATTATTTATGCCGCATGGTTGAAGCCGCAATTAAAGCCGGCGCCACTACTGTCAATATTCCTGATACTGTGGGTTATACCATTCCTTCTGAATTTGGCAGTATCATTGAAAACTTGTTTAATCGCGTCCCAAATATCGACCAGGCGATTATTTCGGTGCATTGTCATAACGACTTAGGACTAGCCGTTGCCAACTCTTTAACTGCTGTGGAGCATGGTGCAAGGCAAATAGAGTGCACGGTGAATGGCATTGGCGAGCGTGCCGGAAATTGCTCTCTTGAAGAGATTGTCATGACCATGAAAACCCGTGAGCAAAAGCTGGGTTTACAAACGGGTATAAACACACAAGAAATCAGTAAAGCATCGAAGCTTGTTAGCCAACTCTGTAGTATGCCAGTGCAAGCTAACAAAGCGATTGTAGGTGCAAACGCGTTCAGCCACAGTTCAGGCATTCACCAAGACGGCGTGCTAAAAGGACAAAACACTTATGAAATTATGACGCCTGAAAGTGTTGGTATTAATAAGAATGTGTTGAATTTAACTTCTCGCTCCGGCCGTCATGTAATCAAACATCGTTTAGGTGAGCTAGGTTATGGACCGAATGAGTACGACCTAGACGAAGTGTATGCTTCATTTTTAAGACTTGCAGATAAAAAAGGGCAAGTGTTTGATTATGATTTGGAAGCAATCTTATTCTTCAATCAACAAAAGCACGAGCATGCCTATTATAAGCTGCATTACTTACACGCAACTTCTGGTCATAACATCATCCCTTCTGCGACAGTGACCATAGAGGCAGGCGAAAACAACATTACTGAATCTGCGACAGGAAATGGCCCAGTCGACGCTGCGTTTAATGCTATTATTAAAGCCATTAAAGGACACGACCTTGAGATTGTTGATTTCAAACTCGATTCAAAAGGCGAAGGTGCAGACGCATTAGCACAGGTAAGCGTTATTGTAGAATACAAACACCGACGCTTTAACGGTATTGGCCTTGCCACGGATATTGTGGAAGCCGGTGTAAAATCATTGATATTTGTTCTGAACAATATGTATTTAGCAGACCAAATAGACCAACAAAAACAAGAAAAAATAGCAGGAGTATAAAATGGCACGCCATAATATTGCCGTATTGGCTGGAGATGGAATTGGCCCAGAAGTCATGGTTGAAGCAAACAAGGTACTCGATGCAGTTGCCGAAAAATGTGGCTTTGAGCTAGACCGTAAAGACTACCCAGTAGGCGGCTATGCAATAGATTATCATGGTGAAGCCTTACCACAGGAAACACTAGAAGGCTGCGAACAGGCAGATGCAATTTTGTTCGGTTCAATCGGCGGTCCGCAGTGGGATAGCCTGCCTTTAGAAAAGCGCCCTGAGCGCGCAGCATTACTTTCGCTAAGAAGCCATTTTGATTTATTTAGCAATTTGCGCCCTGCGCGCATCTATCCTGGTTTAGAATCATTGTCACCACTTCGCACCGACATCGCAAAAAGCGGTGTGGATGTATTGGTAGTCAGAGAGCTTACCTCCGGTATTTATTTCGGTCAGCCAAAAGGTTTAGAGGGCGAAGGTGAGCAAGAAAACGCCTTTGATACAATGCGCTACTCTCGCGCTGAAATTCGCCGCATCGCCCATTCTGCATTTTTAGCCGCCAGCAAACGCAAAGGTAAGGTTACCTCGGTAGACAAAGCTAACGTTTTGGTTACCAGCCGCCTGTGGCGCGAGGTGGTTGAAGAAGTCGCGACAGATTATCCAGATGTCGCGCTTGAACACATTTATATCGATAACGCTACCATGCAGCTGATTGCTAATCCTGCTCAGTTTGACGTGCTGCTGTGCTCTAATTTGTTTGGCGATATCCTCTCTGATGAATGCGCCATTATTACCGGTTCGATGGGCTTACTGCCTTCTGCCAGTATCAATGGAGATGGCTTTGGAATGTTTGAGCCCGCTGGCGGTTCTGCGCCGGATATTGCGGGTAAAGGCATTGCCAACCCAATTGCACAAATCCTCTCAGCAGCGATGATGCTGAAGTTTTCTTTAAATGAAGAGAAAGCGGCAGACATGATAGAGGATGCCGTGACCCAAACACTTATAGACGGTATACTCACTGGCGAACTTTTACCCAAAGACCAACGCCAAAATGCCAAAACCACCTCTCAGGTGGGTGATTACATTGTATCCATCATTCAGGGGAAATAAATGGCCAAAACACTTTATGAAAAAATCGTTGATGCGCACTTAGTCGATAGTATCGGCGAAGATTTGTTGCTTTATATTGACCGTCATTTGATTCACGAAGTCACGACTCCGCAAGCCTTTGCAGGTTTATCTGAAAAGAACCGCAAAGTACGTCGTCCAGATTTAACCTTTGGTACGATGGACCACAGCATTTCAACTAAATCACTGGCGATTGATGCATGTGGGCCGCAAAATGAACTTCAGCTCAACACGCTGGCAGCAAATTGTGCAAAATACGGCATCGAACTCTATCCTGTTGGCCACAAAAACCAAGGCATTGTGCATGTTATAGGCCCGCAACTAGGTCTCATACAGCCAGGCATGACGGTAGTGTGTGGTGATTCTCATACCGCAACACATGGCGCTTTTGGCGCACTTGCTTTTGGTATTGGTACCTCACAAGTTGAGCACGTGCTTGCCACGCAAACGCTTAAGCAGTCGCGCGCGAAAAATATGTTAGTCAAAGTCGACGGCAAACTTGGCCTGGGTGTAACCGCGAAAGACATTATTTTGGCCATTATTGGTAAAATTGGGCATGCCGGTGCGACCGGTCATGTGATTGAATATGCGGGCAGCGCGATTAGCAGTTTGTCGATGGAACAGCGCATGACGGTATGTAACATGAGTATTGAAGCTGGCGCAAAAGCCGGGCTTATTGCGCCTGATGAAAAGACCTTTGAATATATTAAAGGCAAAGAATTTGCGCCTAAAGCAGCCCATTGGGAACAAGCGCTTGCACACTGGCAAAGCCTGCACTCAGATGCAGATGCGAAGTTCGACACGGTGGTAGAACTAAATGCAGATGATATCGCTCCACAAGTCACTTGGGGTACTAATCCTGGACAAGTTGTAGCGGTAAACAAAGCTGTGCCGTCGCCCGATGACTTCGCAGACCCAATTGTAAAAGCATCAGCGATAAAGGCGCTTAAATATATGGCGCTTGAAGCCGGACAGTCACTTACTAACGTTGCCATATCTCATGTATTCATTGGCTCTTGCACCAACAGCCGAATTGAAGACTTGCGCGCCGCGGCGCATGTTGCCAAACAAGGCAAAGTCAAAGACGGCGTAACGGCAATCGTTGTGCCTGGTTCAGTATCGGTCAAGGCACAGGCCGAAGCAGAGAATCTACATGAGGTCTTTATACAAGCGGGTTTTGAATGGCGCTTACCCGGCTGTTCAATGTGCCTGGGTATGAACGACGATGTGCTGCAAGAGGGCGATCGCTGCGCTTCTACCAGCAACCGAAACTTTGAAGGCCGTCAAGGTCGAGGTGCGCGTACTCATTTAGTGAGTCCTGAAATGGCCGCTGCCGCTGCCATAACCGGGACTTTTGCTGACGTGCGCAACTTTGCTTAAACACATGTTGAAGCGATTAAATTGGAGCAATATATGAACGGTATTACCACAATAAACGGGCGCGCAGCACCGCTAGACCAAGCGAATGTAGATACGGATCAAATCATCCCTAAACAGTTTTTAACGGGTGTTACTCGCACAGGATACGGCAAGCACTTGTTTCATGACTGGCGATATTTGGACCAACACGAAAGTGTGTTGAATCCTGACTTTAGCCTAAATCAAGGCATTTACAAAGGCGCCAATATTTTACTAACGCGTGAAAACTTTGGCTGCGGTTCAAGTCGAGAGCATGCACCATGGGCATTAGCCGACTATGGTTTTGAAGCGATCATTGCGGTAAGTTTTGCCGATATTTTTTATGGCAACTGCATCAATAATCAATTATTACCCATTGCCTTAAGCTCAGCGCAAATGGATAAGTTGTTTGCATTATTAAGCGAATCGCCAGACACGGAAATTCACATCGACTTGCCCGCGCAAACCGTAGTTGCCGGCGATCACAATTTCAGTTTTGATATTGCACAGCACCATAAAACTAACCTACTCAAAGGCTTAGATGCGATTGGCATCACCCTTGAGCTTGATCAAAAAATCTCACAATTTGAATCAAAACGTGAAGTTTGGCTTTAAAAAATACAAAGCCGGTCGATAATCTAAGTATCGATTATTTACAGTTAAACCGCTGCTAGGTAAAAGTCCTGCCGGCGGTTCTTTTCAATATGAATCAAATAGTTTCAATACAAGACGTAAAAGTTGGCATGTATCTGCTTCGCCTTCATGAGTGCCAAAGCAATCTTGAAGTGAAAAGCCAAGGACTAATCAAGTCTTCTGCAACCATTGCGAGCCTCGAGCGTCGTGGTGTGCTTTCGATTGAAATTGATCTTGATAAAAGCGTTCATGCTGAATCAAGCCCGGTAGTAGCAGAGAAAGCACAGGCTTCAGAAAAAGAGAACATCAGTCTAACGGCGACACCAGTTAAAGCATTTACCGCATTGAACTTTGAGCAGCAACAGGCGCATCTTGCCAAAGCCGACAAACTATATACCCAAGCTCGCAGTACACAGAGTCGCTTTATAAAACAGTTGCGCAGCGCAGAGTCCCCCGATTTCGATACGCTTAATGCCTCATGCCAAGACATCATCGACTCCGTATTTGAAAACCAAGAAGCTTTAAGCTGTTTGGTGATGCTAAAAGACACTAGCGACTATTTGGTCGAGCACTCGTTAAATTGCTCAATATTAATGAGTTTGTTTGCAAAACATATGCAGTTCAGTCAATCAGACCTTGAAGATTTAACACTTGCAGGATTATTGATGGACGTTGGTATGGCCCTGCTTCCTGACGATTTAGGTAGCCGAAGCGACGAATTCTCAGCCTCCGACAAAGTGTTAATGCAAACTCATGTAGATATTGGTATTGAAGTTGTGGAGCGGTTTTCAGATGTACCGCCAATGGTATCTGAGATCATCAAAAACCACCACGAACGTGTTGATGGTTCTGGCTATCCTAAACAAAAGCAGCAAGATGAGATCCCTCAATATGTGCAAATGGCCGGCATTGTAGATTGCTATGATGCAATGATTAGCGACCGCGGCTATCGTTCTTCAATGTCTGCAATGGAAGTATTAGAATCGCTGCAGAGCAACCCTGCGTTTGACCCAAGCTTGGTGGAGTCTTTTATTGAAGCCATTGGTTTATATCCAGTGGGGTCTTTAGTCCACCTTCAAAGCGACAAGCTTGCGATTGTTGTGCAAAAGCACAAAAACAATCCTTTGAAGCCGCGCGTTATGAGCTTTTATAGCATCCGCAACAAACATCATACCGAAGTGAAAATGATTGATTTGGCAAAATCTAGCGACAAGATAAAATCAACGGTCAGACCTGAAGAGTTTGACCTTAATTTATCTAAGTTTTTTAAATCTGTTTTATTTCAGGCTTAAGTGCTGGCACCATCTTGAGCGTTAAACGCTAGCACCATCCTGGGCGTTAAATGCTGGCATCATACTCATTGCCTAACGCGCAATCGTCATTATCGCGAAGGCGGTAATCTCCCAAAACAACAATTGAAGTGTGATTAAGGCTTTGTTTTAACACTACCGTAGCGTTTGCGAGGTTCCCACTTTCGTGGGAATGACAGTTGGGTTCGTGGGAATGACAGTTGGGTCCGTGGGAATGA
>CAYQMI010000020.1:25852-42714 GCA_964418575.1 uncultured Glaciecola sp.
TTCGTGGGAATGACAGTTGGGTTCGTGGGAATGACAGTTGGGTCCGTGGGAATGACAGTTGGGTCCGTGGGAATGGCAGCTGGGTGAAGATAGCGCCAGCACTTACCAGTCAGACAATGCATTCATCGAAAATGTTTCCCCCCTGAACGCTAGAATAATACGTTCAGGTTCAATTTCTACAATCGATAGACCATCTGCAATAAAATCTCCCTCAGACAAACGTTGTCCGTTTACCCTAACCCATCTGTCTAAAGGATTGGATGCGTACATATGTGCACTAAAACTCATGGCTGGCATATCGATTAAAGTGCCTGATGGTAACTGGTCTATGCGCGGCATGGTTTTAGGCTTGCGGGTAAGATCGATCACAGGCTCTGACGGCGCCGGCTGAGGTTGCACGAGTGCATTTTCTTCAAAGCTTGGTCTTGGCAACACTGTCTCGATGTCATCTTCAGCCTCAATTTGAGCCGCCGCTTGATTCACGCGCCTTAGCAAATCGGAAGAAAACTGACCACTACTCGATTGTTGCGAGGGCGAATTAAGAATATTTTCGCCATTATTTGTTTGAGCATCGACGTCACTTGTATCGCCCGCGAAATTTTGACTGGGCATGTCAGCGCCATAGCCTAAAACCGTTTCCCCTTCGTTTAACACAATGCCGTTGATACTTTGAAAGCTTTTTACCGCGCTATCTGAGCTAACATCAGTATTTGCCAGCTCGTCAGATGCTTCGAAATTTGAGTTGCCAGCATTAGCCTGATTTGCTTGAACATCTTCTACTCGTGAAGCGCCGGTGCTCGTTTGCTCATCAGAATTATTCACTTCTTCGCTTTTTAATTGAGCATTTTGCTCCTGAATCATTGCAGCATTACCGTCGCTCTGCTGCTCGCCCCTTGGAGTAGCTTTGTTTTCGCTTTCATTTGCTTGATTTTTTACTACTAAGGCTTGCTCAAGGTAGTTAGGGGCTTTCATTACACCGAGCCCCATCAAAAAGCCAAAAATAGCCACTAGGCTTAATATCGCGTAAGGCTGCACAAACAAGCGCCATTTTGAAGGCATTTCGTCAATTGCGGGCATAAATAAGGAACGATGAAATTGCTGTGATAACTGACGGTCTACCGCTGCGCTTTGTTTATCTTTTTCCATCAATCTTTGAGTAGGTGTTGCGGTTATTTTTGTGCTCGCAATATTCTCATGTGCAAGTTCTGCAGACTCTGTTTCATCCTCGTCTAAAGATACACTTTGCGCTTCATCGACCTCTACTAACATTACCCCCATCTCGGTCAGGCCTTTGACCATGGCATAGGATTTAACCATACCAATGCGCCTTATTTTTACCGGGCCATTCTGCTGAATGACTCTTAACACCATCATGCCTGGCTTTAGTTCATCGATAGAGAGCTGCTTAAGCATAAACACCTCCCACAACAAGGCCGCCGACTAGAGCAAGTAAAAAGGCAATAATGTAGCGCCTACGCCACACAGCTCGCTGCCGCTGCATGACAATATCCTCACCTAAGACCTGAAAACTCGCAGAAACAACCACCTGATAGTCAATAAATGGCCTTTGTAAAGAATAACCAAGGCTCATAGCGCGGTCGCACAACAAATTAATTACTCTGGGGATCCCGCCCGATATCGAAAACAAAAGCTCTAAAGCTGATTTAGTAAAAGGACTTTGCTGTAAATTCGCCACGCTCAATCGGTGTTCAACATATTGCCCGACTTCTTCTTGAGTCAGAGGTAATAAGTGGTATCTGGCGGTAACCCGCTGTGCGAGTTGCCTAAGCTCATTGCGACGCAATAACTGCTGAAGCTCAGGTTGACCAATGAGCACTACTTTGAGTAACTTTTCACGGTTTGTTTCAAGATTGGTCAGCAACCGAAGCTGCTCGAGCACTTCCGGTAACAGGTGCTGTGCTTCATCAATAATGAGCACTGTATTCATACCTTGCTGATGATTACTGGCAAGCTTATTTAAGATTTTATCAGTGAAGGTTTTAAGAGTAGCTTGGCTTTGGTCATATTCCACGCCGAGTTCGTCGCAGACTGTCGCGAGGAGCTCTAGTGCTGAGAGAGTAGGATTTAATATCAGCGCCGTTTGTGTGTCGTCCGACAAGTCTTGCATCAGCTTGCGCGACACCGTTGTTTTACCTGTGCCAACTTCCCCTGTTAACATCACAAAGCCACCCGACTCTTGCAGACCAAAGGTTAAATGAGCGAGGGCTTGCTTGTGACGCGTGCTCATAAATAAATAGTCAGGATTAGGCGCGATAGAAAATGGATTATCCGTTAATCCAAAGTAACTCAAATACACAGCGTTTTTCTTTTATTCAATGCAGTAATACACGGTACGTTATCAGATAAGTCTGGGGAGTCAATATTAGGCTCTTGTACTTGTCATAATATAGATGACGCCTTGCTTGAGTTTTTTACCTAAGCATTTCAATCTTGTGGTATTTTAATCGAAGCACCCTGCAATAATACCTAGGTCGGGCGAGGACGAAGCATTAAGCTTTCTTTGTTTTTCCGTCTCTATTTAGAATGCATCAATAATAAGTGATTTAATATTCGGCCCATGAAAGTTTATTTAGTTGGCGGCGCGGTCCGCGATACATTACTAAAAAGAGAAGTTACCGAGCGTGATTACGTTGTGGTGGGAGCTACGCCTGAACAAATGCTTGCGAAAGGCTTTACGCAAGTAGGGAAAGACTTTCCGGTATTTTTACACCCTAAAACCAAAGAAGAGTATGCCCTTGCGAGGACGGAACGCAAAAAGGGGCGAGGATACAAAGGCTTTGATTGCGATGCCTCCCCAGACATTACCTTAGAGGAAGACCTCCTGCGCAGAGACTTAACCGTCAATGCCATGGCTATGGATGAAGATGGCAGCATCATTGATCCCTTTAATGGTCAGCAAGATTTAAACGGTCGCGTATTAAAACATGTAAGCGATGCCTTTGTGGAAGACCCGCTGCGAGTGCTTAGAGTCGCTAGATTTGCTGCCCGCTATCACGAGTATGGCTTTCATATTCATACCGATACCCTAGCGCTAATGCGCAGCATCGTGCAGGCGCGCGAATTAGAATACCTAAGTGCGCCAAGAGTGTGGCAGGAGACTGCAAAAAGCTTAAATGAATCGCATCCAGATGTGTTCTTCACTACCTTAAAATCGGTTGAAGCCCTAAAATATTGGTTTCCGGAGTTAGATAAGCTCTGGGGAATACCCAACCCGAGCAAATGGCACCCAGAAATTGATACCGGTGTGCATACTATGCTTGTGCTGCAACAGGCGGTTGCGCACTCTAAGGACTTGGCTGTGCGATTTGCGGCTTTAGTGCACGATTTAGGTAAAGCCTTAACCGACACCACACAATGGCCAGCACATCATGGTCACGACGATTTGGGCATTACCGCGATTAACCGATTTTGCGACCGCTTGGGCGTGCCTAACAACGCTCACGAGCTTGCACAGTTAGTCAGCAAGCACCACAGCACTGTGCACCGAATGCTCGACAAATCGCCCGAAGATATTCTCAGTGTATTTGACCGAGCTGATGCATGGAGAAGGCCTGAACGTTTTGAGCAGATGCTGTTGGTGTGTAAATGCGACTTTTTGGGAAGAAAACGCTTCAATCAGCGCCCTTACCCACAGTACGAGGCGTGGCAAACACTGCTAACTAAGTTAAATAGGGTAGATATTAAAGCGATAGTGAGAAGTGGCTTAAAAGGCTCAGCAATCAAACAGGCAGTGCAAGAAAAACGATTGTCTATAATCGCGGAGTATTTAGCTGAAACTAAGAAAAACTAATTTCGCTTAATCACAATAGTCCTTTTATTTATAATGGCTACGGCAATTAGTAATGAAGATTGGACCGAGTATAATATCCGTATGGTTTTAAAGCATTATCATACAAACTAGTGTAAACTTCGCCGCCGCGTTGACGCATGCCATTTTGCTAACAACGTATTTATATCAGGCTGATTCATTTCACCCGTATTTAACATAGGAACGCAATCATGTTTGCAGAATTAGAATTGGACGACGAGTTGTGTCGTGCAGTCGCCGAATTAGGCTTTACGCAACCTACCAGCATTCAGGAACTGGTTATTCCTGATGCTATGGAAGGACATGATATTTTGGCCTGCGCCCCAACCGGCACGGGCAAAACTGCAGCGTTCTTACTGCCTATTTGTCAGTACTTACTCGACAACCCAAAACGCAGCGAAGGCAGCACCCGGGCTTTAGTCTTAGTACCTACTCGCGAGCTTGCTAATCAAGTGGCTGAGCAAGCGCAAGCTTTGATGAAATATACAGACCTTAAATGCGGCGTTATTACCGGCGGCATTAACTACGGCACCGACAAAGCAATCCTTGAAATGCGCCCTGATATTTTAATCGCCACGCCAGGGCGACTGTTTGAGCACATTGAAAAAGAAACCTGCGATTGCAGAGACATAGAGTCTTTAGTGCTTGATGAAGCTGACCGTATGCTAGACATGGGCTTTTCTTCAATTGTGCATCAAATTGCAGGAGAGGCTCGCTGGCGTAAACAGAGCATGTTATTTTCCGCCACTTTATCGAGCCGCGGAGTGAGAAACTTTGCCGAAGAGCTATTGACCGACCCTAAAGAGTTTAACGCCACACCCTCACGCAAAGAAAAAGCAAAAACTTTGCAGTGGTATCATTTATGTGACGATATCGCCCACAAAGAGGCAATTTTAGAGCACCATCTCACGCACAGTGTTGAGTCGTGCATTGTGTTTATCAAAACTCGTGAGCGCCTGCATATACTAAAAGACAAGCTCATGAACAAATACCCGCTGGTGTATTTGCAAGGCGAAATGCCACAAGATAAACGCAACGCGGCACTGGCTAAGTTTAAATCTGGCGAAGCCAAAATCATGCTTTGTACCGATGTTGCCGCACGTGGTATCGATGTCGCGAACGTCAGTCACGTTATTAATTATGATATGCCGCGCGGTGCCGACGTTTATTTGCATCGCATTGGACGCACTGGTCGTGCTGGCGCAAAAGGCACAGCGATATCGTTAATCGAAGCTCATGATTTTATGTGGGTAGGTAAAGTAGAACGCTATACCCAAGAGAGCTTTAAACCGCGTGTAATTGAAGGCCTCAAACCAAAACACAAAGCACCGAGTTTAGTGAAAAAGAAAAAACCTAAAGGTAAGGTGAAACGTAAGAACAAGCTCTCGAGTCCTAAGAAGCGCAGCAAATAATGAGTTTATCTTTACAAATGCAGCACATCGTCCTTGCAACAGGAAACAAAGGCAAGGTTGCGGAATTTAGCGCTTTGTTCGAAAAATATAAAATACAGGTAAGCCCTCAATCAGAGTATTTGGTAAGTGACGTTGCTGAGACAGGGTCCACCTTTGTCGAAAATGCGATAATAAAAGCACGCCACGCATCTCGCATCACTAAGCTGCCAGCCATTGCTGACGATAGCGGTTTAGTGATTGATGCCTTAAATGGCGCACCAGGAATTTACAGCGCACGCTACTGCGGTCAGCACGGAAACGATAAAGGCAACTGTGACAAAGTACTTAAAGAGCTAAGCGGTGAACGTCGACGCAGTGCCCGCTTTTTATGTGTGCTTGTATTCTTGAAACATGCAAATGACCCTACCCCCATTATTTGCCAAGGTGAGTGGGAGGGCAGTATTACCGAATCTGCAAGTGGAGATGGTGGTTTTGGCTACGATCCTATCTTTTATTTACCTGAGCATCAGTGCACAGCGGCCGAGCTCGACAAAGCGTTTAAAAACGCAGAAAGCCACAGAGGCAAGGCGCTCACTGAGCTAATGCACAAACTACAAAACCTGCTCTAAAATGTTGCTGTCAGTAGCCCCTCAAACAGTTGCACCAATTAGCGTGTATTAATTTTGCAAAACATTCCACTTTCACTTTATGTCCATATACCGTGGTGCGTGCAAAAATGCCCATACTGCGATTTTAACTCTCATCAAATGAAAGGCACGATCCCCGAAAACGAATACATTGGGCATCTGCTTGATGACTTAAGCCAAGAACTGCCGTTAATTAGCTATGGCGGAATTGTTCGTACGGTCAGTACGATTTTTATTGGTGGCGGAACACCGAGTTTATTAAGCGTTGCAGGCATGCAGCGGCTAATGGATGGCATCGCGCAGCGAGTGCCTCTGGCACCCAATGCAGAAGTCACCATGGAAGCAAACCCAGGAACGGTTGAAGCTGAAAGGTTCGCAGGTTTTAAACAAGCAGGAATTAACCGCATATCCATAGGCGTACAAAGCTTTCAGCAAGCGCATCTTAAAAAGTTAGGCCGTATTCACGACAGTGTGCAGGCGCAAAACGCCATTGATTTTGCCAGCGCCCTGCACCTGCGTTCCTTTAACACCGACCTAATGCATGGCCTACCAGAACAAAGCATTGAAAATGCCCTGGGTGATGTTCAGCAGAGTATTTCACAACAAGCACCGCATATCTCTTGGTATCAATTAACCATAGAACCTAATACCTTGTTTTACTCCAAACCACCGGAACTTCCCGACGACGATATCTTGTGGGAAATTCAGCAGCAAGGACAAAAACTGTTGCAGGATAAGGGCTATCAACAATATGAAATCTCAGCATATAGTTTAGATGGTCACCAGTGTCAGCATAATCTTAATTACTGGCGTTTTGGAGATTACTTGGGGATTGGCTGTGGTGCTCATGGCAAAGTCACCGACTTAAACACTGGGGCTATTGTTAGGCGTGAAAAAGTGAAACACCCTAAAGGATATATGAATTTATCTGCGCCTTACCTTAACAAGCAGCACACCGTGACGGCAGATGAACTTGCATTTGAGTTTTTCATGAACCGCTTTAGATTATTAGAGCCTTGCCCTAAAGCTGACTACCAAAAGCTAAGTGCTCAAACTCTCACAAATAAAGAACTTGAGCAGTTAAACTCAGCCAGTGAAAAAGGCTTGCTAACTGAAACCTCTACTCACTGGCAAGTGACCAACAAAGGAAGACGCTATTTAAACAGTTTATTGGCACAGTTCGTTTAAGTCAGCAGACTGCCTTTAAGCTCCCGCGCTAGCCTTATCGAATAGGCTGTAAACCTTTGGCTCGGTCTCGAACCGCTTCTTTCAAGCTAAAGCCGCCTTTTTTCCATGCTGAGGCTTCTCTTTCTGAGAATTTTTCTTTTATCCAATCTTCAGCTTCATCTTCGTCAAATCCACCTTTGACCCAGGCTCTTGCCTCTCTCGCCTTAAGCCCAAGTTTACGCCAATCTTTTGCGCTCTCTGGTGTAAAGCCAGCATCTTTCCATGCAGCAATCTCTGACTCGGTCAAGCCTTTCCAAGATGGCGCACTAGAGCATGCCGTTAGTAAAATCAATGCACAAGTGATGACGATAATTAAATTCTTCATATTTTTCCCTTTCCATATCCTTTGTAGTGTTTGTTGTTTATCAACCGAGTACTGTTCTTTACAGCACGAAGCAATTGCATAAAGCCTTTAGCTAAAAACGGTTAACAAGGCTTTATGTTAGCTCAGTACGTTATATTCTGCCAGATGCTTATTTGAGCAAGTTTTCATCAATTATTGTGCAATATCAGATACCTTTGTTCACAACAAGTAAATCAAAACCGCAATTTTACTCTTGCACACACAAAAAATGACTATTTGTTATCCAAGTAAATTTAGTTAAACTGTTAACACGCATTTGCCCTGCGAGCTAACTATTACCTGCAAGGATCGAACTAAGCTGGAAACTGAAGAACTCAATAAGCACATAGCTTGTCACGACTGCGACTTACTTATTCGTTTACCTGAACACTTGGCTGAGCATCAAAAAGTATGCTGCCCACGTTGTGGTAACGAGCAATTCACTGTTCGCCGTGACCCACTTGATAAAACCATTGCTCTGGCCTTAAGTGCATTGGTGCTTTTATTCATATCGGTAAGTTTTCCATTTATGTCTATATCAAGCAGTGGTGTAGGCAACAGTATATCTTTGATGCAAGCACCTATTGTTTTAATGGAAGACGGCTATAGCATGCTAGCGCTTATCGTATTGGCTGGCGTAATAGTGCTGCCCTGCGTTTACTTATTGTGTCTACTTGCTATGCTGGTTCCGCTTTACATCGGTAAAGTCGATGCGGGCTCCTTGTTTTGTGCCAAAGCAATTAGCAGTCTTATTCCTTGGGCTATGGCGGATGTATTTGTTCTTGGCGTTTTAGTCGCGCTGATCAAACTGATTCATATGGCCGATATAGTAGTAGGTCCGGCCTTTTGGTCATACATCGCCTTTACGGTTTTATTTATCATGGTGACTAATATCGTCAGTAAACGCCAACTATGGTTTTGGGTGTCCCATGGAAAATAATACGACCAAAAAAAACATCAGCGCGGCAGAACTCGGAATTGCAAGCTGCCCTAGATGTCTTGCAATTACGCCAATCACACAAAAGCGCTGTCGTTTGTGTGACAAAAAGTTACATTCTAGGCATCCTAATAGCGTACAAAAAACCTTGGCTCTAGTGCTTACCGCCGTGTTTTTTTATATCCCTGCAAATATTTTCCCGATTATGAATACCACTATGCTTGGGTATAAAGAAGGCTCCACTATATTGGGTGGCGTCATATTATTCTTTGAAATGGGTTCGTATTTTGTGGCCAGTGTAATTTTTATCGCTAGCGTTATTATTCCCATCGCCAAAATGATGGCGATACTTTGGCTCTGCTACAGCGTTGTAAGCAGGCGTGATATTAAACAACAAGAGCTGACCAAAATATATCAAGTCACTGAGTTTATTGGAAAATGGTCGATGATTGACGTATTTGTTGTGGCTATCTTGGTCGCACTGGTACAAATAACAGGTATTATGGCAATTGACCCTGGAATTGCAGCAACAGCCTTTGCCACTGTGGTTATATTAACTATGCTATCAGCACAGCAATTTGATATAAGACTTATATGGGACAATATTAGAGATGAAAATATAAAGAGCCTACCAAGAGACCTTGCAGATGACAGATGAAGTTACAAACAATAGTCCAATTATCAAAAAGAAACCGCGTATTTCTGGGATCTGGATATTGCCCATCATTGCAGGGCTCGTCGGCATTGGCATGATGTACAAAGAATGGCAGGACCGAGGGCAGTCTATTACTATTGCCTTTGAGAACGCTGAAGGTCTAGAGATTAAGAAAACCAAGGTGAAATTTAAGAGTGTCGATATAGGCATTTTAAACGATATCGAATTCAATGAAGAAGGCGATGGCATACTAGCTAAGCTTGTTATTGAAAGAGAAATGACCAAATTTCTTCGAAGCGATAGCCAATTTTGGGTCGTGAGACCGCGTATTGGTTCATCTGGCATAAGCGGCATCGGCACCTTGCTCTCAGGTGCCTATATCACGATGGAGCCCGGCAAAAATCAGGAACTTGGTACTAATTTCAAAGGGCTTGAATCCCCACCGATTTCCTCGCCTAACGACGAAGGTTTGAAGGTTAGTTTAGTATCCAGCGGAGGAAAAGCGCTACGACAAGGCAACCCGGTAATGTATCGAGGCTTTGAGGTTGGTGCTGTAGAAGCGGTCGATTTTGACATAGAAACCCGCGCTATTACTTACGATATCTTTATCAATGCTCCGTTCCATCACCTTATCACTACCAATACCTTCTTTTGGAATGCAGGTGGATATGAGTTCAGTACCACCGGACAAGGTTTTTCAGTCGACTTTGCCTCTATTGAAACCATCATCTCAGGTGGTATTGAGTTTGATATTCCTTCGGATTTAGGCCTGGGTGAGCGCATAACTGAAGCAGCTTCATTTAAGCTTTATGATAATAAAACTAGCGTAACCGAAGACCGTGCCTATGAATATTTAGAATACGTGATATTGGTAGACGACTCAGTTGCAGGCATACAAAAAGGCACTCCTGTTGAATACCGAGGAATTAGGATTGGTCGGGTGGCACGTCCGTACTTAGGCTTTCATCAAACACAAACGATTGACCCACAGGAAGAACGTATTCCTGTCGTCATTCATGTTGAACCGCGCAGACTTGCCGAAGGTCCAAGTTACACCTTAGATTGGTTCGACAAGCAATTCAAAGACTGGATAAAGAACGGACTAACTGCAACCCTAGAAAGCGCAAACTACTTGACTGGTTCGATGAAAATCACGCTAGACATGAGTGGCAAAGCGACCGACCGTATAACCATGTTTGGCAACTATATTCAAATCCCTATCGGTGCTGGCGGCTTTGCCGGCATACTAGAGAAAACAGATGCGCTGTTAGCAAAACTCAACGCTCTAGATGTTGAAACCATGATTGCAACTACCAACAGCACCATGGAAAGCGCACAAGAAACCTTCAGCACCGCAAATGACGCATTGATATCTACTCAAGCAATGATGCTGAATCTGGAAGATACGCTTAAAGAGGGGCAAGAAGTGATGAAAGGTTTACAGCCTTCCTCTCCACTGTATCAGGAATTACAGGGTAATTTAATTGAGCTACAGAGAACGCTTGATAGCTTACAGCCATTTATTGAAAGAATAAGTGCCAAGCCTAATTTATTAATTTTCAGTGAGCAGGCTGAGCCTGATCAAGAGCCAAAACGGAAAAATCCATAATGCTTAATCGACTCTGTTTAGTGACCGCCATTTTTCTAATAGCTGCCTGCAGTAGCTCCGCTCCAGCTCCTTCGATGAATCACTATGTGCTAGATACTGTGAGAGACCGCTCTGGCAGTGATGTTGAGGTGCAACTCGCACAAGTAAGGGTTTTATCAATTCCCGACTACCTTAACCAAAATGCGTTGGTTATGATGATAGACGACCATAAATTAGAGTTAGCGCGGTATCATACTTGGGCAGACCGTCTCAGCGACAGTATCGCTAAAGTGGTTGAGTATGAATATAACGCTCAGTTGGCAAAATCGGCAAATATAAGTGCGTGCGAGAGTTGTCATCAAATCGGTCTCTCTATAGAGCATTTTTATCCGACCTCTACGGGAGATGTATTTTTAACCGGCTATTACCAATATCAAAATGAAAATAAAGAGCTGATAAAACGCCGATTTAATTTAAGCGGAGCAATGCAGGCTGATGGTTATCAGGCTGCAGTGGCAGAAATGCGCAGATTACTTAAAGAGTTAAGCGAACAGATTGCGGCTGAAGCTAGCTAAACCAAAGTTCCCATATAAATTGTTGTAGCCGAATAAACTACTCTCTTAAACGTGTTCGGACCAAGCGGATATGAATACTACGGTCTTTTGCCTTTATAGAGCTTGTGCCGTTAAAAAAGCCTAAAGACCATGCACGCTGAGCATCAAATACCGAAGGCGTAGCAGTCCAAAAGTCATCTGGCGGTGTCATTGGAAATACTTCTTGGTTTACCGACGGACGCACGCAGGAGCGCTCGGTAATAGTGCTCAGCTCTTTCACATTGGGCAAGCGCCAGTTATTCATTCCATTAAATTCATAAGCAAAGCTAAAAGTAAGTGCCTGCTGCCAAGTAAAAAGCTCTGCATCTCCCGTACAGGTCTCATTTTCCCAGCGTTGACCAATCGCACAACGCATAAATATTAAATTGCTTGGTGCGTGCAAGACCTCGCCGTCACCAGCAGGAATGAAATCATCAATTGGTGTGGTTTCCGGAATTTCGCCATTGCATAAGGCCTCAGCCTCAGCAAAATGACTAGAAAAAGCCAAAATCGCCCAGCAGCTGACTAATAAGCAACGCTTCATCAAAGTGTGCTTTGTGACTAAATTTTTCATCGCATAGTGCTTCATAAGCTTCCCCTACCCGCTCTAACCAGTCTCACTTTTTGCTCCGTTGATTTATTTAAGAAGTTATCAACGCCACTGGCGAAATCAATTGCCCAAGCGTTACGCGCGGTATCGTCACTTACGCCATCGGCACTTGTTTGGCTAGTCCAGTACCAAATTGCCTGATTGATTGGCGCGCCTGAGCGTGGAAAATAATCAATATCGACCAAGGGAGCTGACAAACGCCCATAATGAAGTATCGACTGTAGTTCTTGATGAGACGGAATTCGCCAGTCAAAGAATCCACATAAGCCTTTTTCATTTACCTCTTCTAACAAAGCCTGCGTATTGCATTCGCCACTGTCGAGCGGACAACTTGTGCTATTAGCATTTATCTCGCCCTCAAAATTCCCAGTGCTACCCTCTTCTTGATACCAAGTGTAGGTGTTGTTTGCGTTATGAATACTGTTGGGGATTTCGTCTTTTGACTCCCAAACCAAGCCTGTGACGTTGTCGCGCACGCAAGAAAACGGCAATGCTAGGTTATCAACAGGGTCGCCATTTTCATTTAAACGCGTAAAGTCAAAGCCAGCATCTCCTCGACCTGCTTTTTTAAGTAAGCCGGAACCTTCAATACGATCGCTGCCGTAGTGTCCGTCTTGGCCGGGATATTCGTGTAGAAATCGTGTTTGAATACTCGTGTCGTTTGTATTAACGCTGACCCCAGTATCGTTTAACGTAGACTTGATGGGAGGATGCACAGTGTAAATCACAGTGTCTGACAATTGATTACCAAAGGTATCAAGGGCGTTTAATTCAAATTCAATTTCAGTACTTGCCGATACCATAGGCGCGATAACATGAGTGTATAACTGCTCAGGCTCATCAATTTCTAGCGGTCCCGCGAAGTTGTGACGCCATTCAGTTAGCAACGCCCCCGCATTTGGCGCTTGTGTTGATGATTCACCATATAAAAGTAATAACTCTCCAGAAAAAGCAGAGTTTGTTCTACCAGCTTCCACATCGGGAAGAGTGCCTCGCTCTCCTAGCAGCGAAATTGTTATCCGCTCTGTTGCTTGCCCGCCTTCTTGGTCAGTCACCGTCAACATAAATTCAATTTGTGAAGGTTCTAAATCTATTGGACTCGTAAATTGCAAAGTTGCGTCGTTTGTTTGCACCCCCTCTAACACATCCTCACCGGCAACTTGCTGCCACAAATAAGCGGCAATCTCTGGCTCAGCGGTTTGCGGATCGGCATCTGAACTGGCACTGGCATCTAAAACAATGTTTGCGTTTACCGGGTAGCTATTGCTTGGGTAGTTCTCCAATTGATTACTTTGAATAGTAGCGATTGGCAGGATATTGACAGGCGATACCGTAAGCACCACATTTTTGGACCCGGATTTACCCTCTTGGTCAGTAGCTGAAAGGGTTAAAGTGAAGCTCGTCTCTGTACTCACCACAGGGGCAAGAACACTAGCATTGGCCAGGCTTGTGTCTGGGTGAGTAATTTGAACGGTATCAGGTGCAGTCCAAGAATAGGAATAGTTGCCATTCCCGCCACTCGCCACGCCTGTGAGCTCGCTGCTCTCACCTTCGAGTAGAGAAAAGTCTGCTCCAGCATTTACTCTGACAGGATCAGAGCTTATAGGCTCTGCGGAATCAGAACCACCGCCGCATGCACTTAAAACAATCGCGCATAAAAATAAGAAAAGGCTTTTTTTATACATAAAACTGCAGTATTGATAAACGAATGTTGAATGTTTAGCAAAAGCCAGACCAGTTTTTGAAACTCTTTAAAGGTTTTACTGCTTTTGTTCGTTTTGCTCTGCTTCTCTCACTTGTAAAGACAAGAGTTGCTTTTTGGCTGAAGCAGCATCGGTCATGTCGTAAATCATCATACATACATGTTCAACCGCGCCTGTTGCCGACACCAAAGGCGAAAATACAATATTTTGATACATGTAAGGAGCAGAGCTTGTTATGGGTCGATAATTCCTGAACTTGAACAAATATGGACGCTGCTCCCAAGTGATAAACGCGCGAGTGCGAAGCTCAAATACACTTTTTACCTTCTGCGCAAACCAAGGCTCAGATATGTCTGGAAATAAAGAAAACAGACTTTTGTCACGCACGTCAGAAGGCAGTAAACCGGAATGCGCCTCCATAAAACCATTCCATACCTTCAATTCAAATTCACGATTGAACACAACAATGCCCACATCAACGGTTTGGATCATGTCCATCATCCAATGCATCTCAAGTAATTCGTCGAGTGCTTCTTTTGCAATTCCACCATTAGTCGACATGCTTAATCCTCCATCAAATGTGCTAGTTTTGCGTTCATCATTTCCATGGATTCTTCAGTAAATAACAATACTAAATCACATTGAACATTGAAGCCTTCTAAGCCATAACTTAGCTCAATGGCAAGGGTTCTGCGCCAAGTGCTTTTATTTGCGTTTATTAATTCTTGCACGCTCTGATGCTGGCCCAATACCACCGGATGTCCTTGCCTAAACTGCATATCAAGCTGATTGGCAATACCCCGTAAGCAAGTCCCAATCAAGATACTGGCTACGTCCATCAAAAGCTCAAGTTGCATTTGGTCGTCAATCTGACCTTCTACCTGCATGATCCTCGCCATATCGCTGAAGCTTGAGTCGCTCAATACACATAATGCTTCACCGCTGATACCGTCTCCTAAAAAGCCCTGGCACACGCCTGATGTTGTGTCTTTAGAATCCACATCAGACAACATCATGTGCAGTTCAGACACTTCTATCAAATTCACATTTGGTATGGGCAAACGCACAAACACGTTCATCGTTTGCGCTAAATGATTCCCGGCTTGCCCCATGGCAACATTGGCGACTTCTTGGTAGCAGTCGCGGGTGAGCTCATCTATCGCTTCAGGTTCATCGGGTAAGGCAGGAGCGGCTTGCAGAATATTATGCTTTTCGAGTGTTGCTCGAAGTTCTTCGGCATTTACTGGCTTTTTTATAAAGTCTAATGCGCCAAGATTGAGAACTCGCTGACGAGCTTCTGGCTGAATATCGCCAGAAATAACGATAGTTTTTGTGCCTAACTCTTGCTGCTTAATATGCAAAAGCGTCTCGTACCCATCCATCACAGGCATATTTAAGTCTAGCAGCAACAGTTCGCCTTTGTTGTCGCAAATAGCGTCTAAGGCTTCTTCACCGTGTTTTGCAAAGTGAATGCTGGTTTCTAAGTCCTGCGGCAAGCATTTTGCGACTTGTTTGCGAGCAACCATTGAGTCGTCGCAAATTAACACTGAAAGCATAAAAGTATATCCAATGATATGGGTTAATTAATTCCTCTTCATATCATCGGATAATTTTTCAGATACTTTATTTATTATCTAGGGTCATTTGCAAATATGTAAACGAGGGTTTTGTTTAAGCAAATAACAGAGGAAGTACTAGCGCCGTAACAATGCCGTTTAAGCATACCGACAATGTTGCGAAAGCTGCACAGGTTTCAGAGGTGCTTATTGCTTTAGACGTACCCACCGCATGCGCAACCGTGCCTAAAGCGACACCTTGCGCCATGTGCGAATGCGTTTTGGCAATTTGAAAAACCAAAGGCGCAAATATAGCCCCCACAATACCGGTTACGATCACAAACACTGCAGACAATGAGGCTATTCCGCCTATAGCTTCTGCCGTTCCCATTGCCAGAGGTGTGGTAATTGATTTAACCAACATAGTCATTTGTAAATTTAGGGGCGTGTCGAAAAAATAGATGCTCAACCATGCGAGCAAGGGAGCTATAACACCACCAACGCAAATAGGAAGAACGAGTCGCCATCCCATGCTGATTAACACCCTTATTTGATTATATAAGGGAATAGCCAAGGCAACCGTTGCAGGCCCTAGCATAAATGCGATAAGCCAAACGTGCTGTTGATATTTTTCAACCGGCAGCTCAAACATAGTGATGCAACAGATTACTATCGCAGCGCTGCCTATAAGCGGATGCAAAGCCGGGTGACGCTTTGCTTTCTTATATATTAAAAGGCTAATTGTGTAAGCAAAAAGGGTTACCCCAATCCACGTAAGAGCACCGAAATATTCCTGCCATAGCGAGCTGCTCATTCTGCTTTACCCAACAGTTTCTGACTCAACCAAGCGGTAATAAGCAAACTAACAACGGTAGATGCAACAATTGCCATTAAAAGCGCCAGCGGAAACTCAATTATTAAAGAAACATAGGCAACAATGCCAACAATGGCAGGAATAAAAAACAATACCATGTGCGACAGCAGTGGCTGGGCAACTACTTGAATTGGCTTAGGCACCTTTTGTAACACGATGAGCACAAGCAATGCGATACCGATGCCCAACAAAGCAGGCGGGAAGCTTAGGTCGAAGTAAGTTAGAGCATGACTGCTGAATAAAAATGTAGCGGTAAGTAGCATGAGGCCCAAGATAAATTGAGCCAGTGTGGTGAATTTAGAACGTACTCTCTTGATGAACGGTAATAAAGTAGTCTGTTCCTTTTTTGGAGTAGTCAATTTTGTACTCTTTATTGTTCAGGGTTTGCACAAACAACAGGCGGCGATAATCACCAAAATTCTCAGGCGACGATACATCAACCTTGGCAACGTCCATTCGTTTAGCGTCTAGTTTATTTTCAGGGATTTTTCCTGAATATTCTTCAATACCGTTATGCACAACCATTAGTACTGGGTCTTGACGGCTATTAACGATTAATAGGTCGACCTTTCGCTGTTTGTGAATAATTGTATTCCGACCGCTTAGCAAATACGGTGTCTCTTTCATTCGCACTCTCCAATCTAAATGCGCAATGCTATGCCCTAAACATAGCAAAAATTCTTATATATTGCACATATATGACGGCAGATTGCGCGCAAACTTTAGTAAATGCAAAGAGTTAGAAATATTTTTACAAAAAAAGCCAAGGCTTGGGTGACATAAATGCAAAAAATCATTATACTTCGCCCCGCTTAAATGCAATGGCCCGATAGCTCAGTTGGTTAGAGCATCCGACTCATAATCGGCAGGTCCCCTGTTCAAGTCAGGGTCGGGCCACCATTTCATCTT
>CAYQMI010000021.1:0-28150 GCA_964418575.1 uncultured Glaciecola sp.
AAATAATCAGCGACATTTGAGACCAGTTGTTTGGTCAGGAGATTCCTGCCTTCGCAGGAATGACGCGAGGGTGGGGCAAATAAAGAGGGGTACGCGACGAGTGACGCGGGATATGCGACGAGTGACCTGGGATATACGACCAGTGACGCGGGATACGCAATGAATGACGAGGGTTAATCTAACTGCATCCACATATTTACAATTGCTGCATATTCATAAAATGCAGCCTCGCTTCGTTGCAAATTATGTAAGTCTGGTAAGGCTAGCTTTATATCAATATCTTTAATGTTGAAATGCGCAACAGGGAAAAGACTATAATTTTTTACCTTAAAATACTCCATTAATGCCTTTATGCGGTAACTATGGCTGGCACTGCTTACAACATAAAAGTGTGTCAAACCTAAGTCAGCATCAGCTAAGGCTTTGATTTCCTCTTTCGTACTAGCCGACGTTGGTATGGCAACAATATCAGACTCAGCCACACCAAGCCTAATTAAAAAGTCTTTAGCGGCGTTAGCGTATATAGCATCAGAATATGGGTTGAATGCACCACCCGTTAAAATAATGGTTTGAGGTTTGTGTTGATACATGAGCTGCGCCTGCACCAAGCGTTTTATTGAGCACTCATTCCAATTGCTCACCATCGGTTTGTCGGGCGCATCATAGTAATAACAGGCTAGCACGAATATGCCGCTACCTTCTTTGGCCTGCATTTGCTCGAGCTTTTGTGGGGTTTGAACATTTTCTAGTGGAGCCATCAGCCAGTAGCTAAAGAAGTATTGAGAACACAAAAATAACCATGTGCCTGCTATTACTAAACATGCTTTGACAGTCTTTTTCCAAGCCGGAAGAAATAGATGAATACACAGGGCTATTGCAACTATCAGGATAGCTTGATTTAATGGTGAAATAATAGACAGGGCAATGTCTTTTAACATAATAGTTTAATAATATTACCGGATAATTTACGCTGCGTTTTGCGGCAAAATACAACGACTTGAATGGATACTACGTTATATGAAGTTTTTTAACTTGCAACTTTTTAATAAGTTGCGCACTCGCATAGCTTTAAGCATTTTTTTTCTAATAGTGAGTTTTGCTGGGAACGCTCAAGCAAGTCTTCCCGCGTTGATAAAAGACATTCAGCCGAGCATTGTTGGTCTCGCTATGTATACTCCGCTTGAGTCCAAAAATCCGCAGCTTTTGGGCACCGGTTTTGTAGTGGGAAACGGCAAGTATGTGGTTACTAACTATCACGTCGTATCCAAAGAGTTGCAGGTAGATATTGTTCAGCATTATGTTGCTTTGGCTGGAAAAGGGGAGCGTCCTGAAGTATTAAAGCTCGACTTAATTGCCTTCGATCCGGTTCACGATTTAGCTATTTTATCAATGGACAAAGCACTACCTGCCTTAGCCCTAGCGAATGATGAGTTTATAGCAGAAGGTTCAGACATATTCTTCACAGGCTTTCCGATAGGAGCGGTGCTTGGCTTATACCCGGCTACCCACAGAGGTATTGTAGCTGCGGTTGCTCCCGATATTAACCCCGCTCGTAACGCAAATGAACTTACTATCCAGATGCTCGGTCGTTTAAAACGTCCTTTCATGATTTACCAACTCGATGCCACCGCTTACCCTGGAAATAGCGGAAGCCCGGTATTTGACCGAGAAAGCGGTGACGTCATTGGCGTAATAAATAAGGTTTTTGTTAGTGCAGGTAAAGAGGCTGCATTAAGTCATCCAAGCGGTATCAGTTATGCTATTCCCGTAAAACATCTACGTAAGCTTGCCAACGACAATAATGTCAGCCTGTAAGCTCATAGATTTTATTAGCATATAATTAATTGCATTTATAATAAGCCTGAAGCTATATGAAATTATTCAGAGAGGATATACTCTACAACCTGGCGCTTTTAGCATTCACAAATGCCCGCGATAGTATTTTCCAGTTTACATATACAAGGACAGCAACTTGAAAATTTTGGTAACTGGCGCAGCCGGTTTTATTGGCGCTCATACCGCTCGAACCCTACTAGATGACAACATTTGTGTGGTGGGAATCGACAACATAAATGATTACTACGATGTTTCGCTAAAACTCGCCAGAATTGATTGGGTAAACTCCCATGAAAACAAAGCATCATTTGAATTTATTAAGATGGACATTGCCGACAGACCTGCCATGGAGGCGCTTTTTAAAGAGCACCAGTTCGACAGGGTCATACATCTAGCTGCTCAAGCTGGGGTGCGTTATTCTATTGAAAATCCACACGCATACATTGATGCCAATATCGTTGGGTTTATGAATATTTTGGAAGGGTGCAGACACAACAATGTTGAGCATCTTGTGTACGCATCTAGTAGTTCAGTGTATGGGGCAAACGAAACCATGCCATTCACCGTGACTGACAACGTAGATCATCCCGTATCGCTGTATGCAGCTAGCAAAAAGGCGAACGAGCTTATGGCGCATACTTACAGCCATCTTTATTCATTGCCAACTACGGGTTTGCGCTTCTTTACCGTTTATGGTCCTTGGGGTCGCCCGGATATGGCGCCGATGAAGTTCACCAAGGCTATGAGTGAAGACAAAGCCATTGATGTTTACAATTATGGTAATCATCGCAGAGATTTTACCTACATAGACGACATTGTTAGCGGCGTGATCAAGTCCACTATGCACATCGCAAGCTCGAACCAAAACTGGGATGGCAAAAGTCCAGATCCAAGCACAAGTAAAGCGCCTTGGCGGGTATACAATATTGGCGCGCAAACACCGGTTCACTTGCTCACCTTTATTGAAATGATAGAAAAAGCGCTTGGCAAAAAGGCGGAGAAAAACATGCTGCCGATGCAAGCGGGTGATGTTGAAGCGACCTTTGCAGACGTGGAGTCTCTTGTAAATGATGTAGGGTATCGCCCGAGCGTGCCGCTTGAGCAGGGAATAGATCGCTTTGTAGCTTGGTATCAAGATTATTACAAGAGTGAGTAGCGCTCGTTTTAACGCAAGCTGAGCGCTCTAGCTCAGCTGTAAATCCACAAACTCACGATAGATTGCATTGCTTTGATATAAACTCTCATGAGTGCCTTGAGCAATACATTCTCCCTTTTCAAGCACAATAATCTTGTCGGCGTTAAGCACTGTAGAGAGTCTATGGGCAATAATCAATGTCGTAGTTTTTTGCATCAATGAGTCGATAGCCTGTTTAACCAGCTTTTCACTGCCAGCATCTAATGCACTGGTGGCTTCATCGAGCAGAAGAATCGGGCGGTCTGCCAATATGGCTCGGGCAATTGCTATGCGTTGTTTTTGCCCACCAGAGAGTTTTACACCTCTTTCACCAAGGTCTGTGTCATAGCCTTGGGTTAATTCATTTATGAATTCATCAGCATGCGCCAGCTTAGCAGCATTTTTTATCTCATCGAGCGTTGCGTGCTCTTTTCCAAACGCGATATTCTCGCGCACGGTGTTGGCAAAAATGACTGGGTCTTGGGATACCAATGCAAATTGATTGCGCAGCACTTTTAGGGGCAGGGTATTTTGCTCAATGCCGTTAATTTTTATGCTGCCTTCTTGCAGATTATAAAAGCGCATTAATAGGTCAAACAGTGTTGATTTACCAGCACCGCTGTGGCCCACAATGGCGACTTTATCGCCTGCGTTTACATCAAAACTAATGCCTTTGATAATAGGCGTTGTATCATAGGCAAACCGCAAGTTTTCTAATGACAAAATCGGGTATGTTGATTGTTTGCTGCTAGGGATAACATCTTGTGTGTGCTGAGCAACAAGTTTCGGATCATCCTGTACGTCGGAACGCTGCGACATTAAATCTAAAATTCGCTCACTCGCCCCCGCTGCTTTTTGTAGCTCGCCAATTACTTCACTAATTGTCGCAATAGCACCGCCGCCAAGCACGGCATAAAATACAAAGGCAACCAATTGACCCTGCGTAATATTGCCTTCAATAACCGAAATAGCGCCCAAATAGCCAACAAAAAAGATGGCGCTCAGGCTGATTAGCATTACCGCAGATATTAACAGCGCTCGGTAATGAATGCGTTTGCTAGCGGCCTCCATTACTGCGTCCGTTTTTTGTGCAAAGTCGTTGATGGAGCGCTTTTCGTGGTTAAAGGCTTGCACCATATGAATCTCGTGCAGGCTCTCATCCACAATGCCGCCAATGGCCGCCACTTTGTCTTGGCTTTGTTTCGAATAATCGCGCACTTTTGAGCCGAGGATGCGGATGGGTAGCAAAATAAATGGCACGGCGATAAACACCAGAAGAGTGAGTTTTAAGCTAGTGAACCCCATAAGTATAAGCGCACCAACAAACATTACGCTCGAGCGCAGCGCCATCGAAACCCCTGTGCCTACAACACTTTGTAAAAGCGTAGTATCACTGGTAAAGCGCGAGATAATTTCGCCCGTACGAGATTGCGCATAAAAGCCTGGCGATAGGGTAACCAAATGATTGAATAAGTCTTTACGAATGTCTGCTGATACTCTCTCGCCCAGCCACACCATTAAGTAAAAGCGCACGTAGGTCGACAAACTGCCTACAACCACTACGGCAATAACCACCCACAGTGCTTGCGTCAGCACTTTTTGGTTGCCCGTGGTAAAGCCTTGGTCAATCACGTATTTAATCCCTTGGCCTAACAATAGCCATGTTAAAGAGCTTATTGCCAGCGCGCTTAGCGCACCAATTACATGCCATTTATAGGGTTTTAAATGGGTGAACAACCACGACAAAATGTGAGAACTTGAATATTTAGATTTAATAGCGAGTGCCTACGGCTATGCTTGTTGCTTGTATTATGGGGACTACTTAAAAGATTTCCAGTCAATATCGGTAGACAGCAATAATTCGCGAAGTGACAATGCGCGAGGAATGGCTCGTCCTTTGGGCGTCCATCTATGACCGCCACATGCTGCAACTAATATGGCTTTGCTAGGTTTTAGTAATAAATAACGAGTTTGTTTAGGTACAATTTCAAAATATTCGCCGGTACGAGAAAACCAGCCAAATTTATTTAAATGCAGACGATCGGAGGCAATCATATCGATACTGTCTAGTTCAATATGCTCCTCACCCAAATGCTCAACATAAACCGCAACCACCGCTCCGTGGCGTATTTTGTCGCCATACCATTTTAAGGTTTTGTCGGTACTTTGTGTAGATATTGGGCATTTACCTGCTTGCTTGGCTTGCCAGCTACCGTTGTGCACATCTACCTCTATTGGGGCATTTCCGTTGAGTAAATGCATGGCAGCATTTTTAACGTGATGACTTAGGCCTTTTACTTTTCGCTTAAGCAGGTTTGGGTCTGAGATGTTACTACTGGCTAAATTTTGCAATTCACGTTCATACAAGGCATTACTGAGCTCAGCAAAATTGGGGTATTTTGCTGTAAGGTGAAATATGTCTGTTTGCCCGTGTAAATCTAATGCCATGCGCTTTTGTATTGCTTATATGTTTGCTAGCGAAACTTGCGTTGCATAATACCTAATTGCACTTGTTTACTCCATAAAAAAGCCTGAAGCAATATGCTTCAGGCTCAAAAACACAACATACAGATTGTATGAAATCTGGTTACTGACCTTTAATTTCGCTACGGCCATTGTAATTTACATCGCCACCAAGCTCTTCTTCGATGCGAAGTAGTTGGTTGTATTTAGCTACTCGATCGGAGCGGCACAGTGAGCCAGTTTTGATTTGGCCCGCCGCAGTACCCACCGCTAAATCCGCAATGGTTGCGTCTTCAGTTTCGCCGCTACGATGAGAGATAACAACAGTAAATCCTGCATCTTTCGCCATTTTTATCGCGTTAAGGGTTTCGGTTAGTGAGCCTATTTGATTGAATTTAATCAAAATAGAGTTACCAACGCCGTTATCGATGCCGCGCTTCAAAATTTTAGTGTTGGTTACAAATAAATCGTCACCCACAAGCTGCGCTTTGTCACCTAGAATTTTGGTGAGATATGCCCAGCCGTCCCAGTCAGACTCGTCTAAGCCATCTTCGATAGAGGCAATAGGGTATTTGCTAGTAAGGTCTGCTAGGTAATCGCTGAATCCGTTTGAGTCGAAAGATTTATTCTCACCGCCAAGTACATACTTGCCGTCTTTATAAAACTCAGAGGCCGCGCAATCAAGTGCAAGCAAAATGTCTTCATTCATCTTATAACCCGCATTTTCAACGGCAGTTACAATCACAGAAAGCGCTTCGGCGTTTGAAGTAAGGTTAGGCGCAAAACCACCTTCATCACCTACGGCAGTGTTTAAGCCCTTTTCAGACAGTACTTTTTTAAGCGCGTGGAATATTTCTGCGCCCATGCGAAGTGCTTCTTTAAAGCTTTTTGCACCCACTGGCTGCACCATAAATTCTTGAATATCAACGTTATTATCGGCATGCTCTCCGCCGTTGATTATGTTCATCATGGGCACTGGCATTGAATACTGACCAGCTGTACCGTTTAGCTCTGCAATGTGTGCGTAAAGTGGTTTGCCAGCGCTAATTGCTTGTGCTTTAGCAACCGCTAAAGACACCGCTAGAATCGCATTTGCGCCTAGGTTTTCTTTGTTTTCTGTGCCGTCTAAGTCAATCATGATTTGATCAACCTTTGCTTGCTCATTGGCTTCTTGACCAATAATAGCGGCTGCAATCTTATCGTTAATCGCGCTTACGGCTTTTAAAACGCCTTTACCTAAATAGCGAGCTTTGTCGCCATCGCGCAATTCTAGTGCTTCTCTTGAGCCGGTTGATGCGCCCGATGGCGCTGCTGCACGGCCCATAGCGCCGCACTCTAAATATACGTCTGCTTCAACAGTAGGATTTCCACGTGAATCTAAAATCTCTCTTCCAACAACTCGGCTTATCTTTGCCATTCTTCTTCCTCTTCCTATTGTTTGATTTTATGCGTATTTTTAAGCTCAACTAAACACTTCAGCCAAGCATTTTAATGATGTTTTTTACTATATTCGCTCGCCGCCGCAATAAAGCCTGTAAATAAAGGATGACCATCTCGCGGTGTAGAGTTAAATTCTGGGTGGAACTGTCCAGCCACAAACCACGGGTGATTTTCTATTTCAATGACTTCTACCAACTGTTTGTCAGAAGACAAGCCGCTGATTGTAAGTCCGGCATCTTCCACCTGTTGGCGTAAGTTATTATTCACTTCATAGCGATGACGATGGCGTTCATGTATCTCAGTACTGCCATACATCTGGGCAACTTTGCTGCCCTCTTTTAAGTGGCACAACTGACTACCCAAGCGCATAGTACCACCTAAATCGGCGCTAACATCTCGGATCTCTTTAATACCGGCAGCATCTAACCATTCAGTAATAAGCCCAACTACCGGATATTCAGACTCAGGGTTAAATTCTGTGCTGTTGGCGCCTTCCATTCCGGCAACGTTACGAGCGAACTCAATAAACGCGATTTGCATACCTAAGCAAATACCTAAGTAAGGAACATCGTTTTCGCGAGCGTATTTACATGCCGCGATTTTACCTTCAATGCCGCGCTCGCCAAAGCCGCCGGGCACAAGGATAGCATCGAGCTTATCGAGTATGTGAATGCCTTTGCTTTCAACATCTTGCGAATCAATATAATGAATATTCACGTTTTTGCGGTTTTTAAGGCCAGCGTGTTTTAGTGCTTCGTTAACCGATTTGTAGGCATCAGACAATTCAACGTACTTGCCCACCATGCCGATGTTTACTTCGCCAGTAGGATTAGATTCTGCATATAAAACCTGTTCCCATTCAGTAAGGTCGGCTTCTGGGCAGTCAAAACCAAAGCGTTTCACTACAAGTTCATCCATGCCCTGTGCTTTTAATACAGCAGGTATACGATAAATGCTGTCGGCATCGCGCAAGGATATAACCGCTTTTTCGTTTACGTTAGTAAATAGCGCTATTTTTGCTCTTTCGTTAGAGGGCAGGGCACATTCTGAGCGACATACCAAAATATCGGGCATGATACCCACTGAGCGTAATTCTTTTACAGAGTGCTGCGTAGGTTTGGTTTTTACTTCACCAGATGCTGCTAGAAACGGTACAAGTGTTAGGTGCATGTACATGGCACGATTGCGGCCAATTTCAGTGCCTAACTGACGAATAGCTTCAATAAAAGGTTGTGATTCAATGTCACCTACCGTGCCGCCAATTTCCACAATGGCTACGTCAACGCCTTCTGCGCCGGCAATAATTCTGCGTTTAATTTCGTTGGTAATATGCGGAATAACCTGAATAGTCGCGCCCAAGTAATCGCCGCGGCGCTCGCGTTTAATTACTTCTTCATATACTCGACCAGTAGTGAAGTTATTGCGCTGAGTCATGCGGGTGCGAATAAATCGTTCGTAATGACCAAGGTCAAGGTCAGTTTCAGCACCGTCGTCGGTAACAAATACTTCGCCGTGCTGAATCGGGCTCATTGTGCCTGGGTCAACATTAATGTAGGGGTCGAGTTTAAGCATAGTGACCTTCAGGCCTCTTGCTTCTAAGATGGCGGCTAGCGATGCTGCAGCAATACCTTTTCCTAATGATGAAACCACACCACCGGTGACGAAAATATAATTTGTCATGTTGAACCTAGCGTTAAGCGTTGTAAATGATGAGTAAACCCACAAACACAATTAACTATATGAGCTAAATAATTGTTTATATTAGCTATTTTTAGTTAGATGATGCTTTAAGAAAATTTACTAAGTAGGCGAAGGGAACATCGCCTTTGTTGGAGCCATAGTATACCTAGGTTACCCCCTTGGAGTAAATTATAAATCGTAGTTATTTTGTGTTGTTAGTTAATAACTACATCTGGCGATGTAACCGAAAAAAAAGCGTCGCTCCCACGAAGAAACGTCATTCCCACGAAGGTGCAATGCTGTTCGCTTAAGGAAAAACGTCATTCCTGCGCAGGCAGGAATCTCCCAAATATTGCTGTAATGCGCAAATTTGCAGCCTTTAAGAGTGTTAGTTGTTGTCTTGGGAGATTACCGCCTCCGCGGCAATGACAGTAAGTTGCTTAAGCGAACAGCATTACACGAAGGTGGGAACCTCGCAAATATTGCGGTGATGTTTAAATTTGCAGCATATCGGGCTTTTGTTGTTATATCGGAGGGGACCGTCTAAGGAGTAATGACGGTGCGCTGCGCAATAATCATTAGTGTTATTCATTTTTTATTCGTTTTTAAAAATTTGTTGTATGCTAACTTAATGTTTTACCAATTATTTCGCTAATTCTATGCATCCAATATTCAAATCGAGATTCACCCTAGCTTTAATGTGCTTACTCTCAGCCATATCCTTCCAAAGCCTTGCCGCAAACATTTCGGTTAGTGCAGATCTTCCTATCGAAGAAGCTGGACGCCTCCATATTGTGTTTTCGCAAGATGATGAGCAGGAGCCTAGGTTTTACAGTGCTTGGCCTACTAAAGACATTGAGCCGCTATTTTCCTTAGATTTAGAAAATCTAAAAGAGCCGCTAACATTGCGTTCAGTAGATGTCTCAGGCTTTCCGCACAAAAGCATGTCCGAAGTCCCTGATGGCACTTACAAGGTGCAGGTAATCTTCGATACCAACACCATTGATTCTGGCATGAATTCACCGTTTAACTATCACTCAAAAGTCCAAACAGTAGATATTACCAACGGGACGATGCCTGACTTGTCGTTTATATTAAGTGAGCAGGTGCCAGCAGATTCTCTGCCTGAAGACCAAGACTTACTTAAATTCGTTAAACTCAAAAGCGAAATACTGTCAGATTTTTGGAATACCGATATGTATTTAAGAGCGGGTGTTTTGTTGCCGGCTACATACTTCGATAAGCCTTTAGAAAAGTTTCCAGTGTTTTTTGATATTGGCGGCTATGGCTCACGCTATACGCGCGCTGAGGCTTGGTATGAGTCCGATACTTTTAGAGAGTACTGGATGGACAGCAACACGCCGCAGATGATTATAGTGTATCTCGACGGCGAAGCGCCTTTTGGAGACCCTTATCAAATTAACTCCGCAAATAATGGCCCCTACGGCGATGCAACATGGGAAGAGCTACTACCACACTTAACCAGCACCTTTAACATGGTGGAAAATTCACAAGGTCGCTTTGTTAGCGGTTGCTCTACCGGTGGTTGGGTAAGCTTGGCATTGCAGTTGTTTTACCCAGATACCTTCAACGGTGCTTGGTCTTATAGCGCCGATGGCGTGGACTTTCGTTATTTTCAGTTAGTTGATATTTACTCAGATGACAACGCGTTTATAAACGAGTTTGGTCAAAAACGACCTTCATACCGAGCAAAAGATGGAGAAGTGATATTTTCCATTGAGCGTGAAATTCAAATGGAAAATCAAATGGGCCGTACCAATAGTTTTGTTAGCTCTGGCGGACAATGGGGTGGCTGGAATGCGGTTTACAGTCCAAAAGGAGAGGACGGTTTACCTGCTGCAATCTGGGATCCGCAAACGGGTGAAATAAATAAAGAAGTTGCTGAGGCTTGGAAGAAGTTTGATCTGCGCTTGTATACCGAACAAAACTGGGCTGAACTTGGCCCTAAACTAGCGGGAAAATTGCATATTTGGATGGGGGATATGGATAATTTCTACCTTAATAACGCCATGTATTTATATGAAGACATGCTAAAAGCCCGCAGCGAACCAGAATCGGATGCGATATTTGATTGGAAGCGCGGGGTAGGGCATTGCGACTATGACAGAAACGAGATGCGCCAATCGACGATTTCTCAGATGTATCAGCGTTATTTAGATACTAAATAGCAATTTAACATCGCTCTTCTTGTCATTCCCACGAAAGTGCAATGCTGCTCGCCTAAGCAAGTTACTGTCATTCCCGCGGAGGCGCAATGCTGATCGCTTAACTATAAACGTCATTCCAACGAAGGTTGGAATCTCCCAACGCTACTAGAATTGTATAAATAAACAGCTGAATTTGACATTAATTGTCGTTTTGGGAGATTTCGGCCTTCGCCAAAATGACGAAGGGTTGCTTAAACTTCCAGCCTTTAAGGGCTTTTGTTGTTGTATTTCGAGGTCCCCGCCTTCGCGGGGATGACGAGGAAGCTATAGGTGTGGACGAGGAAGCTATAGGTGTAGACGAGGAAGCTATAGGTGTAGACGAGGAAGCTATAGGTGTAGTCGGGTTGTTATAGATTATGAATGTCATCGCTTTACGACAAACTCTTGCGCCATTCATATAACAAAGCCTGCGCTTCACGCGGTGAAAGCTCGTCTAAGTCTATAGCCTTGAGCTTTTGCTCTAACCAATGTGGAGAGTCTAAGCTAATAGTCATTTGCTCAAACTGTTTGGTTGATCCACTGTTTTGTGCGCCTTTATCACTGCTACCTTTATTGCCTTTAGGATTTGCATTTGCAGCAGAGTCTCTTTGTTCTGAAGAACTTTGCTCAAGCTGCGTTAATTTTTGTTTCGCCACATTTAATACCGACTTCGGAACGCCTGCTAGCTTAGCAACCTGCAAACCATAGCTTTTACTCGCCGCCCCTTGCTGTACCTGATGCATAAACTTAATGTCGTCGTTATGCTCAATCGCGCTCAAATGTACGTTTTGTATGTGTGGGTACTGCTCGGTTAAGGTGGTTAATTCAAAATAATGTGTGGCAAATAAGGTATAGCAGCGGATCTTATCAGCTAAGTATTGTGCGCAGGCCCAGGCGAGGGATAAGCCGTCGTAGGTGCTGGTACCGCGGCCGATTTCATCCATCAATACCAAGCTATTTGAGGTGGCGTTGTTGAGTATATTGGCGGTTTCAGTCATTTCTACCATAAAAGTAGAGCGGCCTGATGCAAGATCGTCTGCTGCGCCGATACGAGTAAATATTCGGTCAATTGGGCCGACCTTAGCGCTTGCTGCAGGAATGAAACAACCTATGTAAGTTAGCAGCACAATCAATGCTGTTTGACGCATGTAGGTAGATTTACCGCCCATGTTTGGTCCGGTTATCATCAGCATTTGGGTGCTGTCAGACACATACATTGGGTTAGCAATAAAGGGCCCGCTCATTACGTTTTCTACTACTAAGTGGCGCCCTGCGTCGTATTCGATTAGGTTGTCGTCTACCAACTGCGGCGCATTAAGCGACAAGCTATCGGCGCGTTCGGCAAAATTGACCATCACGTCAAACTTAGCGATATAAGCTGCGCTTAATAATAGAGCATTTAGGCTAGGCATGATCTCGTCGAACAATGCATCGTATAGGCGTTTTTCAAGCGCTAACGCCCGGCTTTGACTGGTTAATACCTTGTCTTCGTGCTCTTTAAGCTCAGGGATAATGTAACGTTCGTTATTTTTAAGGGTTTGTCGTCTGATATAGTCTGCCGGCACTAAGTCACTATTTGCACGGCTCACTTCGATGTAAAAGCCATGTACTTTGTTGTAATTCACTTTAAGCGTAGATATGCCAGTGCGCTCGCGCTCCCTTAGCTCTAGTGCTTCTAAATACGACGTGGCGCCTTGAGCTAAATCTCTTAGCTCATCTAATTCAGCGCTGTAACCGGGCGCAATTACGCCGCCGTCGCGCAATACCACTGGTGGGTTTTCTATAATGGCATTATTAAGTAATTCGGCTAATTGCGGGTAATCAGAAATTGAATTTACATAATGCATCAGCTCTTTTGAGGCGGAGCCATCACTTTGTAAGGCAGTTATTTGCTCAAGCAGCTGAGGCAGTTGATTTAAGCCATGGCTTAAACGCGAAAAGTCTCTCGGGCGTGCGCTTCTCAGGGCGACTCTGCTTAAGATACGTTCAATGTCGCCTATTTCCTTTAGTAAACGCTGCAGTTCGCTGTAATCTGTAACACGAATTGCATGAATAACCGCATGTCGCTTCTCAATTTCTTGCCTTTCGCGCGTGGGCTGATGCAAATAGCGCTGAAGCAGTCGCGAACCCATGCTTGTTGCGGTGTTGTCTATTACGCTGAGTAAAGTGTGCTCAGTGCTACCGGCAAGTGAGCGCGTGAGTTCCAAATTGCGCTGAGTAGCAGCATCCATGTATAAAATATGGCTGTTGTTATCGAGCGTTATGCGATTGATATGAGCTAATTGTGTGCGCTGGGTTTCTTGCACATATTGCAATACGCAACCTGCGCTACCAATGGCGAGCATGTCTTGATCAATACCAAAGCCGTCGAGGTTTAGGGTCGAAAACTGCGCGTTGAGTTTGCTCAATGCTGTTTGCTGATCAAACTCCCAAGCAGGGCGCCGGCGTTTGCCTTTAAATCGCTCTAGCAAATGCACATATTCAAAATCTTCTGAATATAATAACTCGGCTACTTTAATGCGCTCTAACGCGCCTAAAAATGCCTCTTCACCCACGCAGTCAAGCACATGAAAGCGCGCGCTTGATAAATCGATATAAGCAATGCCGAATACATTTTTATGAGCGTTAACGCAGGCTAGGACTGCGTCTTGGCGGTCATCGAGTAAAGCTTCATCGGTAATTGTGCCGGGTGTAATTATTCTTACCACTTTGCGCTCAACCGGACCTTTACTGGTGGCCGGGTCGCCAACTTGCTCGCAAATAGCCACCGATTCGCCCATTTTGACTAACTTCGCAAGGTAATTCTCGGCCGCATGATAAGGCACACCGGCCATAGGAATAGGTTCGCCACCCGACTTACCGCGTGCGGTTAATGAGATATTGAGTAAATTACTCGCTTTTTTTGCATCATCAAAAAACAGCTCGTAAAAATCCCCCATACGATAAAACAATAAAGTCTCAGGGTGTTCAGCCTTTATGCCTAAATATTGCGCCATCATTGGCGTGTGTTTTTGATTCGCTTCGGTATTTGCAGTAGGCATAGTGTGTTGTGCTGTCTCTTACATTGAGGGCTTTATTTATATAACTTAGCTTAGCGTACGAACAACGCGGTATTCGTTTATTTCAAACTTAAGGTGCGCTATTGTTTAAGTATATGTAATACCGCATATACTAATGCAAAAATCGCTAAGAAAAAACGCTTGTATGTTGAATGCGCAATTAAAAAATAAATATCATTTGGCTGAACAGCTTGGCCAAGCTCTCGAGGCTAAACAAGCCACCGTATGCACCATTGAGTCATGCACAGGTGGTGGCGTAGCCTTCGCGATCACCGATATTCCCGGCTCGTCGGCTTGGATGAATCAGTCGTGGGTAACCTACAGTAATGAAGCGAAATCTAGCTTAGTTGGTGTTGACTCGCAGACGCTGAGCAGCTTTGGTGCAGTTTCAGAAGAAGTAGTAAAGGAAATGTCGCAGGGCGGAAGGGCGCGCGCCAAAGCTGATTATGCGGTGGCAATAAGCGGAATAGCAGGCCCGGGAGGCGGAAGTAAAGACAAGCCTGTTGGTTTGGTGTGGTTCGCAATTAGTTCTGAGCTAAATACCTATGCTTTTAGTCGTTGCTTTTCTGGAGATAGACAACAAGTCAGAGAACAAGCAATCGTGCTAGCGTTAGAAAAACTGATCTCATGTGTAGTTCATCCACAATAAAAGGCATGTAATAGTAAAGACCTGTATGAGCATGTCATGTCACGCTAATTTGCCCATGAAATTATAGCAAGCAAGCCTAAATTCAAAATAATTTATATGTAAATTCATACAGTTATAAAAAAGAATAAATTAAGCATTGAAACTGTATGGTTATACAGTATACTTCCGATATAAATGATTGCATGTGTTGCTTGTTCTTTCAAATACACGCGAGCACCAACCAAGGAAAATGAAATGAAAAACGATACTAATAAAGCAAATGCGCTAGATGCAGCTCTTTCACAAATCGAAAAACAATTTGGTAAAGGCTCCATCATGAAGCTAGGTGAAAACAGAACCATGGATGTAGAAACTATTTCTACGGGTTCACTTGGTCTTGATATAGCGCTTGGTGCTGGCGGTTTGCCAATGGGCCGAATTGTTGAAATATACGGTCCGGAGTCTTCAGGTAAAACAACACTTACCCTTGAAGTTATCGCGCAAGCTCAAAGAGAAGGCAAAACCTGTGCTTTCGTAGATGCTGAGCACGCGCTAGACCCAATTTATGCTAAAAAGCTTGGTGTAAATATTAATGACTTACTTGTGTCACAACCCGATACCGGTGAGCAAGCCTTAGAGATATGCGACATGTTAACCCGCTCAGGTGCAGTAGATGTAATCGTGGTAGATTCGGTTGCCGCCCTTACGCCACGCGCAGAAATTGAAGGTGACATTGGTGATTCACACATGGGCTTAGCAGCGCGAATGATGTCGCAAAGCATGCGTAAAATCACCGGTAACTTGAAGCGCAGCAATACCATGCTAATTTTCATTAACCAAATTCGTATGAAAATTGGTGTTATGTTTGGCAATCCAGAGACCACAACAGGTGGTAACGCACTTAAGTTCTACGCTTCAGTTCGCTTGGATATTCGACGCATTGGCGCTATTAAAGAAGGCGACGAAGTAGTGGGTAACGAAACTCGCGTGAAAGTGGTGAAAAACAAGATCGCGCCACCATTTAAACAAGCCGAATTCCAAATTATGTATGGTCAGGGTATTAGTAAAGAAGCTGAACTTGTAGACTTAGGCGTGAAGCAAAAGCTTATTGATAAAGCCGGCGCATGGTATAGCTGTAACGGCGACCGTATTGGTCAAGGTAAAGCAAACGTAGTGCAATACCTTAAAGATAACAAAGAATTAGCGAACGATATTGAAGCTAAGTTGCGAGCGGAACTTCTTATGCCGAAAGATGCGCAGGGCGCAGAAGAGGCAAGTGAAGTAGAGAAGGCTGAATAAGCTCTGTTAGCTACTTAACGAAGCTTTTTGAATAACAATATTAAGCCTGCTACTAACACTGGCAGGTTTTTTTATGCGTTAAAATTATGAGCATGAAGCAAATAGCAACAAAGTTCTTATCGTTTGCTTACTGCGATTGTATACGATTGACGTCACTTTATGTTTTCGGTAGGATTTAATCCTACTATTTAAGGGGCTTTAAAAATGGCTATGATTAAGAAAAGCATTACACTGACTCCAACCCAAAACGATTGGATACAAGCGCAGTTACTATCCGGAAAATATGCGAGTGATAGCGAATTGCTTCGAGATTTAATCAGAAAAGAGCAGGCTCGAATAGACGGAACAGAGGCGTTAATGCAAGCTGTAATTGAGGGCGAGGAAAGCGGTATTTCAAATAGGGATATAAAGGACATCATGCGCGATGTTTTAGAGAAAAGGTCATTGGGTGCTAAGTTATAAATTAACGAAAAAAGCAGACGAAGATCTTGTACATATTTTAGATTATGGTATCGATAATTTTGGTATTGAAAAGGCTGTTTTGTTTTATCACGACCTATCAAGTTATTTGAATCTTATTTGCAATAACCCTCAACAATATCCCTATATTGGCGCAATACTTCCCAACTATAGGAGAGCTGTTTTTAAAAGCTATTCAATCTTTTTTATAGTTCGAGACGAATTTGTAGAAATATCAAGAGTACTTAGAAAAGAGCTTTTGCAGCCATCCTTGTTTGAATAGGCGTGAAAAGTACATATGTAAATTGTTAAGGCGTCGCTCTATCACTCTTTAAAATCGATTCTCTCATGCACATTATCCCAAGAGTTCGGGAACTTATTTTGCAGAAGATATGAAAAAGCAATGAGTTCGGCTATCACGGTATACATGTTTTCTGGAATCTCTTGGCCCAGGTCTAGTTGTGATAAAATTTGACTTAAATGCTCGTCTTTATGAATAAAAATACCGTGTTGTTCAGCAAGGGCGACAATTTCGTCCGCTAGCGCTCCGCTGCCTTTGGCAATCACTTTTGGCGCGCCTGAGGCGTTTTTATTGCCTTGGCTATTTGTGTATTTTAGGGCAGTAGCTTGTTGGGATGGTTTATTACTATAAGTGTTCACATTCAATCCTATATATTTCAATCGTCAAAGCGCACCATCGCGCACTCCCTTGTCATTACCGAGCTCCCCCGTCATACCCGCGAAGGCGGGAACCTCCTAACCAAACCATTGAGCTGAGATATCACTGATTATTTAAACAACTCTTGTAGATTTAGGAGGTCCCCACCTGCGTGGGAATGACGGGTTTTTTAAAGCGATCATTATTTAACCCTCTTTCTTACAACAGTTTTTTAAACAATCAGCATCACGCATATGCATGCATCACATTAAGTTGAGTTTTAAAAAGCGATACATCTACTTTCCCTACGTCACACTTTTGTGACTTGACCTCAATTCCCAGACTCTCTAAGCGTTCAAGCAGCATGGGCAAATATTTAAGTACTTTATCTTTCAATGCTTCATTCGAAGTGTATAGGTGCAAATCTATGCCCTGATAATCTTGTTTTTTCTTCTCATTTCTAACGCTATATTTCTCATAAGCTTTATTATCAGAACCAGCTAATGCGCCAATCGAGGTAAACTGTGTTTTTGCTAGCACAGTACCTTGATCACCAATATCCAGCTTCATATCAAGTTTCCAAGTGCTGCCACCTTGCTTTTCTTGGTCTTTTTCATTTTGTGAATGCTCGCGTTTTATTGCTATTTCAATATCTTCATTTTGCGGATTTAATACATTGGGTAGCGCGTAATAGTAGGTATCTTGACCTTGCAAACTGGCTTCTGCGCTTCGCAGTTTATGGGTGTTATGACTGCTTAAAAGCTTTCCAATACCGCTAATAAGGCTCGCTCTAGGATCGCCAAGGGTAATATCTTGCAATATGCGAGGTGTATTATTTACCGCCCCGCGCGGATTATTTTGTTTGACCACACTTGAAGCAAAAGCCGCGATGTTCGGCGGTATCTCTTGCGCCAATCTCGGTGCTACCCCTGCGGTAGAATTTGCCAATTTGGCAGCCAAGCTTAGTTTCAAAAGCGTAACTAAACCTTCAATAAAGTTATTATTTGCACTCTGGCTATTGTTCGATATTTGCGTGACTGCTTGCGCACCTATTGTGGAGCGCAATAGTTCCGCAACTTTTAAATCTGACTCGGGCGCTTTGTTTGCTTGATTGTAGCTATTTAAGACTTTGTCGGTCTGCTTCGTATTAGCATCGGCTGGCTCCGCCTCATTCGTCGAAGCGCCATTAGTCCCAAGAATAGTCTGTAACTGCTGCAATAATGGTTTTAAGAGTGCACGCGTTTCAGGTCTTCCGTTTGCAATTGTATTTTCAAGCGTTGTTTTTATATCGCTCATAACCGGTGCGCTGGGCGCAGTATGCGTGAGCGTATGATTAAGCGCTTGCTGCAGCTTAGGTGACAAGTTTGCTATTTCGCTTGCAGGCAACTTTTTCTGAATTTGAGTGAGCAAATCATTCATCGCAACAGGCGCTGCGTTTTTGTTTGCAGCTTTACTCGGGCCTACATTTTTAGCTTCAGTACCTTTAGCATCAATACCGCCTTGCGCTTGAGGCTTTGTATTTGGTGATACAGCGTCATCTAAAATCATATGTTTAGTTGCATCGGTGCTGAGTTTTTCAGTCAGTACTTGCATCATTTGTGGTTTAGCCACTGCCATTAACATTAATTGCGAGGCCGCATTACTTGTTTGTGCGCTCTGCTTTGATAAAATTTGTTGCGGAGCAATCACTAAGCGAGCTTCGTTGACCTGCTCTACGTTGTTCCCCATGGCGCTATTGATTTGCGAAGCAAAGCCCTGAGGCAACGCATTTAATACCTGCTTTTGAAGCGGATAAATAATATTTTGCGTACCGCTCATGCCTGATGTTTTGCTCGCAGCAGTACCGCTTTCGTTTATCCCTTTAAACAATAATTGCTGAGCAATTTGCTTAATCGCAGTATTCAATTGAGGGTTCGCAATATTGATGTTCTGCAAATCGTTTCGATTGAGTGCACCAACACTTTTTATGGTAACGCCCTGTATTGCTGCCCCCTTTTGATTAGGCGACAAGAGCACTTCCACCGAAGTGCCCGCTTTTATACTCGATGCTATCTTCGCGGGCAAAGGCAGCACCATATTCAAGTCTTTGGAGCCTGCATTCGCCATGGCAAGTTTAATCAGTGCAGTTGCATTCGCAGTATTCGGATTTTGAATGGCTGAGACTTTGCCACTTATGGGCAATTCAATGAGTGGCTGCCCCGTCTTGCTGGCACCATAGCTCAGTATTTTTGCCAATGCCGCTAACTTTGGGTCGCCGGCATTTACAGGCATTTGAGCAGCGATGGAAAGGGGAGCCTTGCTAGCCGCTGTTGCACTCACTTCAGGCCAGCTCGCCACTAAGGCGCGAGTTAAACCTGTAGGCAGCGCATTAGTTTGAGCGCCATTTCGTGTAAGGCTTTGTGCAGTTTGTTGAGGCACCAAACGAAAATTAAGCTGGCGCTCATTCGCGCTCACTAAAATCAGCGTGTCGCCGCTGTTTGGTAATTTGGCTCCATTTAAAGCTGCGCTAGGTAAATTAAAACGCTGCTTATTTGCGTTATCTTGTAGCACAACGTTTTGCGCATTACTTGCGAGCACAGTAAAGCTTACGCTAGATTTTTCGTGGGTAACTTTAATGCCATGCCCGCCACCGATAGCTTGCTGCCCGCTATAGGCAGATTCTTGCATACGAGTTAGAGCTGTTAAGGCTGGAATAGAGTTTTTTGTCATAGTTATTTATCGGCTGCATAATGCATCACTAAAGCGAATGTGCGCCGCAGATTTTGCGCGACAATAGCCATCGCAATCAATCGGTTTGACGATAATCAAATAAACGTTTTTTTCGACCAATAATCAGCACTTCAACAATAGGTTAATCGCTTGTTTTTATGATAATATTCGCGGGTTTTAACTAAGTGAGTAAGTTGTTGGCCGTATTATCCGCGCGCGATATCAGTTGTGAAAAACAGGATCGTATTTTATTTGAAAACATTCACCTGCAAATAGAGCCTGGTGAACTTGTTTTATTGCGCGGCGAAAATGGCGCTGGGAAAACCAGTTTAATTCGCATTTTAGTTGGCTTAAGCCAGCCTCAAAACGGCTCTGTGAGCATCAATAATTTCGATGTACATAAAGAGATTAATCAAGCCAGCTCTCAGCTTATCTATTTCGGCCACAAGCTTGGCATCAGCGCTTTGTTAAACCCTATCGAAAACTTGAGCTTTTGGTGTAAACAGCATGAAGTTGAAGCAGACGAAACGACTATCATCAACACGCTAGGGTTACTTGGCTTAGAAGGGCTCGAAACACTACCGCTAAAACACCTCTCCCAAGGGCAGCAGCGCCGTGTGTCTCTGGCGCGCTTGTGGCTTCAAAATAACTCAAATCTCTGGGTATTAGACGAACCGATGACAGCACTCGATGTGAACATGGTCGCGCTAGTTGAAGCTAAAATTACTGACTTCTTGCAATCTGGCGGCGCAGTCCTGCTCACATCGCACCAGCGCATCAATATCGCGCACAAACAGCGTGAATTTGAATTGGAGTATCGCTGGTGATATCGATACTCACATCATTTTGTAAGCGCGATTTAGCGCTAGCTTACCGCCAGCGCGCCGAGCTTATGCAGCCGCTGATGTTTTTCATTATGGTGATCACCTTATTTCCACTGGCTATTGGGCCATCTCCAGAGGTTTTACAACGAGTAAGCGGTGCTGTGATTTGGGTAGCTGCGATACTATCTTTGCTGCTAGGTATGGAGCGCATGTTTCGCGATGATTTTAACGATGGAACCCTTGAGCAATATACTTTGCTTTCAACGCCCTTATACTTAATTGTGTTGGTGAAAGTGCTCACGCACTGGCTAATCCACATTCTTCCTTTGCTTATTTTATCCCCTCTTTTAGCGCTCTTTTTAAATATGACCATGCCCATGTATTTAGCGCTCATCGCCACCTTATTGTTGGGTACGCCAGTGATCAGTTTAATTGGCGCAATTGGGGTAGCACTTACGGTAGGTTTGCAGCGAAGCGGTGTGCTGGTGGCACTATTGCTCATTCCGCTTTTCATACCGTTGCTAATATTTGCCACATCGGCAATAGATTCGGCGTCCTTACAATTACCATACGCCTTTCAACTTGGTATTATAGCGTCGCTGGGCTTATTTACCTTAGCCTTAGCGCCAGCGGCCATTGCATATTCATTAAAAGTGAGTCAAAACTAATGTGGAAGTGGATGAATTCTTATGCCAAACCCGACAAAGCGTATTTGCTTTGCAACCAGCTGTTTCCGTGGTTTGCGCTGCTTGCGTGTGTTGGCCTGCCACTCGGTATGATTTGGGGTTTAGCCTTTGCGCCAACCGACTATCAACAGTTTGATGTTTATCGCATTATTTATATTCACGTACCAAGCGCAACGCAATCAATGACCACCTACATTGCTATGGCAGTCGCTGCCTTTGTTGGCATTGTATGGCAGTGGCGTACGGCCTTTACCGCGATGATTGCTATTGCACCTGTGGGCGCGGTGATCACCTTCGTTTCACTATTTACCGGCGCAGTGTGGGGAAAACCTACTTGGGGAACCTGGTGGATATGGGATGCAAGGCTCACTTCTCAGCTCATTTTACTGTTTTTATATCTTGGCGTGATTGCGCTGTACGTATCCTTTGACGACAAGCTGCAAGCTGGCAAAGCCGCCGGTATTATGGCCATCGTAGGCGTAATTAATATTCCCATTATTAAGTACTCGGTTGAATGGTGGAATACCCTGCATCAACCGGCTAGCATCAGCAAAATTGATAAACCCTCAATGCCGGCTGAAATGGCCACTCCGCTTGTCATTGCTATTTTAGGTATGGTTGGCTTTATTGGTGCAATAGTGTTAATTCGACTTCGCTCTGAGCTCATCAAACGCGATGCACATCGCCCTTGGGTGTCAGAATTTTTATCCGATGCTAATCATAAGCTCCACCGCACTCCGGGTAGAACTATTGCGCTTGTTTCAGGTCTTATTTTATTTGCTATTGGCGCTTATTTTATGGTTCAGCAAGGCTTTAAATTTGCTGATATGAACGCATTTTTTAATATGGGCGATCGCGCTTTGTTCGTATGGCTGTCTTTTGGGGTAAGCATTGCGGCAATGCTTGCTTTGTGGGGGCAAAGTGCATTTATGAGCAAAGCCGTGCGAGTTTACGTAGGTGAGCAGCAAGCGCGGGCACAACGTATTTTAGCTGCAAGGGCCAAGCGCAAAAACAATTCAGCGAATAAGGCAAACAGCACAATAGCAGATGCTCCGCAGGCCAGCGAAAGTTAATTCAATATTTAAATAGCGACTTATAGTTATGAATAACAAGTCAACGAAGCAACAAGTAAAAGTAGAGGACAAAAAGGGATGAATCGCAGAAGAAAACAACGACTCGTTGCCGTATCTAGCGTAATCGTGTTAATTGGCGCTGCCGTTGGCATTATGCTCTACACCCTCAACGACAGTATTGATGCTTTTTACACACCATCAGAAATTTACGACGGCAAAGACGCTACCGGCGTTAAGCCCTATGTAGGCCAGCGCATTCGTATTGGCGGCTTAGTTGTGCCAGGCACAGTGCAAAGAGATTCTGAAACCCTCGCAGTAAGCTTTGACCTAATGGATGTTGGGCCTTCTGTCACCGTGCGCTACAGCGGTATTTTGCCTGATTTGTTCCGCGAGGGGCAGGGTATTGTTGCTACTGGCATTCTTGAGAGTGAGACTTTAATTGTTGCGCATGAAGTACTCGCTAAACACGACGAAGAGTACATGCCGCCCGAGCTTGCTGAAAAGCTTGGCATCCATCATAAACCGGCAAACGAGGCGACTTACTAATGATACCTGAGTTAGGCAATGTAACACTGGTAATTGCGCTGGTGTTATCGATATTACTGGCGGTGTACCCTTTGTGGGGGGCACAAACCAATAATCAAACCTTGATGCAAATGGCGCGGCCTTTGGCTTGGGGTTTGTTTATATTTACTTTGATTGCTTATGTATGCCTAACCTACGCCTTTGTGACAGACGATTTCAGCGTTAATTACGTAGCACAAAATAGTAACAGTAAGCTGCCTATTTACTACAAAATAACCGCTGTTTGGGGCGGGCACGAGGGTTCGTTTTTACTTTGGGTATTAATATTCGCCATATGGACATTGGCAGTTGCATTGTTCTCAAAAGGCATTCCCGAGGCAATGGTATCTAGAGTGCTGTCGGTGCTAGGTATGGTAAGTATTTCTTTTTACCTATTTATGCTCATTACCTCTAACCCCTTCGACAGTATGCTACCTTTTTTCCCGGTCGACGGGCGAGACTTAAACCCCTTGCTACAAGATTTTGGCATGATCATTCATCCTCCTTTGCTCTACATGGGCTACGTAGGGTTTTCAGTTGCTTTTGCATTTGCTATCGCCGCACTAATTGGCGGGCAGCTTGATTCCACTTGGGCCCGCTGGTCGCGCCCCTGGACAATTGCTGCATGGTCGTTTTTAACTTTAGGTATTGCATTGGGCAGTTGGTGGGCATATTACGAACTTGGTTGGGGCGGCTGGTGGTTTTGGGATCCAGTAGAAAATGCGTCGTTTATGCCTTGGCTAATTGGTACGGCCTTGATGCACAGCCTTGCAGTTACCGAAAAACGCAAAGTGTTTAAATCGTGGACGGTACTGCTCGCCATCGCAGCATTCTCGTTAAGCTTACTGGGTACATTTTTAGTGCGTTCAGGCGTACTAGTATCGGTGCATTCCTTCGCTAGCGACCCCTCTCGCGGCTTGTTTATACTAGGCTTGCTAGTAGTCGTGATTGGTAGCTCATTATTACTCTATGCCGTGCGTGCCTCTCAGCTAAAAAGCGTTGGCCGTTACGACGTGTTTTCTCGTGAAATGATGTTGATGGGCAATAACGTATTGCTCGTTGCAGCCACCATTGTTGTATTGTTGGGCACCTTATTCCCGTTGGTACACAAAGAGATTGGTTTAGGTACTATCTCGATTGGTGCGCCGTTTTTCAATCAAATGTTCACGCTCTTAATAGTGCCTTTTGTGCTCTTTATGGCAATAGGGCCGCTTTCAAGGTGGAAGCGTCAGCAGCCAAAAGATTTGCGAAATCAGCTTGTGTTTGCGTTTATTTTAGCAGTGAGCGCAGGTGTTTTGGTAAATGCCAGTTACGACCAGCAAACTTACATGGGCATGCTGGGCATGGTAATGAGCTTTTGGATACTCATTGCTACGGTGCTTGAAGTGCGTCAGCGCGTGGTGTCGCAAACACGCGAGGAGTCGGTATTGAGCTCATTGTCTAAACTTACGCGCAGCCACTGGGGCATGATACTCGGGCATGTGGGCTTTGCTGTATGCTTGATTGGTATCACGCTAGTAAGCAACTATGAACTAGAAAGAGACTTGCGCATGGAGCCCGGTCAGCGCGTTACTATTGCTGATTATGAAGTTGAGTTCAGCGGCGTAAAGGCGATTCAAGGTCCTAATTATATTTCAGATAAAGGCATATTTGATGTGTACAAAAACGGTGAAAAGGTCTCGCATTTAGAGCCAGAGAAACGTTTTTACACCGTACAGCGTATGACCATGACCGAGGCGGGTATTCACACCACCTTGACCCGTGATTTATTTGTTGCCCTAGGTGAACCACTAGAAAACGGTGCATGGGCAGTGAGACTTTACTACAAGCCTTTTGTGGTATGGATATGGGGCGGTGCCTTTATCATGTGTATCGGCGGTGTATTCTCCATTGCTGATAAGCGCTACCGCATTAAAAAGATTGCTAAGGTTAAAGCCGCGATGGGTAAATCATCAAACGCCGGCGGCACTGAAAGCAGCGGCGATGTGGTACTGCAAAACAAAACTAATGAGGCCAAGGCATGAGTCGCTTAGCTTGGTTTTTATTGCCTTTAGTATTGTTTTTAGCATTATGTGTGTTTTTATTTAAAGGCTTGTTTTCAGACCCAACGGTAAGAGAATCGGAAGTTATCGCTGATGCCTTTCCGCAATTCTCCCTACCCGATTTAATGGACGAAAGCATTGTTTACAACAACAGCATTTTTGACGGTGAAATCACCATTATAAATGTGTGGGGCGTATGGTGTGTTACCTGTGCGATTGAGCTGCCTTATCTGACTCATCTTAGTAAGCAGGGTATTCGTTTTGTGGGCTTATATTACGACCAAGACATCGACCCTGATTTTGGCACCAAAACTATTAATCGGGTTCGAGGAGAGGTCACTGAAACATTAAACCGTTATGGCAACCCTTACCAATTTAATATTTTTGATGTGTATCGCGATACTTCTCTCGATTTGGGAGTTACAGGTGCGCCCGAGCATTTTTTGGTTGACCAACAAGGGATTATTCGAGTGCATCATTTAGGTGATGTGAACGAGCGGGTTTGGAACAATAAGTTTTTACCGGTGCTCAATGAGTTAAAAGGGCTGGATGTAAAAGGCGATGAGAGTTTGCAGACCTCACTAGGAGAAGCCGCATATGAGTAAGCGTGTTTTACTGCTTTTATCAATGTTTGTACTAGCGTTCTCCCAAGCTGCGCTTGCCCAATTAGTAGATGAGCAGGCAGACGCAACACAAGATAATCCGCAAGCTCGAGCAATTCCAAAAGAGTATGCCGAAAACTACGCATTTAGCGACCCAAACCAGCGAAAAACCTTTTTAAAACTGACCGAAGAGCTACGTTGCCCTAAATGTCAGAATCAAAACATTGCTGATTCCGACGCTCAAATAGCACACGACATGCGCCGCAAGGTGTATCAGTTGATGCAAGAGGGCAATAACGAACAAGAGGTGATTGGCTGGATGAAGCAGCGTTACGGTGATTTTGTATATTACCAGCCACCGGTAAACGCAGTAACCATGTGGCTTTGGCTAACCCCTGTATTGTTCGCTTTGATTATGTTGGTAGTGTTTATTAAACGTCGCAAAGTAGTGGATGATGTTGATATTGAAGCTCGCCTTGCGCGCGCTGAAAAGTTGTTAAAGGAAGAATAAGTGAGCGATTTTTATCTTTATGCAGGGCTGTTAATTGCTGTTTCTGCCCTGTTTGTTGTTGTTCCTTTATTGCAAAAGGCAAAGCTAAATAAGATTCAGGTTAGCAATGCCAATGTGGTTAAGCAGCGCATTGCTGAGCTTGATCAAGAAGTAAATGAAGGCCTGATATCTGAAAAAGATAAACTCAGCGCAGTACGCGAGTTAAAATTGGCCTTAGTGGAAGAGTCGGAGCGTATCACCGATAATGCAATAGAACCCGTAAGCAAGGTAAATTGGTTGTTGGTAAGCGCGCTTTCCCTTCCAGCAGTCTTGTTGGGTATATGGGTGTACATCGATTCAAATCAGCTAGATGGCTTACAGCAGTACATTGCAGCCCAAGCCCAAGCGGCTGAGTTAACCGAGCGGATTCAAGGCCAAACGGGCGCTGAAGTCACGCCAAACGATTATGCGAAGTTTGCACTTGTTATCAGAAAACGCCTGCGCGAAACGCCAGACGACGTTGAAGGTTGGCGCCTGTTAGGGCAAGTGCAACTATCCATAGGGCAAATGGAAGAATCGGTCGCGGCATTTGAAAAGGCCATAGACTTAGAGCCTCGCAACCTAGACTTACGGGAAAAATATGCACAAGCCTTAATGGCATCAGGTACAGAAGAAAGTTTAGGTAACGCCAAGCGTCAAGTAGAGTATTTAGTCAGAGTCGCTCCTGACAACCGTGATTACCGTTTGTTACTTACGGTAGTGGCTACTCAATTAGGAGATGTAGACACCGCGCTGAGTAACTTTATGACTATTCGAGAGCAGCTATCGGCCAATAGTAATTTTTATCAGTCTTTGGTGGCTCAGTTGATTAATATTGGGGCGCCTGCAGAGGTGTTAAATGCACCGTTTGAAGGTGCAGGAGAATTAAGCACGCCTGCAAGCCAAATACCTGATCTACAGGCTGCACAAAATAGTAATAATAAGGTCGTTGTGACTGAAGATAACGAATCGGCTGGCGCTACTGGAATCAGTCTTGAAATTTCTTTGGCACAATCGTTGGTATCAAAGCTACCGAGTACGGGGTTTTTAATTGTATTCGCGCAAGATGCGAATACTGACTCACGTGTTCCATTAGCTGTTAAGCGTATGTCGCTTACAAACTTTCCGATTACAGTAGAGCTAAAAGAAGAAGATGCTATGATGCCTAGCATGACTCTTGCAAATGCAGAAAGTGTACGTATTACCGCGAGAATATCAGAAGATGCTGATGTAATGCCAACACCCGGTGAGTTGCAAGGTCAAATAGATAAGCTACAGTTAGTGAAAGGAAGCGTGCAAATGCACCAATTAGAAATTGATAAGGAAATAATGTGACCTATTACCGCGCACTCTTGTTATGTGCACTCCTTGCTTTGGGAGGCTGCACAGTTAGCCAGAGAGAGCATATTGAGCAAGCTAAAATTAATCAGGCTAAAGAAGATTTAGCCAACGTTTCTGACCCTCTTGAAGGTGTAAACCGAGCGATGTGGGCGCTAAATCGCGACTTGTTAGATAAATACTTTCTAAAACCTGTGACCAAAGGGTATATCGCTATTACTCCCCAGCCCCTTCGCACGGGTTTATTGAACGCAGCAAATAACTTAGAGGAGCCGTCAAATACGATTAACAACCTCCTTCAAGGTAAGCCATCTGATTCATTCGCCAGTTTTAGTCGTTTTGCCATCAACTCCACCGTAGGCATATTTGGTATATTCGATGTTGCACAACACATTGGCATAGACCGAAAAGAAGAAGACTTTTCGAATGTGCTAGGCGCCATCGGCGTAAACAGTGGGCCTTATTTGATGTTGCCATTTTACGGCCCGAGAGACTTAAGAGGTTTTTCTGGTGACATCATAGATAACTTCTACTGGCCAGCGACCATTATGGACGACCCGCATACCATCGCAGCGTCTGTAATTCGTTTAGTAGAGCTACGTGCTCAACTACTCGACCAAGAAGAACTCCTTGAACGCTCACTCGACCCGTATTTGTTTGTGCGTGATGTTTATTTTCAACGCTCAGCATTTGAGCTAAGCGATGGAAAACTTGGTCAAAAAACTGAAGAAGAGCTCGAGGAAGAAGCTGATGATTTTGCGGACTTTGAAGCTTTATTAGAAGGCAGCGGCCCTTAACCGTAAATCCTTGGGATCCCTAAGCTCACTCGGCGCATTCCCGCGCATACAAGTGGCGATCCCGCTCTCTTTCTCGTCACTGT
>CAYQMI010000021.1:28250-41632 GCA_964418575.1 uncultured Glaciecola sp.
GCGCTCATCCTTGTCATTCCTGCGAAGGCAGGAATCTCCTAAAACAGCAACTGACGTTTAATTTAGCTAGTTATATTGATAACTGTGGCAGAATTGCGAGGTTCCCGCCTTCGCGGGAATGACGAGGGTGATAGAGTTGCGAGGTTTCCGCCTTCGCAGGAATGACGAGGGTTATAGCGAGAATAACGTGTTTAATCGCAAAAATGATGCGTTTTCTCCCGCAAATGATGCGTTTTCTCCCGCAAATGATTTGTTTATTTAGGATACCCATCCGGGTTTTGACTTTGCCAGCGCCAAGAGTCAGCGCACATTTCTTGCAGGCCTTTTTTAGCTGTCCATCCCAGTTCTTTCTCAGCAAGGCTAGGGTCGGCATAACAGGCTGCTACGTCGCCTGAGCGGCGGGGAGATATTTGATATTTTACTTGTTTTCCACTGGCTTGCTCAAAGGCTTTTACCATCTCTAGTACGCTATAACCTTGTCCGGTACCTAAATTACAGACAAACAAACCAGCGCCGCTATCAATTTTGTCTAGCGCTTTAAGGTGGCCTTCAGCTAAATCTTCTACGTGAATGTAATCGCGCACTCCAGTACCGTCGATGGTGTCGTAATCGTCACCAAATACGCTTAACACCTCGCGTTTGCCGGTTGCAACTTGTGTAATAAAGGGCATTAAGTTGTTTGGAATGCCGTTTGGGTCCTCTCCAATTTGACCAGACGGATGAGCGCCGGCTGGGTTAAAGTAGCGTAATAGCACTATATTCCACTGCTGGTCGGCCTTATAAAAATCGGTGAGCATCAGTTCAACCATGAGCTTTGACATACCATAAGGATTGGTAGGCGTACCCGTTGGCAAACCCTCGTGCAATGGCAGTTCAACTGGGTCGCCATAAACGGTTGCGGAGGAGCTAAACACAATGTTTTTCACGCTGTGCTTTGCCATCACCTGGCTTAAATTTAAAGTGCCGTAAACGTTGTTTTCATAATATAGCGCAGGTTTAGCAACTGATTCCCCAACCGCTTTAAGCCCCGCAAAGTGAATGACTGCATGAATGTTGTGTTCAGTAAATAATGCGTTTAAACATTTAGCATCCCGAATGTCTCCCTCAACAATAAGAGGTGACTTACCAGTGAGGGCTGATACTCGTTTTAAACTCTCTGGGGACGAATTTGAGAAGTTGTCTAATACAATTACATGATAGTTTGCTTCTAGTAATTGCAGTACCGTATGGCTGCCAATATAGCCGCTGCCGCCAGTTACGAGTATTGTTTTCATGCATCGTCCTTTTTGATGTTTTTAGGTAAGTATTTTGCGCTTATGGAGTATTGCAGGGGTTTCACAAATAAAGGGTAGAGCAACAAAATAAGTCCTGCCCATGCTAAAGACCACCAATTTTCCACCATGCGAAGTAACATAACAAATACTGGAATGAGCACCAAAAGCTTAAGCACGTTGAGCAAGGTTTTTTCAGGTACGGTCATTTTACGAGACGCTTGGTCTAACACATCCATACGTTCAGGCAGTGTCATGTTTTCAAGGCCGGGTATTTTTTTTGTTGAAGTATAAACTTTCACTAATACTCACTCTGCGAACTTATAATTGTCCTAGTCTACAAAAAAGGGCGATAAAAATCGCCCTAATCGTATTACAAATGGATTAACTTTTTACAGAGGGCTTGCAAGCTCGTCAGCTTCTTTCTTCTCCGCGAGCTTTTCCCACTTGCCAGTTTTCATTGAAAGCAACAGCAATACAATTCCGATGGCAACACTGAAATAGGTGATTTGCAGATACAAACCAGGCATTTGATCAACCTGCTCAGGGTCGAACTTACCTGCAAATATACCTGCAATAATACTACCCATTGAGTAAGTCAGCACAAATACGCCCATCATTTGGCCGGCAAAACGCTGTGGAGAAAGTTTACTGACCGCACTAAGTGCAACTGGGCTTAGCCAAAGCTCACCAACAGTATGCAAGAAGTAAGTCGCTACTAACCAGTAAGGTGCAACTTTAAGACCGCTTGCCGCAAGTTGGGCCGCAAAAAACATGACAATAAAACCAGATGCCATGATGATCAGGCCAACCGCACATTTAACACTGTAGCTTGGTTCAATCATGCGTTTGCCAAGCGCCATCCACATGTAAGCAAAGAATGGAGAAAGTACAATGATGAAGATTGAATTTGCAGATTGGAACCAAGCTGCGGGGATTTCAAAATCACCCATCATGCGCTGAGTGTATTCTAAACCAAACACGTTTAACGACGAACCTGCTTGTTCAAAGCCTGCCCAGAAGCATGTTGAGGCAAGACATATCAAAAACAATGCGCCCATGCGCTTCTTCTCATCGTCATTTAGGTTGCCGCCAAAGAATATGTAGGCAAAATAAAACAGGAAGATGGCTGTAATCGCAATCGCTACATTCTTAGCAACAACAATAGGGTTAAACTCAATAATGCCAACAAAAATTAAAACCGTGATGGTCACTAATGCAATTAAAAATGCAGCAATCGCGGTGTAGGCTTTTTTCGTGGCCTGTGGGCTTAATGCAACAACCGGTTTGTCAGATACACCCTCAATGTTTTTGGCGGTAAGCTTATACTGAATAAGACCAATACCCATACCAACCGCAGCAGCGCCAAATGCCCAGTGATAACCCATATTTACCTGTAGCCACCCGCATACGCCGTAACCAATTAATGAGCCGATGTTTATGCCCATGTAATATATGGTGTATGCACTGTCTCGGCGCGCATCTTTAGCGTCGTAGAGCTGACCTACCATCGCGCCGATGTTAGGTTTTAATAACCCGGTGCCTAGCACCACAAAGATCAAACCGATAAAGAAAGATGATTCAGTCGGGATAGCAAGGATAATATGGCCAATCATGATGATGAAGCCGCCATAAAACACCGCTTTTTGCCCACCAATTAAGCGATCAGCAATCCAACCGCCGGGTAAGCCAAAAAAGTATACTGCGCCGGTATATAAACCATATATAGCAGAGGCCACTGCCATGGTCATGCCTAAGCCACCTTCTTCTAGGGCTAATATCATAAATAGTACGAGAAGGGCGCGCATTCCATAATAACTCATGCGCTCCCACATTTCTGTGCCAGCGAGCGTCATTAAACCCATTGGGTGACCGAAAAAACGAGTGTCTTCGGATTGTTTTGTTTGCATGTGAATCCTTATTTTTATAATTATTTGGACAAGCTTTCTGGGACTAGCTCAAACGAATTGTATGTAAGTAGCTTAAGCAAGCAATAAGCATTTAACAATTCATTATGCTCTTAACAATAAGTTGGTTGCAAGTTAAAAGCAGAAGAAGGACAATATAGTGCATTGCTTCACCTTGGTGCATGAAAAAGTCGCAAAGCGTAGCTTATAGGCGACATTATATAAAAGCGTGTAATTATAATTTATATATAAACCAAAGGTTTAGCATCAAACGCTACGTTGGAACAGTAATTGCTGTTATACTTAGGACTAAGAATAAAAATATTAAAATCCTTGAATGTTGGTCGATAAGGCCATGTATTTGAGAAAATTCAACACAGCACACACAAAAAGTACGCTTACAAAATGCCAATAATAATAAATATTGCACAATTGAGCAGGGTCGCTCACACGAATAAGGATTATTCATGACATATGTTGAGTATCTGCCCGTCATCATTGCAGCGCTGATAACATCAGTACTCCTTGTGATAATGACGCCGGTAGCTCACTTCTTGGGATTGGTCGACGTTCCCAATTATCGCAAGAAACACGGTGAGATCGTACCTCTAACCGGCGGTTTAGCCATGTTCATCGGCGTAGTGTTCGGTAGCTTGGCTGCAGACGTGGTATTTAAAAATAACCCAATGTTTTTAACAGCAGCAGCAATGATAGTATTGCTAGGCATGCTCGACGATCGTTTTGATTTAAGCGCAAAAGGTCGCTTTTTGTGCCAGTTTATTGTTGCCGGAATAATGGTTGGCGTTGCTGATAACTACATTTTGAACTTGGGCAACATATTCGGCTCGGGTGACGTGCACTTCCCGATGATGGGGTATTTATTCACCATGGTGTGCGTGGTAGGCGTGATAAATGCGTTTAATATGATTGACGGCATAGATGGCTTGGCCGGCGGAATGTCTTTAGTTGTTTTACTCAGCGTTGTGTTTTTGTTGTTCACCGCAGGTGCAACCCAAAGTTTAATCGCACCACTTACCATCATTGCAGTTTTGGTTCCTTTCCTAGCGTTTAATCTTAGTATTAAAGGGTTTAAAGGCAACAAGATATTCATGGGCGATGCGGGTAGCATGTTTATTGGCTTGGCAATCGTATGGTTGTTAGTGGAGCACACAAATGGTGCAGAAGCTTCAATTCGCCCTATTTCAGCAGTTTGGCTAATTGGTTTACCGCTTATGGATATGGCTGCCATTATGTTTAGGCGTGCTCGCAAAGGGCAGTCTATGCTAAAAGCTGACCGTCAGCATCTGCATAACATTTTTATGCGAGCTGGTTTAACACAGGCGCAATCTTTAGTCGGGCTTTTATTCCTAGGAAGCTTGTTCGCAGCCGTTGCAGTATTGTCTGAAATATACCAAGTACCTGAATCAATCATGTTTTATGGCTTCCTTGTATTGCAAGTCATCTACACCGCGATTATTATGCACATCTGGAAAATATTGCGATTTGTTAGGCGCTTAGGATTGTTGTAGATTTGAAACTGACCCAAAAAGCTCTCGCCCTTGTGTGTGCGTGCTTGTTGCAAGCGTGCGCTGCTCAATCAGGTATGCAAAATGCTCAGACAAGTTCAGTGTCCAGCTCCTCTCCCACCCAAAGCGTGGGAAGCACCATCTCGATAGACGGTGAAGCCTATTCAGTGGTTAGCAGTTATTACTCTGCGCTTGGTTTGCAATGCGCAATTGCCCTGAGCCCAAGCTCATCAATAGCATCTCAGTCTGATTATAACGCAACAACTATTAATCGATTTTGCATGGATTCTGCAACTGGCACGTTTATTCGCATTCGCCCTTTGAGCCAGGAGTGGTAATGAAATATTTTGCGACCTTCATTCTTTTTGTATCCTTTGTGTTTACGCACTCTGCACTGGCGCAAACTCAAGAGCAAATCGCTCAAGCTCAAGAAGAAATGGCAGCCAATGCCAATATCCCATTAGAAAGCTATATTAAATCTGAAACCTCCAAAACGAATCGCGCAATCGGTGGTGAAGCGTCCACAGCGGATATAAAACCCTTTGGTTCTAGTTTGTTTGAAAGCGGCGCTAGTCTGCGTCAGCGCAACACAGTAAATCCAAAATACTTAATTGCGCCAGGCGATAAAATCAGTATTCAACTCTGGGGCGCGGTAGATGCCGCCAACGTTCACATAGTTGATAACCAGGGCAATATATTTGTGCCCAACGTTGGGCCAATAAATGTGTTGGGGATTGAAGCGCAAGCACTCAATCAAACAGTAACAGAGCGCGTTAAACAGATTTATACCGACAATGTAAATATTTACGTAAATCTTTTGGCCTCCACGCCTGTTGGTGTATTTGTTACCGGCAATGTAACGCGCCCTGGGCAATATGCCGGTGCAGCGTCAGACACGATTTTGTTTTACTTGCAGCAGGCTGGCGGCATATTGTCGGAGCGCGGAAGCTACCGCAAAATAGATATTATCCGTGATGACAGCGTAGTAATGAGCGTTGACTTGTACGCATTTTTAAATGCTGGCCAAATGCCTGCGCATTCATTTAAAGACGGTGATGTTGTGTTGGTTAGCGCCCGAGGTCCAACTATTACTGCTGAAGGCATAATGGGTGTTTCTAGAAGTTATGAGTTATTAACCGAAACTTCAAGCGGCCAAGAAATTGTTGATTTAGTGCGCCCAGCTGTTGAAGTTACGCATGTATCGGTAACCGGCGTTCGCAATCAACAGCCCATTGCTCGTTATTTTGGTTTAGATGATTTTGCGAACTTTACTGTGCAAGATGGCGACAACTTATTGTTTAACGACGATCTACGCGCTCAAGTAATTAGTGTGATGCTATCGGGTAGTTACCTCGGCCCATCGTTTTATGCCGTAGATAGCGACACCAGACTTCACGATTTATTAGCTACCGTGCCAGTTGAGCAAGATCAGGCTAACGTAAACGCCGTTTATATTTTAAGAGAAAGCGTGAAGTTAGAGCAGCAACGTTTGTTAAATGAATCATTAGACAGACTCGAGCGCAGCGTGTTTACCGCGCCAGCATCTTCAGACGGTGAAGCTCGCCTGAGGGCGCAAGAGGCGCAGCTAGTAGGGCAATTCATTGCTCGCGCACGTCAGGCTGAACCCCTAGGTAGAGTCGTGGTTGCGGTAGATGGCAGAGTCTCTAATATTCGATTAGAGCAGGGCGATGAAATAGTGATTCCAGCATTTAGCGATTTAGTCAATGTTGCAGGGGAGGTAATGATGCCTCAAGCCATTGTATATAGCGACAAGCGCAGCATCGAAGACTACGTTAGCTTAGCGGGTGGCTTTACCGACAGAGCCAACATGAGCACTTACCTCATTGTTCATGCAAATGGCGCTACAACGTTGGTTGACGATAGCAGCCCTTGGTTTGGTGCAAACAACACCACTAAACTCAAACCTGGCGACCAAATTGTAATACTGCCAAAAGTCGACAGCAAACTGATGCAAACCGTGAAAGACATCACGCAAATTATTTTCCAAATTGCTGTGGCGGCCGACGTAGTGCGTGACTAATGAGCAGGCTAATACGTCGTAACCACTGGCAGATTTGGAAAGACGTAATATTTTCGTTGATGGTGCGACAGGTTCGCACCAGTTTTAGTGATAAATTTGGTTTGAGTTGGGCAGTGCTTGAGCCAGTTGCTTTTATTTTTATTCTTTCTTTTCTTCGTGGCCGTCTCGACGGCGGCGATAGCTACAGTATTCCTACTTTTGTATTCATTGCCTACGGCATGATTTTTATACAGCTTTTTTTGCAGGTCTATCAGTCTTGCTCAACTTCAATTCAACGCAATAAGCCCCTATTTGCCTTTCGACAAGTGCAGCCGATTAGCCCCGTCATCGCAAGTGGCCTTTTTGAAACCATCACTAAGGTGTTTGTTATTTTGGGCATAGGGCTAATCATGTATTTTATGAACATGGAGCTGCGCGTTGATAATCCATTAATATTGATTTTAAACTTGCTGCTATTGGCGTTATTCGCCATGTCATTAGGTTTAATCGTGGCGGTATTAGTTATGTTTGTGCCTGAAGTCTCGAAAGTGATGGGATTGGCAACTCGGCCCTTATTTTTTATCTCAGGCGTCTTTTTCTCCCTTCGAGATTTCCCGCCAGAAGTTTGGTGGGCTCTAGACTGGAATCCTATACTTCATGCTATAGAGTTAAGCCGCGGTGCAGCCTATTCCTCTTATGGTGAGCTCGGCGTGAGTCAAGTATATGTAATCGAATGTACCCTTGTAATGATGTTTGTCTCCTTTGTGTTTTACAGAGCAACGTGGCAAAGGGCGCTTAACTAATGATTAGTTTGCAGAATGTGACCAAGTTTTATCCAAGTAAATTGGGTAAGCAATACGTCTTCCAAAACTTAGATTTTAATATTCCAAGCGGTCATAACATTGCGCTTTTAGGAAAAAACGGTGCGGGTAAGTCTACGCTATTCAGATTGCTCGCAAAAAGTGAATATCCGGATAGAGGAGAGATCATTACCGATAGGCATCTGTCTTGGCCGGTAGCCCTGGGTACGGGTATTCACCCTCAAATGACTGGGCGCGAAAATACGCGATTTATTGCAAGGGTAAATGGCGTAAGCGATATTGCTGCATATGAAGACCGCGTAATCGACTTTGCTGAACTAGGCGTGAAATACGAGTTGCCAGTAAAGACTTATTCAAGTGGAATGCGTTCACGCCTAGCATTTGCATGCACCATTTCAATTGATTTTGATGTCTATCTCATCGATGAGGTCACATCTGTGGGTGACCCCTCATTTAAAAAGAAGGCACAGCGAGCGCTATACGACCGGGCGCAGCATTCCAATGTCATCATGATAAGCCATCAGATGCCTGAACTGCGTTTATTTTGCGATAGCGCTATTGTATTGGAAAAAGGTAAACTAACATTTTACGACGACGTAGAAGAAGCGATTAGAAGGTATGAAGCACTGTGAGCTTATCTGAACAAGAAAAAAAAGACATACAGGAAGTGTACATAAAGTCCTTACAAAAAGGGCAGTTCGACGATAGCGCCTTTTTAAAATCTGAAATTGAACGCCTAATGACAACTGAACCGGTGATTGTTGAGCGTTTGTTTTCTCGTTTGAATCTGTTAAATAAAGACAATAAAGAAGAACTAGAAGCTATCAAAATTCTTAAGCTCAAATGGGAGTTAGAAAATACCACGCCTTCAGAGTTTGCAAAGAGCTCTCAAAAAGAGCGCTCAACTAAACAAGCGCCTGAGTCAGCAAAGCAAGAAACAAAACAAAGCGCACAAATCAAGCAAGCATTAGACTTTTTAAAGAGACGTGCATTCGCATTATTCGTCTTAGTACCGGTGGCAATTTTTACACTTTATTTAGTCTTATTGGCGAGCCCTAGGTACGTAAGTCAAGCGCAGCTTTTAGTCCAACAAAATAACCAAACGCCATCATTTGACCCCAGTTTATCAATGCTAGCAGGGCTCTCAGGAGGCGGCGAGCGAAACGATCCTGAGTTGGTAAAAGCCTATATATTTTCAGCTGATATGCTAAGTTACCTAGAGCAACAAATTGATTTTGTTGAACATTATTCAAGTGATGAGTTTGATATGTTTAGTCGCCTTGATGATGCTGCCACACGCGAAGAACGTCTCGATTACTTGCATCAATATATTGAAGTAAACATTGATCCTACCTCAACAATACTAACCTTAAATGTTCAGGCGTTTAGCGCTGAGTTCGCTTATTTACTGAACTCTGTGCTAACAGAACGTGCAGAATGGTTTATCAATGAAATAGGCCAAAACCTCGCGTTGTCGCAACTGAAATTTATTGAACAAGATCACGCGCGAGTAGAGAGCCGATTCAAAGAGGCTCAGACTCAGTTATTAAGTTTTCAACGCGAATACAACTTACTAGATCCTGAAGCAGAAGGCTTAGCACTACAACAAATCACCTTTGAACTAGAATCTCGGATTGCGGCTAAATCGGCCGAGCTTAATGCACTTAAAGCCAGCATGAGCAGTCAAGCGCCGATGGTGATGAAAACTGAAGAAGAGCTCACTAGCTTGCGTCGTCAGCTTAGAGCAGAGCGGAATCGCCTAACCAACACGGGCGATGAAGAAGTAATGGTAGGTAGTAACGAAATTGGTGTAAATGATATTTTAGCTAAGTTCAGCGATTATAAAATCAATTTAGAATTTGCATTGCAAGCTTATACGGCATCAAAAGTGAGCTTAGAGGCATCGCGTATAGAGGCCTATCAACAATTAAAGCATCTTGTAAAAATAGAATCTCCCACGCTTCCTGAAGATGCAAAGTATCCACGTATCCTATACAATATCGCGCTTTTGTTAGTGGTGTTAATTATCGTATTTGGCATTACTAAGCTAATTATCGCGACAGCGCACGAACTAAAATAAGGGGCTTAGAATGAGAAAGGGAATTATTTTAGCAGGGGGCTCAGGTACGCGCCTACACCCTTTAACTCAAGTAGTAAGTAAACAGCTTATGCCTGTTTACGACAAGCCGATGATTTACTATCCGCTGTCGACTTTAATGCTGGCGGATATCACCGATATACTAATTATTTCGACACCTGAAGAGCTGCCAAGATTTCAATCCTTGCTCGGCGATGGAAGCCAATGGGGCATAAGTTTGAGCTATGCTGAACAACCCTCACCCGATGGTCTCGCTCAAGCCTTTTTGATTGGCGAGCGTTTTATCGGCAACGATGCATGCACTTTGGTGTTAGGCGATAATCTATTTTACGGCCACGATTTACAGCTATCTTTGGTAAATACCAGCAAACAAACGGCAGGTGCTACAGTATTCGGCTATCATGTTACTGATCCTGAACGTTATGGCGTGGTTGATTTTGACGACCAATGGCGTGCACTTTCAATTGAAGAAAAACCAAGTGATCCAAAATCTAATTATGCGGTCACTGGTCTATATTTTTATGATAATCAAGTAGTAGATTATGCTAAAAGCATCAAGCCATCTCCTCGCGGTGAGCTAGAAATTACTGATCTAAATAATCTATATTTGCAAGACGGTAGCCTGCAAGTCGAGTTAATGGGCCGGGGTTCAGCCTGGCTCGACACCGGCACGATAGATAGCCTTTTAGATGCCGCCAATTTTATTGCCAATATTGAAAAGCGCCAAGGCCTTAAAATATGTTGTCCGGAAGAAATAGCCTATCGCAAAGGCTTTATTTCAGCTGAGCAACTCAACATGCTTGCACAAAAATTACTAAAAAGTGGCTACGGCGACTATCTCAGTCAGATATTAAAAGAAAAAATCCGTTAAATGGAAACAGTTAAATGCAAGTAATTAGCACCCGAATACCCGATGTAAAAATTATCGCCCCCAAAGTATTTGGCGATGAGCGCGGTTTTTTTATGGAAACTTTTCGCGTTGACTGGTTCAAGCAGCATTGTGCAGATGTTGATTTTGTGCAAGACAACCACAGCAAGTCAGCCCATGGTATTTTACGTGGCTTGCATTATCAGCTTGAGCATACACAGGGCAAGCTGGTGCGTGTTACTGCAGGAAAGGTTTACGATGTAGCGGTAGATATGCGCAAAAATAGCCAAAGCTTTGGGCAGTGGGTAGGCGTTGAATTGTCTGCTGAAAATGCTCGTCAGCTTTGGGTGCCAGCAGGTTTTGCGCATGGCTTTTATGTAATGAGTGAGAGCGCTGAGTTTGTTTATAAGTGCACAGATTACTATCATCCGCAGTCTGAAGTTTCTTTGGCTTTTGACGACGAAAGCTTGGATATTGATTGGCCGTTTAACGGCGAAGCGCCTATTACCTCAGAAAAAGATGCGAAAGGCCTTAAATTTGCCCAAGCACCAACGTTTTAAATACCGCTACATTAAAAAAAGCAAAGCCCAATAAAGGAAGGCTCGAAATGACACTTGTAATTATTGGTAAATCGGGTCAATTAGCGCGAGCGCTTGCAAAAGCCGCCCCACAAGCTGTTTGCTTAGGGCGCGAAGATGTCGATTTACTGAGCTTAGCGTCGCTTACAGAGGTATTAACACCGCACGCTCCTTCAGCAATCATTAATGCTTCGGCCTATACGGCGGTAGATAATGCTGAATCAGATTACGACAACGCTTATGCGCTAAACGCTATTGCTGTAAAAAACTTGGCTCAAACGTGCAAAGCACTCGATGCCCATTTAGTGCATGTGTCAACCGATTATGTATTTGCTGGCGACAAGGGTAGCCCTTATTTGCCCGACGACGCAATAAACCCGATAAATGCTTACGGAAAAAGCAAAGCACAAGGCGAGCAGGTATTGCAGCAAGACTTTGCTGAACTAAGCTGCATACTGCGCACAAGCTGGGTGTATGATGCAAGCGGAAAGAACTTTGTGAATACCATGCTCAGTTTAATGCAGACTAAGCCCGCACTCACCGTGGTGGATGACCAAATAGGCTCACCGACCTCAGCTACTACATTGGCATCAGCGTGCATTCAAGCGGCGCAAAAACGGCTAACAGGCATACACCACTGCACAGATGAGGGCGTGGCGAGCTGGTATGATTTTGCTTATGTAATACAGCAACAGGCGCTTAATAAAGGCTTGCTGAGTAATGCTATAGCCATATCTCCAGTGTCTTCAAGCGCCTTTCCAACGCCAGCAAAACGGCCGAATTACAGCGTTATGTGTAAAGCATCCCTAAAGGCTGCATTACCCGATATTGTATTAGTTCATTGGCAGGATGCATTGTCGAAAGTGCTAGACGAACATTTATAAAACCCTGGCTAAATCAAACAATAAAACGCCATACTCATAAACACCAGATTACAGGTTTAAAACATGTCGACAGATAATCCAAATCACATTTTAGTCACCGGCGGTGCAGGCTTTATAGGCGCGAATTTTGTGCACTATTGGTGCGCCAAATACCCACAAGATAAAGTCTTGGTGCTAGATGCCCTTACATACGCAGGCAATTTAACCAGTTTAGCCGCGCTGGAGCAGCACCCGCAGTTTGAATTTGTAAAAGGCGACATTGTAGATACTGAGCTAGTGGTTACCTTACTGCAAAAACACAGCATCGATACCATTGTGCATTTTGCTGCAGAGTCGCATGTAGACCGCTCTATTACCGGGCCCGATGCCTTTATTGAAACGAACATTATTGGCACTTATTCGCTGTTAAAAGCCGCTAAGCAAGTTTGGCTAGACGAGCCAAAAGCAAAAGGCAATGAGCCCTTCGCGCATCGTTTTCACCATGTAAGCACCGACGAAGTATACGGCACCTTAAGCCCGACAGACCCAGCCTTTACCGAAGAAACCGCGTATGCGCCTAATTCACCGTATTCCGCCAGTAAAGCCGCCAGCGATCACTTGGTGCGCGCGTATCATCATACTTACGGCCTAAATGTGACTACCAGCAATTGCTCAAATAACTATGGGCCTTATCATTTTCCTGAAAAGCTTATTCCGCTTGTGATCACCAATATCCTGCACGACAAGCCTTTACCTATTTATGGAGACGGTCAACAAATCCGCGATTGGTTATACGTAGAGGACCATGCAAGAGGCATTGATTTGGTGCTAAAGCAGGGCCGATTAGGCGAAAACTACAATATTGGTGGCCATAACGAATGGGCCAATATCGATATTGTTAAATTGGTGTGCGGCTTGATGAACAAAGCGTTTGCTGATAACGCAGAGCTTAAAACGCGCTTTCCACAGGCCTCAAAAGCCGCAAACGGTGAGTCTGAGTCGCTAATTACTTATGTGACTGACCGGGCAGGGCACGACCGTCGTTACGCGATTGACGCGACGAAGTCGACCAATGAGTTAGCATACGTGCCAGCAGAGTCGTTTCAATCAGGGATTGAGAAAACCTTGGATTGGTATTTAGACAATGAGAGTTGGTGGCGACCGCTCTTGTAAATAAATATATTTAGAACTACAAACAAAAAAAGAGCAGTTGCTCTTTTTTTGTTTGTATTAATTTTACTGATCAATCATACGCTACTGGTTAATTCGCTGCACTTGTATCGTCTTTCCTTCAAGCTCAGAGCCATCTTCGTCCAGCGTTTTTAACACCTCAAATTTCTGCGTTACTTTTGGCACGGTGCTTGTTAGACCAGTCACCTGATAGCCTTGTTTTACGTGCATCATCCAGTTTACTTCACCGGTAAACACTA
>CAYQMI010000022.1:0-37304 GCA_964418575.1 uncultured Glaciecola sp.
CTCATAATTTGTCCTCTTAAACTTATTAAATTCTTTACTTAATGGCCCGCACAGCTCGGTTTACTTAAACCGCTGCTGCACCACTTACAATCTCACTAATTTCTTGTGTAATTGCAGCTTGGCGTGCCTTGTTATATACCAGTTGCAAATCATCGATGAGGTTTCCAGCGTTATCAGTAGCGGCTTTCATTGCTACCATTCGCGCAGCTTGTTCAGAAGCTACGTTTTCTACAACACCCTGATAAACCACTGTTTCGATGTATCTGGCAAGTAAGGCGTCCAGTATCTCATCAGCATCAGGCTCATAAATATAATCCCAACTATGGGCACGTTGTGCTTCTTCGTCTTTAGGAAGAGGCAACAACTGATTTATTACAGGCTCTTGAGTCATGGTATTAACGAAGCGATTATTGACTAAATAAATTTTATCTATTTCGCCGTTCTCGTATGCGTCTAACATGACACGCACAGTACCAATGACCGAGGCTAAGCTTGGTTTATCACCTAAGCCAGACTCTGCTGCCATTACCTTGCCACCAAAACGTGAGAAGAAACTCACTGCTTTTGAGCCTAAGGCAGCAAAATGTAAACCTGCGCCCTGATTCTGATACTTTTTAATATGTTCAGAAACCATTTTGAACTCATTGGTGTTTAATCCGCCACACAAACCACGGTCGGTGGATATAACAATAAAGCCAACATTTTTTACTTCGCGCTCTTCTAAAAACGGATGCTTATAATCCAAGTTACCGTTAGCGATGTGCCCGATGACCTTTTTCATGCTTGTGGCATAAGGACGACCAGAAGCCATACGCTCTTGGGCCTTCTTCATTTTAGAGGCCGCAACCATTTCCATTGCGCTGGTAATCTTTTGGGTGTTTTTAATACTCCCAATTTTACCTTTTATCTCTTTTCCGCTTGCCATGAAACCTTCTCCGATTACTCTACGACAAACCCCAATGCGAGCATTGGGGTAGCGTGATTACCAGCTTTGTGTTGCCTTGAAGTTATCAAAGGCCTCTTTAAGCTGATTTTCGATATCGTCGTTATAGTTACCACTTTGGTTAATAGCGTCCATCAAATCTTTCTTCTCGCTTGTCATGTACGAGTGAAGTGATGCTTCAAAATCTAGCACTTTGTTAAGCTCTACATCTTGTAAATAACCTTTTTCAGCAGCAAACAACGAAACGGCAGTTTCAGCAATTGAAAGCGGTGCATATTGATTTTGCTTCATTAATTCAGTTACACGCTGACCATGCTCAAGCTGTGCTCTTGTTGCTTCATCCAAATCAGAAGCAAACTGAGAGAAGGCCGCTAGCTCGCGGTACTGAGCAAGTGCTAGACGAATACCACCACCTAGCTTTTTGATGATTTTAGTTTGTGCTGCACCACCTACGCGCGATACTGAAATACCCGCGTTAACCGCAGGACGGATACCGGCGTTGAACAAGTCAGTCTCAAGGAAGATTTGTCCGTCAGTAATTGATATTACGTTAGTTGGTACGAAAGCTGATACGTCACCGGCTTGAGTTTCAATGATTGGCAATGCTGTTAATGAACCAGTTTTACCTTTCACTTCACCGTTGGTGAATTTTTCAACGTAGTTCGCGTTAACTCGTGCTGCGCGCTCAAGTAGGCGTGAGTGCAAATAGAATACGTCACCAGGGTAAGCTTCACGACCTGGCGGACGACGTAGCAATAACGATACCTGACGATAAGCAACAGCTTGCTTAGACAAGTCATCATATACGATAAGCGCATCTTCACCGCGGTCACGGAAGTATTCGCCCATAGTACAACCAGAATAAGGCGCTAAATACTGCAGGGCCGCTGATTCTGATGCAGAAGCTGCAACAATGATGGTGTGCTCCATTGCGCCATGCTCTTCTAACTTACGCACAACGTTTGCAATGGTAGATGCCTTTTGACCAATCGCTACATAAACGCATTTAACGCCTGTACCTTTTTGGTTAATGATAGCGTCGATAGCTAATGCAGTTTTACCTGTTTGGCGGTCACCGATGATAAGCTCACGCTGACCACGACCAACTGGGATCATCGCATCAACCGATTTATAACCAGTTTGCACTGGCTCATCTACTGATTGACGTTCGATTACACCCGGTGCGATTTTTTCAACAGGCTCGAAAGTATCAGCATCAATTGCACCTTTTCCGTCAATCGCTTCACCTAGTGTATTTACTACACGGCCTAGCAATTTTGGACCAACCGGTACTTCAAGGATACGACCAGAGGACTTAACTTTGTCGCCTTCTTGTAAATCGTTATAAGGACCCATAACAACTGCACCAACCGAGTCTCGCTCGAGGTTAAGAGCAATCGCATAACGACCGCCCGGCAGTTCAATCATTTCGCCTTGCATTACATCTGCTAAGCCATTGATACGAATGATACCGTCGGTTACACCAACAATCGTACCTTCGTTTCGAGCTTCACTTACTACTTCAAACTGATCAATACGTTTTTTAATCAGTTCTGCAATCTCTGTAGAATTAAGTTGCATACTTATATTCCCGTTTATGCTTGTAACGCGTCGTTAAGACGGTTCAACTGTGAATTTACGGAGCCATCTATTACCGTGTCACCGGCTTTTATAATCATGCCGGCGATGAGGGTAGGATCCACGCTACAATTAAGCTGTACTTTGCGGTCAAAACGCTTTTCTAAAGCGCTGCTCAGTTTGGTTTGCTGAGCATCATCCAACTTCGCGGCAGAAACGACATCAACATTAATTTGTTTTTCACGCTCAGTTTTTAGCGTGTTAAACATTGTAGATATCTCTGGCAAAAGTTGAAGACGGTTATTTTCCGCTAAAATTTTGATGAAGTTTTGCCCATGTTCATTGAGCTGTTCGCCACAAACGCTGTTAAATACATCGGTTGCCGTAGCCGCAGCAACTGCGCCTGACAAATAATGATGCATGTTCTCGTTTTTCGACACTTCAGCGGCAAAAACCAACATTGCCTGCCAATCGTCTATGGCTGAATTTGCTACTGCAAAATCAAAAGCTGCTAAAGAATAGGGGCGAGCAACGGTTGTCAATTCAGACATGGCTCACTCTCCTAAAGCTCTTCGACAAGTTTTTCAACAATGTCGCTTTGCGCTTGAGCATCAATCTCGCGAGCAAGAATACGTTGTGCACCTGTTACGGCCAACACACCTACCTGCTTACGCAAGTCTTCTTTCACACGATTTTTCTCAGCTTCAATTTCAGCATAACCTTGCGCGATGATTTTCTCTCGCTCGGCATGCCCTTTTTGGGTTTCTTCATCAACCAGTTGAGTCGCTCGGCGTTTAGCCTGCTCAATAATCTTGCTCGCCTCATCTTTGGCTTCGCGAAGTTTATCAGTAGCGCTTTCTTGAGCTAACTCTAGGTCTTTAGTTGCGCGTTCAGACGCAGCAAGACCATCGGCTATTTTTTTCTGTCTTTCTTCAATTGCGCTGATAAGTGGTGGCCATACATATTTCATGCAGAACACAACAAACACGGTAAACGCAATGAGCTGACCTATTAGAGTGGCGTTAAAGTTCACGTCCGCTCCTCCTCTTGGTTATTCGTTGACTCAAAAAGGGTGCTTAGTAAACACCGCCTAAACCAGGAGCAACAACGAACAAGATGTATAGCGCGACACCAACACCGATCATAGAGATTGCATCGATAAGACCGGCCAAAATAAACATTTTCACTTGCAACTGTGGTGCAAGCTCAGGTTGACGAGCAGAAGATTCTAAGAATTTGCCCCCCATGATTCCGAAACCAATAGCGGTACCTAGAGCACCCATTCCGATGATTATAGCAACTGCGATGTAGATCATTGTTATCTCCGATTTAAGTTAAATGTAAAAATTATAAAAAAGGTAAAAATTAGTGTTCTTCACACGCCAAGCTTAAATAAACGATGGTTAGCATCATGAATATAAAAGCTTGTAGAGGAAGAACGAGAATATGGAAAACGGCCCAAGCAAAGTGCAGTGGAAGCTGCAAATAACCGATGGTCGCAATCAAGATAAAGATTAATTCACTGGCGTATAAGTTACCGAACAAACGCAAAGATAACGACAGTGGACGAGCCAATAAAGTAACGCTTTCAATAACGAAGTTAAACGGTATAAACACTGGGTGATTCAAAGGCTGCATGGTCATTTCTTTGGTGAAGCCCTTGATGCCCTTAATTTTCAATGAGTAGTAAATTATTAACACGAATACACCTAGCGATAGTGCGAAGGTTGTATTGATGTCGGTTGTCGGTACGATTTTCATATAGACGTCTTTCGGGTCCATACCAAAAGCATACTGACCGATAAGCCCTGCAATCCATGGGAATAAATCAACCGGAATCAAATCGGTTAAGTTCATCAACAAGACCCACACGAATATGGTCAGTGCTAGGGGTGCGATTAACTTGCTAGTGCCGTGGAATGAACTTTTAACGTTGTCGTCTACAAACTCTACAATTAATTCAACCAGCGCTTGGGTTTTACTTGGAACGCCCGTCGTCGCTTTTTTACCGACTCGCCAAAATAAAAAAAGAAATGCAATACCAATAAATGCAGACCAAGCCATAGTATCGATGTGCCACACCCAAAAACCAGCGTCTTCACAGGCCTTGTTAAACACAATGCCTTCTTCAGTCGAGCACATGCGGGCATTGGTCAAATGGTGATTAATGTATTCTTGCGTTGTTGCGTAAGATGCCATTTTTTAACCTAATGTATAATTTAAAAATCGTTGTGTGTGCCACTTACGCCGCTTTGCGCGGAGCAGTGAAACATAGCATAGCCATCCATTGGCTAAGCAGCGTTATTGCGTATGCACCTAAAACAAAGAATGGGTGCGCGTTGAACAGAGAAAACGCAAAAACAAAAATTAGTGCCGTGATAATCAGTTTTAACTTCATGCCCTGATTAAAACTTTGGGCGACAATTCTATTTTTTGTCGCTCCAGCGTATCGGAACACCCAATACGAAAAAATACTGTGCGGTATCAAAAAAGCGGCAACACCGAAAGCACTAGACTTTGCAAAATCCGAACTTATTAAAGCACTCAAAAGCACTAAAATCGTGCCTGTTAACGCTTGCACCCAAAGGCCTTTTTTCGCCAATTTTTTTCCGGGTGCTGCTAAGTCAGATGCCATAACTTTTTATACCTGTAGCCTAGACCTACTAAAAGCGCTCGAAGTATACTGTTAATGCGAAAAAATTCAACCATAAAGCCGAATTATTAAATGTATTTGAGTCATTCTCAAGCTCAATAATACTAATGGCTAATGTAAATTTTTTCCGATGTTATTTGAGAACTTATCATAAAAATTTGTATTCATGCTGCTAGATTGAATAACTATTCACTATTTTTATCATGAATGTGAGCCAAGATACCTTCTAACTGCTCTAAGTCTTCAAAAGGAATTACCATTTTACCCTTGCCGCGTTTATTGTGATCAATTTTTACTTGAGTACCGAGTTTTTCTGCAAGCGAGGTTTCTAGGCGCTGCACGTCTGGATCTATTTGTTTAGGCTTTTGGCTGTCTAGTTTTTCTTCTTTGCCTGCCTGCGCTTTATTCACCAAACGCTCTGTTTCGCGAACGGTTAAGCCTTTTTCAGCAACTTGATGGGCTAGGGCTTCTTGCTGTTCGCCATTTAGTGCTAATAATGCTCTGGCATGGCCCATGTCTATGTCGCCATGTTCTAGTAAGGTTTTTACCGCAGGCTCTAAACCATTTAATCTTAAAATATTCGTCACTGTAGTACGAGATTTTCCAACTGCCTCAGCAACTTGTTGGTGTGTCAGCTTAAATTCCACCATGAGTCTATCAAGAGCTTGGGCCTCTTCCATAGCGTTGAGGGCTTCCCGCTGTATATTTTCAATCAGCGCAATTGCAACTGCAGCTTCATCTGGAATTTCTTTTATCAAACACGGAACAGTGTCTAGTTTGGCAAGTTGTGCAGCGCGCCATCTGCGCTCGCCCGCAATAATTTCATATTTATCTTTAGCAAGCTCTCTTACGATAAGAGGCTGAATAATGCCTTGCACACGAATAGAGGCGGCGAGTTCTTCAAGTGCAGCATCGGCCATGTCTTTACGAGGTTGATATTTACCTGGCTGTAAAAATTCTATTGGGAGTTTTTGTAACTCACTTTTAGGCGCATCGGCTGCGCTTTGAGCAGGATTCTCTTCGTTATATTTGTCGGTGTAGCTTTTGCTTGTTGCAAGCAGTGCGTCCAATCCTCTGCCTAAGCCTTTACTCTTCGCCATTTTAACCTCAAATTAACTTAAATTATGTAGCCGCTTGGCTTTGTTTTTGTCGACGCAATATCTCACCCGCCAGCGCCAAATAAGCCTTTGCCCCAGTTGAGGACTTATCGTAATACATCGCCGGCGCACCAAAACTGGGTGCTTCTGCCAAACGTACGTTACGCGGGATTACCGTGCGATAAACCTGATCGCCAAAATGGCGTTTGAGCTGTTCGCTCACATCGTTTGCTAAACGATTTCGAGGGTCGTACATGGTGCGCAGCACTCCCTCAATTTTTAAACTTGGGTTGACCACTGAAGCAAGTTTACCAATGGTATCCATAAGCGCTGTTAAACCCTCAAGCGCATAATACTCACACTGCATTGGCACAAGCACCGAATCTGAGGCTGCTAAAGCATTTACTGTTAGCTGATTCAAAGAGGGGGGGCAATCAATAAAAATAAAATCATAATTATCTTTTACACTAGCCAAGGCGTTGCGAAGCCTTACTTCTCTAGCAAACACTTCCATGAGTTTAATTTCGGCTGCGGTGACGTCTGAATTACCGGCAATTAAATGAAACTTACCGCTGGTTTCAGTGATAATAACGTCTTCAGGTGGCTTTTCGTCGATGAGTAACTCGTAACAAGTATTTTCGACCTCATACTTATCCACACCACTGCCCATGGTAGCATTGCCCTGTGGATCTAAATCTATCAGCAATACTTTGCGTTTAGTCGCCGCCATTGAAGCCGCAACATTCACCGCCGTGGTAGTTTTACCCACACCACCTTTTTGATTTGCAATGGAAATGACTCTCGCCAAAATCTAACCTGCTTATTGTTTTTGTTAATACGCTTATTCTGAGCGCTTATGAATACTGACTAAGTGTCGCTCGCCTGTTAGCGATGGTACCAACAGTTCGCTTGTTTTTGTAACTGTAAATTGTGTTGGTACTTGCGTGAGTTCATCTTGATGCAGTTGACCCTTTAAGGCAAGAAATTCTCCATTATTGCCGACTAAATGCGCACACCAAGTTAGCATATCAGGCAGGGATGCAAATGCTCGGCTAAGCACCACATCAAAAGCTTGCTCTGGATGAACATCTTCTACTCTGCTTTGCACGGCGGTCACGTTGCTAATATTGAGTTCATAACAGGCTTGCTTGATAAAACGTATGCGTTTGCCCAGAGAATCAATCAAAGTAAACTGTTTTTGTGGAAACAAAATGGCCAAAGGTACGCCAGGTAGCCCTGGACCGGTGCCAACATCGGCAATTGCTTCCCCGTTTATATGCTCACCGACCACTAATGAGTCCATGATATGCCGCACCAGCATTTGCTCAGGTTCGCGCACAGAGGTTAAATTATATGCCTTGTTCCATTTATGCATCAACAACACAAACTTAATTAACTTTTCGTGTTGTTCTGTGCTAATAACTAAGTCTGTTTGGCCAATTAAGGTATCTAAATTATTCGAAAGGGTCTGAAACAAAGCATCCATTAAGCGGTTTTTCTCTCATGTTTAAATAACATGTCATGCTTTTTCAAATAGACCAGCAATAAAGAAATTGCCGCTGGCGTAATACCTGATATTCGCGAAGCCTTACCCAAAGTTTCTGGTCGGCTGTCTTTTAATTTAGCAACTACCTCGTTTGATAAACCTGATATTTTTGAATAATCAAAATCTACCGGGATCAAAGCGTTTTCATGCCGTTGAGATTTAGCAATATCTTCAAGTTGTCTGGATATATAGCCTGCATACTTGATTTGAATTTCTACCTGTTCGGCCGCTTTAGCGTCTTGTAGCGCAGGACCAAACTCCGTCACCTGCATAAGCTTTTCGTAGGTCATTTCAGGACGACGAATGAGTTCTTCCAGCGAGTGCTCTTTATTCACAGGGCTTTTCAATATTTGGTTTAAGGCCTCTACCGATGGATGCGAGGGATGTATCCAATTTTTAGCTAGACGTTGTTTTTCACGTTCAACCTGTTCCATTTTACTTTCAAATGCAGCAAAACGTTCATCGTCAACCAAACCTAGTTGTCTGCCAATTTCAGTTAAACGTACATCAGCATTATCTTCTCTGAGTAACAAGCGATATTCAGCGCGACTTGTGAACATACGATAGGGCTCTTTGGTGCCCATGGTGGCTAAATCGTCAACTAATACGCCCATGTAAGCCTGGTCTCTGCGTATTTCCAGCGCATCTTTTTGCTGAACTTGCAGTGCCGCATTTGCCCCTGCTATTAAACCTTGGGCGCCCGCTTCTTCATAACCGGTTGTGCCATTGATTTGTCCGGCAAAAAATAAACCTTCCACGAATTTCGTTTCTAGGGTTTGTTTTAAATCTCTTGGATCGAAGAAATCATACTCAATAGCATAACCCGGACGAATAATATGCGCATTCTCAAAGCCTTTGATTGAGCGAACCAAGGCCATCTGAATATCAAAAGGTAAACTGGTTGAAATACCATTGGGATACACTTCAATGCTATTCAATCCTTCAGGCTCTACAAATATTTGATGTGAGTTTTTATCGGCAAAACGCGTGATTTTATCTTCTATAGACGGGCAATAGCGAGGACCCACACCTTCGATAACACCGGTATACATGGGTGAGCGGTCTAAACCTGAACGAATAATATCGTGAGTTTGCTCATTGGTGTGAGTGATATAGCAAGGAATCTGTTCGGGGTGATCATCTACGCTTCCCATGAATGAAAAAACAGGTAGGGGCGTATCACCCGCTTGTTTTTGCATCACAGAAAAATCAAGCGTACGGGCGTCTAATCTTGCTGGCGTACCGGTTTTTAATCTATCGACTCTAAACGGCATTGCTCTTAATTTATCGGCCAAGGCAATGGATGGCGGATCGCCCGCTCTACCGCCTTTGTAATTTTCCATACCAATGTGGATAGTGCCGCCTAAGAAAGTACCTACCGTTAACACAACCGTTTTGGCTTTAAATTTTAAGCCCATTTGCGTAACAACACCGCTAACACGGCCATTCTCAATAATTAAGTCATCACAAGACTGTTGGAACAAAGTAAGGTTTTCTTGGTTTTCGAGCATTTGACGCACCGCTATTCGATATAGCGTTCTGTCCGCTTGTGCTCTAGTGGCGCGTACCGCAGGGCCTTTTGATGAATTTAATGTTCTAAATTGAATACCGGCTTTATCGATAGCTTTGGCCATTACACCGCCAAGGGCGTCGATTTCTTTGACCAAATGACCTTTACCAATCCCACCGATGGCCGGGTTACACGACATTTGGCCAAGTGTTTCGATACTGTGGGTCAACAAAAGCGTAGATGAGCCCATGCGAGCAGCTGCCATAGCAGCCTCGGTGCCAGCATGTCCGCCACCAATCACAATTACATCAAAATCTTGCTGATAAAACATTTAGCTCACCATAAAGGACTACAACAGGCGCTAGGTTATTTGTTCAATAGCCAAGCGCTAAAAAAAGGTCGCATATTGTATATGATATTCGCATATTTGAAAATGCTTATTAATTAAACAGTTTGTCACTGGTACTTCACATTTACCATCATTATACAATTAACCGTCATTACACAATTCACCGTGATTACGTAATCCGCCGTCATTGCCAATAATTACTGTCATTGCCGCGAAGGCGGTAATCTCCTGATACAACAACAAAAACCCTCAAAGGCTGTAAATTTATGTATTACAGCCGAATTTGGGAGATTCCCACTTGCGTGGGAATGACGTTTTGTCGCAAGAATGACGTTACTTTGTAAGAATGACGGTTTTTTTGAACGAATATCAATAAGCAATTTCTGCAAACAGCATACAACATATTTTCTATTCGCAAAGTGAATTTTTTGAAGCTATTTTTACGCCGAAGCTCAAATTTTGACCGAGGCTAATATAGATAAAGATATATTCTAGAGATCTTTATTACTGTTATTATTAAGGAGCGTATCTTCTGTGGAAAAGCATATTTTTAAATTTATGATCAACTACTTAGACTGATCTTAAGTTTGGGATAAGTGATCAATAAGTGATCAATAACTTGTCGGTAAACCGCCTCTTTGTCCACAGGCAAAAATTTTCAAAATTTCATCCAGATCTTATCAGTCATTTGATCACAGACTTATTTTGCACTTATCCACAGCGCTTTTTGTGAAAAATACTTTGTCACTAAACAGAAAAAGAGAGTCATTAGCTGTTTTTTTAAACACAAAGAAAATTTTAGAGACTAAGCAAAGCTGCTAGTTTTACAATTTAGAGTGTTTAAATAAGTTGAGGTCTTGGTATTTGAGTATGAAAAAGGAAGGAATAAAAGAAGCTCAGGCCTAAATTTCGTTAGGCCTGTATTTATTACTTTGTTGATGAGATGGCTCTGCTTGTCCTTGGTTAATAGCTTGACGTCTGCTGGGCCCTTGGAACCGTACTTTGTAGGTTTCATATTCTTTTAAAGACTCAAAACAATATCGGCCCAGGGCTTTCTCAAGCTCGGCTAAATTGTGATTGGTGATCATGATGCAGTTTTTATTATTCGCCGCACGCTGACGCAATAAGTTACCTAGCCAACTCTGTGCGCTTTGTTTTAATACGGTTTCATTTACACAAACTTCATCAAGAATGAGTAAATCCACATCGTGTAGCTGCTTGTTTATTTCTCTAAACTGCTGAGCCGCATTGTCGTCGGCTTGATAGTCGTAAGAAAAAAAGCGCATTTCTAGCAAGGTTTGTAGCTGGCGATAAAGCACGGTGGTTTCAAATTGTTGAATAAGTTGATGCGCAATAGCACCGGCTAAGTGTGACTTTCCGCGGCCATAGTCGCCATAAAAAAGCATCATATTCGCGTTGGTTTTACGCCAGTTTGGGTCGTTATGAGCGCTAATAATGGAACGCGCGATATTAACCGCCGCAATCACATCGGGTGCGTCTTCCCTCAAGTTAGCAAAGGTCCAGTGGGTATTGAGTTCAGATTGCCCATATAACTTTTCAATACGCTTTTGTTTACTTTGCTGCTGCAGCTGCGCAATTTCTTTATTGGCTAAAGCATCGTATTGGGCACGCTGTTTTTTGTAGTCATAGGCGGGCAAATCTTTATTGAGCGTATCTACATCTTTTCCTAGCGCTCTGCCAATATCGTTTAATCTATCTTCGAGACTTTTCATTATTGCTCACTATATTTTTTGATGAGTTGTTTGACGTTATCATCAAATTCTATCCCTGCTGTGGGCTCAACCCACTGATGGCCTACTTTTGTTTGGCTGCTGTTGGCGGGCTTTCTAATCCTGCGTTGTTTTAAATGTAACACAAACTTTTGCGTCCATTGATAGGGAGTTTGCACAACTTCAGGTCGTCCAAGCCAATAGGCAATAAATTCTCCGAGTTCATCTGCATCAAAATAGGCATCAATGACACCAATTAGCTGGCAAAGTTGTGAAAACAATGAATCATCTGGCCGCCAGTTAAGATGCATTTTACTGTGTTGTTCGTGAGCTTCGTTATCGTCTAATGTTTGAATTGAAGAAGACACAAAAGGCGAGGGCACAGCTTCAAATAGTGGAAGCGATACTTTAAGTTTATTTAGACTACGATCAAAATTACTTTCAAACTCTATGCTCTTATCAGCGGAGTTTGCGACGTTCGTCTGAAGCGCAACTAAACCCACTTGCTGAAGCTCTTTAAATAGTGCGCTTATTTCTCTGCCCAGACTTACACGAGTGCTATGGCTGTTCAGTAATTTCAATATGTCTTTGTTGTTAATGGTGACGGTGTTTGTTTTAGCATTTATATTAGCTCGTAAATAAACGCAATATATTACACGAGCCTCATTAGAGAGCGGTTCTTGCAATGCGGCTAGCTCTAAACTATTCACAGCGTGCTTAATACCTTATCTAAATAAATCAGCGCTTCGTCTTCAGGCACAGGGTGATGTAATACATCAATGTGAATAGGTGGATGCAGCAGCTGTGCTCCTGTTTTGGTAAATAACTCTTCCATGGTGATAGCACCCTGACAAAAAGTGTCGTAGCTACTGTCACCTAAACCAATGACCACAAATTTTGAATCGCTTAATGACTGCTTAGCAAGGTCGTCTGCAAATTGCTGAATATTGTCAGGCAAATCACCTGCACCGTGGGTAGATGTTACAACAACAATGATGTTGTTAAAGTCCACTTCTGCGATTGAGGGTTGAAAATGCACGTTAACCTCGTGCGCTAAGGATGTAAACTTTTCCTCAAGCGCATCTGCAACGTATTCGCTTGCTCCTAATACTGAGCCTACTACAATTTCAAATTTCACATTATTTACCAATACAAAATGAGGAGAATATTTTACCGAGTAAATCATCGGAGGTAAATTCGCCCGTGATTTCGTTAAGGTGGTTTTGAGCAATACGAAGCTCCTCAGCCAATAACTCGCCGGCCATATATCCCTCAAGCTGGGATTTACCTTGTTGAATATGTGCATCGGCTGCCAACAGAGCGGTAATGTGGCGCTGACGGGCAATTATTTGGTCTTCACCTGCTTGGTCAAAACCCATGCATTGCTTGAGGTGGGTTTTGAGCGCATCAATGCCTAATTGGTCTCGTGCTGATATACGTATTACCGGATACTCCAAACTTTCATCAATACCCACATCCTCTTTAGTGAGGTCGCATTTGTTTCTGATCAGGCTTAGTCCCATATCTTTTGGTAGTTTGGCAAAAAATTCTGGCCAAACTTCTTCTGGCTGAGAGGCGCTTTCGGTTTGTGCATCAACCATAAACAAAACGCGATCAGCCTGTTCTATTTCTTTCCATGCACGTTCAATCCCAATTTTTTCAACGGCATCGGTACTTTCACGAAGGCCAGCGGTATCGATTATATGCAAAGGCATGCCGTCAATATGGATGTGTTCTTTGAGTACATCACGAGTAGTGCCAGCAATATCTGTAACAATGGCCGATTCTTTGCCCGATAGTGCATTCATTAAACTCGATTTACCCGCATTTGGCCTGCCCACAATCACAACATGCATACCGTCACGCAGCAGTGACCCTTGAATGGCCTGTTTTTTTACTTTTTCGAGCTGACTAATAATTTCTTGTAGGTAGCTTTGCACTTTGCCATCGGCTAAAAAGTCGATTTCTTCTTCCGGAAAATCAATTGCTGCCTCAACATACATGCGCAAATGAATGACTTCATCTACGAGGCGCCTGATGTATTTAGAAAATTCGCCCTGTAAACTCTTTACAGCACTTTTAGCGGCCTGCACAGAAGATGCATTGATTAAATCTGCAATCGCTTCGGCCTGAGTCAAATCCATTTTATCATTTAAGAACGCTTGTTCACTAAACTCGCCAGGCTTGGCTAAGCGCGTTAAGCCTGTCGCTAAGCAGGCTTCAAGTAGTAGCTGCATAACAACCTGTCCGCCGTGACCCTGTAGTTCTAATACATCTTCTCCGGTAAAGGAATGTGGATTATTAAAAAATAGCGCTATGCCTTCATCAATCACCCTGCCTTGAGCATCTTTAAAGGCTTGATAAACGGCTTGCCTAGGTGCGGGGCAAGTGCCCAGTAAAGCTTCTGCGATTGCCACCGTATTCGGTCCAGATACTCTCACAATGCCAACACTGCCGCGCCCAGGGGAAGTAGCCTGAGCAACAATGGTATCGCTATGTGTAGATAAGCTTTGCATTACTTATTAGTCGCGAAAGTTGGTGAACTGAATAGGAAGGGGTAAATCTTCTGCTTTTAAAAGCGCCATGGCAGCTTGTAAGTCGTCGCGCTTTTTACCGGTAACGCGCAGTTGATCGCCCTGAATAGAAGCCTGCACTTTAAGCTTTTTCTCTTTAATAAGTTTAACCATACGTTTACCAATTTCTTGGTCAATGCCTTGTTTAAAGTCGATGACTTGTTTGTAGGTTTTACCAGAGTGCTCATACGGGTTTACTTTCATCGCGCGAGTATCCACATTGCGCTTAGAACAACTGGTGCGCAGCATATCTTGTAGTTGCTGAAGCTGGAAGTCACCTTCTGCGGACATAATTACGGTTTCGTTTTTGTATTCAAAAGATGCGTCAACACCACGAAAGTCGAAACGTGTTGATAGCTCTCTGCTAGCATTTTCTACCGCATGTTTTACATCTACGCTATTGAGCTCTGATACAACATCAAATGAGGGCATAGTTAACTCCTGTTCAGATAAATAAATTGTGCTGTGCGTTGTAATACGCGCATTATAAACCTTTTGGCTATAAAAAAACCCGCAAATGCGGGCTTTCTTATGTGTTCTTTATTTGCCAACTGTAGCAAATAAACGCTATGAAGTTGAGCACCTAACTTTTCTTGGCGCTCAATCCACGTTTTTCCATTGACGCGTATATGATTTTTGCTTGTACTAAAGTAACCAAGTTACTTATCAACCAATATAAAACCAAACCAGCAGGGAAGAAGAAAAAGAATATACTCATCGCAACAGGCATGTATTGTAATAGCTTTTGCTGTAGTGGGTCTTGAATCGTCATCGGCTGTAGTTTTTGCAGCAAGAACATACTTGCGCCGGTTAATATTGGTAATACAAAGAATGGATCTGGCACAGACAAGTCAGTTATCCAAAGAACGAAATCTGCATGGCGTAATTCTACGCTCTCAAGCAATACCCAATATAAAGCCAAGAAAATAGGCATTTGTAGCAGTAGTGGGAAGCAACCGCCCATCGGGTTAACTTTCTCTTTTTTGTACATCTCCATCATCGCTTGCGACATTTTTTGTCGGTCATCGCCATAACGCTCTTTTAACTGTGCCATTTTAGGGGCTAAGTTACGCATCTTGGCCATAGACTCATATTGTTTCTTGGTAAGCCAGTACATCGCACCTTTTACAATCAGGGTGATGATGATGATGGATAAGCCCCAGTTGATGACGAAGGACTGAATTAATTTAAGCAAAGAAAATAGTGGTTGTGCTATCCAAAACAAAATACCGTAGTCAACCGTCAAATCTAGACCTCTCGCCAGTTCAGCTAGCACCTCTTGGTTTTTCGGACCCATATATAACTGCGATGAGATAGTCGCTGAGTTGCCACTGTTAATCACAACGCTCTCGCCGGTATATCCTACAATGGCGGTGTTTTGAACAATACGAGAGTAAATAGTGTTGGTTTGTTCTTGAGGTGGAACCCATGCCGATACAAAGTAGTGTTCTAGCATTGCTGTCCATCCACCGATGGTTGCTACCCGAAGCGGCTCATCTTGAATATCGCCAAAGGGCAGTTTTTCGTAGCGTTCGTCTTGTGTTGAATATGCCGCGCCTCTAAAGGTTGGCATAAACATCGAGCCACCGCTTTGCTCATTTAGAGTTTGTTTGAGCTGAGCGAACTGCTGCATTTGTAAGGCATTGCTCGTGCTATTCTGAATATCGTAAATTACTTCAACGGTGTGACTGTTGCTGTTAAAAACAAAGGTCTTTGTTACCGATACACCATCGGCTGATTGCCAAGTAAGAGGCACTCTTAATTGCTCTTGGCCTGTCATAGTAAAGTCGCTGGCGCTAACATCATAACGTGGTCTGCCGCCGCTACCATCAGGTCCATTTTTACCAACTAAACCGCTTTGTGCTACATACAGCGTGGCGTCTTGTGGGCTAAGAAGTTGGTAAGAGTCATTCGCGCCTTGTGTTACAGGGAACTGAATAAGGTCAGCTTGAACAACATCACCACCTACAAGGTCGATAGTAAGGTGTAAGGTATCGGTTGTTACGTCTACATAACGAGAGCTTGTAGTGTCAGTTACTGCTGGCGCAGCAATCGCGGTATCTTGAATATCGGTAGGTACGTCTGATGCAGCACTTGACTCTGTTGCCACCGGAGTCGATGTTTGGGCAGAAGGGATACCTGCGTCGGCTTGTGCATCGAGTGTTTGCGTTGTGCTGGTATTAGTTGCAACAGGCTGAGGCGCATTTGCGTCTTGATATTCTATCCAAAGTAAAAAGCTTACAAGTAATAAGCCAATAATTAGGATACTTCTTTGCGATTCCATAAATCTCTCATTAATACGATGTTAGTCTTTCTGATGACTTTTATTAGTGTTATCAGTGCGTTTTGGCACCATATCAATCCCACCGGGATGTAAGGGATGACATTTACCAATGCGCTTTATGCTTAGTAAACTTCCTTTTACTAAACCATGTGTTTTTAAAGCTTCGTGAGCATAACATGAACAACTGGGGTAAAACCTGCAATTTTCTCCTAATAATGGAGAAATAAATAACTGATAGCCACGTACTAAGCCAATAGCAGGTAAGGCTAACAATGATGTTTTCGTTTTTTTCGAAGTATCGTTTGTGTCAGTTATTGGCATCGCTTTGTTAAACGTCCCCATAATTTTTCTAACTGTTGATGAATAGTAGCGTTATCTAAGCCAGCTATACCATGTTTTGCGACAACAATAATATCAACATTTGGCAAGGTGCAAGCATGTAATCGAAAACTTTCGCGTATGCAGCGTTTAATGCGATTACGTTGTACTGCCAGTTTAACTTTTTTCTTGGCTACAGTAATACCTAAACGAGGATTTGTTTCGTTGTTGTGTCTGGCAAGAATAGTAATAGTCGGGGATACTGCTGGGATGGCTTGTTCAAAAACAAAAGAAAATTGCCGAGGAGTCAAAAGTCTTGACTCCCTCGGGAAAGATTTCGGCGATTCACTCACAATGATTGTGAGTTATTACGCAGATAAGCTCTTTCTGCCTTTTGCTCTACGATTTGCTAGTACTTTACGACCATTTTTAGTGGCCATGCGAGCACGGAAACCGTGAGAACGCTTACGCTTGATATTACTTGGTTGAAAAGTTCTTTTCATGACCTGTTCTCATTTCTGTATGGAGACGGTATTTAGCAATATACGAACATTAAATATGTACGTTTGCGACCGCCCTTATTAATCGGACGCGGAATATTAGTGATCCAGCCCGCTAAAGTCAAGGCAAACAGTGAAAAAAGATGCAATTATTCCTAAGTTTTGAAGGCTACGCTGGCCGGTAGATGAACACATACTATCCACAGCTTCATGATTTGTATATTAGTTATCCACATTTTGTTGATTATTTGAAAGGTGTATTTTGTTAAAAGGATGCTGATAATCCAAAAAATAGGCCAAATTTTGTTTTAGTATGAGTTTGATATATACATTGTCTGAGCTATAACAATAAATAATATAGTTATTAATCAGTAAGTTATTTTTATTTTCTTGGCGTATAGCGCGGTAGCCTGTAAGAATTTGATATCACCTGTGGATAAATATCCATTTTTCACCTATTCTGTCATGCTACTTCTTGTCCCAATCAAAGATTATCACGGAGAGTATTTTGGCTGTAAGCTGGGAAAAATGTTTAGATGTGCTGAAGCACGAAATGTCGAGCGAACAGTTCAATACGTGGTTAAAACCTCTCAAATCTGATTTTGACGGTGAGTCTTTACATTTATTTGCTGCGAATCAGTTTGTGTTGTCTTGGGTGAAAGATAAATACTATGAGTTGATAAGTTCCACGCTAAGTCAGCTTTATGGCCCAGATGCGCCAACATTAGTATTACAAGAAAAAAGGGCGGCGGTTAATAACTATTCTGAGACAGAGCAAAGTGTTTCTAAGCAAAATTCAAGGAATGCTTTAAATTCACCTTCTTTGTCTATTAATCAAAATCTTCCAGAAGTCCCTGCTTCGCCGCCTAAGCAAAGTGTGCCCTTACCTAAGCTCAATAATCACAAGAGCAATGTGAAAACAGAATATACATTCGACAACTTTGTTGAAGGTAAATCTAACCAATTAGCAAGAGCTGCCGCGATTCAAGTTGCACAAAATCCGGGTCACTCTTATAACCCATTGTTTCTCTATGGCGGAACAGGCCTAGGTAAGACTCATCTAATTCATGCGGTTGGCAATGGAATTGTTGCAAATAAACCAGATGCAAAAATTGTATATATGCATTCAGAACGCTTTGTTCAAGATATGGTAAAAGCGCTTCAAAATAATGCAATCGAAGACTTTAAGCGTTTTTATCGTTCGGTAGACGCACTGCTGATAGACGACATTCAATTTTTTGCGAAAAAAGATCGCTCCCAAGAAGAGTTTTTCCATACCTTCAACGCCTTACTTGAAGGGAACCAGCAAATTATTCTCACTTCCGATCGATATCCAAAAGAAATTGATGGTGTAGAGGATAGATTGAAGTCACGTTTTGGTTGGGGCTTAACGGTAGTTATTGAACCGCCTGAGCTAGAAACGCGCGTTGCAATTTTGATGCGTAAGGCTCACGAAAATAAAATTGATTTGCCAAACGAAGTTGCATTTTTTATTGCAAAAAGATTGCGTTCAAATGTAAGGGAGCTCGAAGGTGCGCTCAACAGAGTCATTGCGAATGCCAATTTTACTGGCAGACCAATTACGATTGATTTTGTTAGAGATGCTTTGCGAGATTTACTTGCCTTGCAAGATAAGTTAGTTACTATTGATAATATTATAAAGACGGTTGCTGATTACTATAAGATTAAAGTTTCAGATATACTGTCAAAAAGAAGAACTAGAAGTGTTGCTCGGCCTCGACAAATTGCAATGGCGCTGTCGAAAGAACTCACCAATCAAAGCTTACCGGAAATTGGGAATGCCTTTGGTGGGAAAGATCACACCACCGTACTGCATGCAGTTAGGAAAGTAACGGAACTGAGAGCCGAAAATCACGACGTCAAGGAAGATTATAAGAACTTGATCCGTACACTTTCGTCATAAGCACCTAATTGAGAATAAAAAATGAATTTTACGATCAGCCGCGAAAACTTCTTACAACCTCTGCAATTGGTATCAGGAGCGGTAGAGCGTCGCCATACCTTACCTATTTTGGCAAACCTCTTGTTGAAGGTAGATGACGGAAAACTGTGGATGACCGGAACCGACCTAGAGGTAGAACTCATTGCAAATGTGGTTTTATCTGGGTCACATGCAGACGGACAAATCACTGTTCCGGCTAAAAAAGTCCTCGATATTGTTCGCGGATTACCAGAAGACGTGACAATTATATTCGAAGTTACTGATAATAAAGCAGTTTTACGTTCAGGTAGGGCGCGTTATTCACTTTCCACTCTTTCTGCAGACGATTATCCTAACTTGGAAGATTGGGAAGGTGAAAGTGAATTTGAAATTAGTCAGCACACCCTTAAGCACCTAATCGATTCAGTGCAGTTTTCAATGGCACAGCAAGATGTTCGTTACTACTTAAACGGAATGAGCTTAGAGACCAGCGAAAATGAGATCCGCTCAGTTGCGACAGACGGGCACAGACTGGCGATGGCGGTACACGAATATGAGGCTGGCCAACTTCCTGTTAAACAGGTAATTATTCCTCGCAAGGGGGTAATGGAAATTGCGCGTCTGATTGACGAATCTGATGCCAACATTAAAGTTCAACTTGGCTCAAACCATATCCGTATTTTTAGTACTTCGTTTATTTTTACCAGCAAGTTGGTCGACGGTCGTTTTCCTGATTACAATCGTGTTGTTCCAAAAAACACTGATAAAGGACTAATTGTTAATAGAGAATTCATAAAGAGCGCGTTTTCTCGAGCGATGATTTTAACTAACGAAAAATTCAAGGGTGTTCGATTGAACCTTGATCCAGGCGAGTTAAAAATAACGGCGACTAATCCGGAGCAAGAACAGGCAGAAGAAATAATTGACGTAGATTACGACGGTGAGTCACTAGAGATTGGATTTAACGTTGCCTACTTAATTGATGCACTTAACGCGATAGACTCACAGTCGGTTATTTTTAAGTTGTCTGACTCTAATGCCAGTGCGCTTGTGCATGGCATGAAGAAACAGAACGATGAGACAGTTGAAGATGAATCCTCGCAATATGTCATCATGCCAATGAGACTGTAATTGTAACTACAGCATATGCATATCACTCAGTTGCGGTTGACATCGTTCCGCAACTTCTCTCAAGCTTCGATAAGTCCTTCTCCATCTTTTAATTTAATTTATGGCCTGAACGGCGCGGGCAAGTCTAGTGTTTTAGAAGCGATTCATTTGCTTGGGTACGGACGCTCTTTTAGAACCAATAAACCCAACACTATAATTCAGAATAACGCGACCAGTGCGACGAGCTTTTGTCGGTATTTGACGAACGATAGCGAGCAGGTGCTTGGAGCGAGTCGTAGCAAAGAAGATGGATTTGTATTTAATATAAACTCTGAGAAGACACGGCGCATTTCTGATGTTGCTAGAATTCTACCTATTCAAATATTTACACCCCAAAGTAGTGAGCTGATTCTTGGTGCTCCAATGCTGCGTCGTCGTTTCATAGATTGGCTATTGTTTCACGTGGAACATAATTTTTATCACGCGAGCAGGGCTTATGGAAATGCCATAAGTCAGCGGAATGCACTTTTGAAAACCGCGTATGGTAAGAGCGAAGATTGGTTTTTAGATCAAGATGTGTGGGCTTCAATCGTTGCTGAACAGGGTACTGCCATTACACAGCAACGCGTAAACTATTTAAATGCCTTAAATCGCCAATTAAAGGGCTTATACGGCGAATTTAAACCTGATGTAGAAGTTGAATTAAGGTATAATCAAGGTTGGGATTCAGGCGCAACGCTCAGTGAGTCATTGAGCGCCAAAACATCGAGAGATATCCTAAGAGGAAGTACAACGTCTGGGCCACATAAAGCCGATATTCAGTTTTTAATAGACGGAAAACCAGCAGCAGAATATCTATCTCGAGGTCAGTTGCGAGTATTAGTATCTTTGCTTTTAGTTGCAGAGGTACGTTTGCTAAAAGAATATACAGGCAAAAGCTGTATATTTTTAGTTGACGATATAGCGGCTGAATTAGACGTTGCAACCAGAGAGTTTTTTTTGGATACGATTGTTGCTGAGCAAGCACAAGTATTTGTCACTGCAATTGAACGGCAGCAGCTGTCATTTGCAGAAAAGTATAACAATAAAAAAGTGTTCCACGTGAAACATGACCACGTGAATGAGGAGTAAAAATGTCAGAAAACAATTATGACTCGTCGAGTATCAAAGTACTTAAAGGATTAGATGCAGTACGAAAACGCCCAGGTATGTACATCGGCGATACTGATGACGGAACTGGCTTGCATCACATGGTATTTGAAGTTGTTGATAACTCGATTGATGAAGCTTTAGCTGGTCACTGCAGTGATATCATTATAAAAATACACTCCGATAATTCAGTATCAGTAAGTGACGACGGACGTGGTATTCCTACTGATATCCACGAAGAAGAGGGTGTATCAGCTGCAGAAGTTATTATGACTGTTCTTCATGCCGGCGGAAAGTTTGATGACAATTCTTACAAGGTTTCTGGCGGTCTTCACGGCGTTGGTGTTTCAGTAGTAAATGCGCTATCGAAAAAGCTTAAAATGACTATCCGCCGCGGCGGGAAAGTATACGAACAATCATACAGCATGGGTGTACCAGACGCTCCGCTGGCACCAATAGGTGATACTGAGAAAACAGGTACCATCATTCGGTTCTGGCCAAGTGAAGAGACATTCACTAACGTTGAATTCCATTTCGATTTACTTGCCAAACGTATTAGAGAGCTATCATTCCTGAACTCTGGTGTCTCTATTATATTGGAAGACGAACGTGACGGACGCAAAGAGCGCTTCCATTACGAGGGCGGAATACGCGCTTTTGTTCAGTACCTCAATAAGAATAAAAACTCTATCCATCCTACTGCGTTTTATTTTAGCCTCGAAAGAGAAGACGGCATTGCTGTAGAAGTTGCCATGCAGTGGAATGACAGCTTCCAAGAAAATGTGTTTTGTTTTACTAATAATATTCCTCAGCGTGATGGCGGTACCCATTTAGCCGGTTTTAGAGGAGCGCTTACGCGTACCTTGAATAACTACATGGAAAAAGAAGGCTATAACAAGAAGAATAAAACCAATGCCAGTGGCGATGACGCAAGAGAAGGTCTGACAGCCATTATTTCGGTTAAAGTGCCGGATCCTAAATTCTCATCACAAACAAAAGATAAACTTGTATCTTCTGAAGTGAAAACTGCTGTAGAAAGCAGTATGGGTGAAGAGCTAACAGACTACCTAGCTGAAAACCCTGCAGATAGTAAAATTATCGTAAATAAGATAATTGATGCTGCTCGAGCCAGAGAAGCAGCAAGAAAAGCTAGGGATATGACTCGCCGCAAGGGCGCATTAGATTTAGCAGGATTACCCGGTAAATTAGCAGATTGCCAAGAGAAAGATCCCGCACTATCTGAACTTTATATAGTGGAGGGCGACTCGGCAGGTGGTTCAGCAAAGCAGGGTCGTAACAGAAAAAACCAAGCGATACTTCCGCTTAAAGGTAAAATTTTAAACGTAGAGAAAGCACGTTTTGATAAGATGTTATCTTCACAAGAGGTGGCTACCTTAATCACGGCCCTTGGTTGTGGTATTGGAAGGGACGAATATAACCCCGATAAATTGCGTTATCACAGCATCATTATCATGACTGACGCTGATGTTGATGGCTCGCACATCCGCACCTTGCTATTGACCTTTTTCTTCCGTCAAATGCCTGAGATGATTGAGCGTGGTCATATATTTATTGCACAGCCGCCGCTTTATAAAATCAAGAAGGGTAAGCAAGAGCAGTACTTAAAAGATGAGCCTGCATTGACAGACCACTTAACTAACATTGCAGTGGATGGCGCAAGCTTGTATGTGAGTGATTCTGCTCCAGCTATTCAAGGCGTGGCCCTTGAGAATATGGTAAGACTTTACCAAACCACTTTCACCATGATTGCTCGCATGAGCAGAAGAATGCCAGAGTCAATTCTTAAGCAACTCGTATATTCAGATGTGCTTGATCAAAACTTACTGGATGACAAATCTAAGCTGAATCTATTAGGTGAAGAACTGGTAGCTAAGCTAAGTCAGACTGAAGACAGCGGCCAGAGTTTCTTATTTGAAATTAGACTGGATGACGCGGGTAAGAACGAACTCGTTATTATTATGAAACGCCATGGAATAGACTATGAATATCTTATAAATCAAGAGTTTATGTCTACTCCTGAGTATCAAAAAATGATGCTTTTGAATCAAACCATTAATAATCTAATGGAAGACGGTGCTTATGTACAACGCGGCGAAAAGACTTTGCCGGTTGATACATTTGAACAAGCATTAGATTGGCTAATGGGAGAGGCGAAGCGTGGTCAATACATTCAGCGCTACAAAGGGCTAGGTGAGATGAATCCAGAGCAACTTTGGGAAACCACGATGGATCCAAACTCTCGACGTATGCTACAAGTGACCATTGAGGATGCGATTGGTGCCGACCAATTGTTCACTACTTTGATGGGCGACCATGTAGAGCCTAGAAGAGACTTTATTGAAACAAACGCGCTTAATGTTGAAAACCTAGACGTGTAGTTTTATGAGAAAAGCTTAACTATAAAGCGCCTTATTAAAGGCGCTTTTTTTTAATTCAAGCACGGGCGAAGCAAGCCCAAATGCAGAAAAAACAATCGCTACACGATAAAAGCGCCATGCGCGTTCACGTTAGCTCTCTTGCTTGCTATTCTGAGTCGTGTTTGATTCTGGTTTTAAGATAAGACTAATCACTTTACTTCCAGCCTTCGGCGTCGACAGCTTATGTCCTGAGAACACATTGACCTGTCCTTCATAAATGTACAAAAGCGGCACCAAATCGTTATTATAGCGAGCAAGATAGTCTTCATACTTAAACTCATCTGTAATGGGTGTGGTCTTAATAATAGCTCCGCGCTGCATCGCACTTGCTAAATAGGTATAGGTGATATGTGAATCGAACAGACCAAGCTTTTTAGCGTAGGCATTTGAAACCTGGTGACTCGTCATTCCTTCTGTTTCTTTAGTGCTAAGTCCAAGTATAGTCGCTTCTTTACCGAGTTCGTGTTCAAGATGCATCATTACTAGGGGATTGAGCTGTTTATAGGGGGATAAAATCAAGCTTGAGCCCATACTTGTCAGATCGAGATGGCGCTGGGCATGTTCAGACATCGGATTCCCAAAATAGGTCTTAATGTCTTCCATCCTTGCTTGTTTTACGGCATCCCAGTTGGTGTCGGCAACAATTACAGGCGTGTTATTACTTTTTAGCTCAAGCGCGAGCTGGCGTGAGAACTGGTTTGCGCCGAACAAAAACAAGCCATTCGGCTCAGGAGAGCGCAAGCCAAGCATTGATGCGACTTTGGCAGAGCTTAAGCTTTGGATAACAACCGTGGCGATAATAATGATAAATACCATTGGCACTAGGACTTCTGCCTGTGGGTAGTTTTCAGCCTCTAGTTTAAGTGCAAATAACGCGCTAACGGCTGCGGCAACAATGCCGCGAGGCGCAATCCAGCTTAGCAATAACTTATCTTTTAACGCTAGGTTCGTACCAATAGCAGAAACGAAAACCGATGCTGGTCGTGCAATAAATAACACCGCCGCAACCACAATCACCGCGCCCATTCCAACCGCCTGAATAGCAGCAAAGTCCATCCGAGTTGCCAGTAATATGAATAAGCCCGATATCAATAAAACGCTTAAGGTTTCTTTAAATTCTAGGATGTCCGAAACATCGACGTTTTTCATATTGGCTAAAATCATACCCGCGATGGTGACAGTAAGTAAGCCTGATTCATGCGCTAACAGGTTCGAAAACGCAAAGGATGCCAGCACTACAGTTAAGGTAGCCGTGTTCTGCAGATAATGAGGAATAAGATTATGACGCAAGGCAAGCCCAAGCAAATAACCTGTAAGCACACCTAGCACCAAGCCAGACATGACCGTTTGACCAAAAGCCAATAAAGTATGGGTTATGGCATCTTGTTGAGTCAGTATAAATTCAAACACCAATACAGCACACAGTGCGCCGATAGGGTCTATGATAATGCCTTCCCAGCGCAATATATTGCCAATCTTAGCAGAGGGTCGAACGGTTCTTAACATTGGAACAATAACGGTTGGGCCGGTAACCGTAACAATTGCGCCAAGAAGTGCGGCCAATCCAAGGGGAATATTAAGAAAATAGTATGCAACAGGTGTAACCACCAGCCACGTGATGAAAACACCAACGGTGCAAAGGTTGCGCACCATGTTCCCATGACCACTTATGTCACTAAATTTAAGTGTTAAAGAACCCTCAAATAAAATGATCGCAACCGCAAGAGACACTATTGGAAATAATAAGTCTCCAAATAATTGGTCAGCGGTAAAAATCCCAGTAACAGGTCCCACAATGATACCGGCAATGAGCAAAAACAATATTGCGGGTAATTTAACTTTGTATGCTAAATATTGACTTGAGATTGAAAGCAGGCCAACAGCGACTAATGCAATGGTAGGGTCTATCACGCAAATACCTTTGTAAATCCACGATAGTTAGATGTTAACGCTGAATAGGCAGTATATCCAACAATTGCTTAAATCATTTGAATTATAAAAACTAATTCAACGCAATAATAGTAATTTGAGGGTACTGGCTATTTGACACATCTAGTTCAAAAAGGTAAATCGCGGTTTCAGAAGGGATGAATTGTAAGTTCAGTGAATCGCTAAAACAGTAAAGTTCAACTTCGGTATTTAATGATAAAGGAGTCGATTGAGTCGCAAGCCCGCAATTATAAGCAGGAGACCAATCGCTATTTGCTACTTTAAAGTCATAAGGTTGACCGTCTGCAATCAACTCAACTTCAACTGAATAGGTAGAGGCATCAACAGGCTCGAATTTAAATGCTTCGGTAGCTTCCCACCAATTAAAAACGCCGCGCAAATATACATCGCTGTAGTCTTTTTCTGGTTCAGAAGAGAAAAGCTCAGAGGAGCTAGGCACGGCACAACCAGTTAGCAACACTGCAAAAGATACAATACAAATTCTAAATAGTTTACACATGAACCTAGCTCACTTATCTCAATCTACTACAGATTAATGACTGATATGTCGGCAACAGACAAAAACAGCAGACGCACGTTGGCAATTAAGCAAATCCGATTTTGCTTCACCGCTTCATCGTCGGCCATGATCATAACCTTGTCAAAAAACGCGTCTAAGGGCTCTTTTAAGCCGCTCAGCTCAAGCAGGACTTGTTCGTAGTCAAGCTTATGAGCTTGTGAGCTAAGTTTATCTTTAGTGATGCTGTAAGCATCAAATAAGCCTTTTTCTTGTTCTTCACTTAACAGCGCCGAGTCTACGCTTTGCTCAGATTCAAAGGAAATATCGTTTTTATTGAGAATATTCGCAACACGTTTATTTGCTGCCACTAAGCTTGTTGCTGTGGGCAGTTGAGTGAAGGCTGATACCGCCAATATGCGTTTGTTGATATCGCTAAGTGATCCGGTGGTTTCAACCGCCATCACTGAATTAACCACATCTGCAGAAATACCTTGATCTGCATAGAAAGGCTTGCAGCGGTCAAATAAAAATGCGGATACTTGCTCTGCAGTATCTTTGTTTTTGAGCAGGGCGCCAAACTCTCGGGTGACTTTCTCAATCAGCTCAGCGACTTTTACATCAAGCTCAAAGCTTACCAGCATGCGCAAAATACCAATTGCGCTTCTTCTAAGTGCAAAGGGGTCTTTATCGCCCTTTGGAATTAGGTTAACACCAAAAATACCTACAAGGGTATCGAGTTTTTCTGCCAGTGAGAGTAGCAAACCTACTTGTGATTGCGGAAGTTCATCATTCGCAAAACGCGGAAGGTATTGCTCTTCAATCGCAAGCGCCACTTCATTTGCTTCACCATCGTGCAGTGCATAATGCTTACCCATAGTGCCTTGTACAGAGGTAAACTCCATCACCATGTCTGAGACTAAGTCTGCTTTTGCTATGAGTGCTGCACGCTTTGCATGCGCCAGGGTCGTGCTATCAGCATCAATAAGCTTGCCTATAATTTGCGTGATGTTAGCAACGCGGCGGCTTTTATCTGCGATACTTCCTAGTGATTTTTGGAAAACGATATCGTTGAGTTTTTCTGATTTATCGAGCAGGGTAGTTTTCTTATCGGTTTCAAAGAAAAACTCTGCATCAGCTAAACGAGGACGTATCACTTTCTCGTTGCCTGATATCACCTGACTAGGATCTTTACTTTCAATGTTTGATACAAACAAGAAGGTCTCGCTCAAATCTCCGTCTTGTGTAAGAAGAGGAACGTACTTCTGGTCATCTTTCATTGTATAGATAAGCGCTTCTTTAGGTACTTGTAAAAAGCGTGTTTCAAATTTTGCTTGCAATACAACAGGCCATTCTACTAAAGAAGAAATTTCTTCTAACAGCGTTTGGTCGTAGTCAGCAACTAAACCTAAGGCGTTCGCCTGAGCTTGTAATTGATCGGCAATTGCCTGCATACGCGTTTCATAGTTCGCAATGACATATTGCGCTTTCATTTGCGCTTCGTATTGGTCTGCATGTTTTATCGTAAAGCGATGCTCACCGTGAAAGCGATGACCCGAGCATTGATTTGATGACGCGATAGTCATGATGTTTGCAGGCAAAACCTGCTCGCCATACATGACGCATAAGGTGTGCACCGGGCGAATAAATTCGGCTTCCTTCGCGCCCCAGCGCATTGCCTTTGCAATAGGCAATTGTTTTAGGGCTTGGCTTATCACATCTTCAATCACATCTGCTAAACGCTTGCCGGGCACGGTAGCCTTGTGCAGTAGCCATTCGCCTTTATCAGTCACCATGCGCTCAGCATCTGCTACTTCAATGCCATTCGCTCTTGCCCAGCCAGTCGCTGCCTTAGTTGGATTGCCGTCGGCGTCGAAGGCTGCAGACACGGCTGGTCCGCGTTTCTCTATTTCTTTATCAGCCTGAATGTTTTGACATTGAGTAAACCTGACCGCTAAGCGTCTTGGTGCGCCGTAGCCATACGAATGCTCAAAACTAAAGTCACGTTTTGTTAGTTCATCTTTGATGCCTTGAGCAAAGCTATCGGTCAGTTGTTTGAGTGATTTTGGTGGTAGCTCTTCTGTTCCCAATTCAATCAGCAAAGTATCTAAAGTAGTATTATCGGTCATGCTTACTTCGCCCCTGCGCTGTTATTAACAGAAGAAGTTGAGTTACATAGCGGAAAGCCAAGCGCCTCACGTGAATCATAATACATTTGCGCTACTGCTTTAGATAAAGTGCGTACACGTAAAATATAACCTTGACGTTCGGTCACTGAGATTGCGTGGCGAGCATCAAGTAAGTTAAAAGCATGAGAGGCTTTCATCACTTGTTCATAAGCTGGCAGAGGGAGCTTTGCTTCAATAAGCTTTTCGCAAGCGCTTTCGCATTGGTCAAAAGTTTCGAATAAAAATGGCACGTTAGCATGCTCAAAGTTGTAAGCAGACTGCTCTTTTTCGTTTTGTAAAAATACATCGCCATACGTCACGGTGCCAAAAGGACCCTTTGTCCATACTAGGTCGTAAATACTGTCGACGCCTTGCATATACATCGCCAAGCGTTCAAGTCCGTAGGTGATCTCTCCCGTTACGGGTTTACATTCGATACCGCCTACTTGCTGAAAATAAGTAAACTGCGTCACTTCCATGCCGTTTAACCACACTTCCCAGCCTAAACCCCAAGCGCCAAGGGTGGGGGACTCCCAGTTATCTTCTACAAATCGAATATCGTGTACTAAGGGGTCAAAACCGAGCGCTTCAAGTGAGCCTAAATAAAGCTCCTGAAAATTGTCGGGAGAGGGCTTGAGCATAACCTGGAACTGATAGTAGTGTTGTAAACGATTCGGGTTTTCGCCGTAGCGGCCATCAGTTGGTCTACGGCAAGGCTGCACGTAAGCGCTGTTCATGGGCTCTGGTCCCAAAGAGCGTAAAAAAGTCATGGGATGAAAAGTACCCGCTCCCACTTCCATATCAAGAGGCTGAATGATGACACAACCAAGTTGCGCCCAGTAGTCTTGGAGGGCAAGGATGAGCCCTTGAAAAGTATCGAGATCGTATTTTTGCATATTAGACCGGCAAATGTGCTCTGAGTGGATGAAATAAAGCGCGTAGTATACCTTGTATTGCTATCGCTTGGTAACCCTTGAAGACCAACAAAAATCACACAAGCGCATAGTTTCTGACTGATGTTTTAAAAAACTATGGTGATTATAAAACAAGGAGCAACTTAGAGATTACTTCGCCTCAAAAACCTTGAGTTTTTCTGCTTCGAGCAATATGGCTGACTCCGCTTCACTTTCAAACTGTTCGCGTTCTTTATCTTGTGCACGACGCTCTTTTTTAGAGAGTGCATTGCGTTGCTCGTGGGTGGGATAATTTTTAACTTTGTCGAACAGAGCATGCACCGCTGGATAGTGATTCTGATAATCTGGGAGTGGGTCTAAAGGCATCGCCTCGAGTAGACGGCAAATTCTGATCACGCCCTCAGATAGGTCGCACTGCTGCTGATGCATGGCAAAGGCAATGGTTTGAATGCTGGTCGTCATACTTTCGATGCGCTTGTCTCTTGCTTGCTGGTGGCGGTTTTTCTGCATTTGCAATAAAAACAACAAGCGGCCCGCGTATATACTTAGGCCTATGATAATCAGCGCACCAACACCGGCTAAAATCCACTCCATAATACTCTTCTAGTCTTTGAAATCGTCTAGTCTTATTGCATCTAACTGAGAAAAGGGATCAGTGTCGCAATCAGATTCTTCCTCTGCGGTGTCAATGCCGAGCATTTCGCACAGCTGTTTATGACGTTTAAGCGTTTTATCAAGGTAGGCTTGCTCAGTACTGCTGAGTTTACTTAGCTCTTGTTTCTCAAGCAGTTGCTCTAAACGTGAGTCCTGTTCAATAGCATCTAGTTCTTGTTGCGGCGACAAAGTACGAGTTTTAACTTCGGTCTCGCTAAGCGTTTGTTTGGTATTTTTATACTTGCTCAAATCGATTGATTTTTTGCTACCAATCCGAGGGTCTTGTTTGTCTTTGCTTTTGCCTTTTGACGTATTGGTATTCGCGACTTGCTGACGAGTACCCGCCTTATTGCCAGAAGTATTGGTTGATTTGCCTAACTGAGGTTTACTGGGCTTTTTGGGACTTTCTGTTTTAGTAATCCCGATTTTGCCAACTTTTCGAGATTTTTTAACGCGTGCCATAATGTTCTCTTAAATAATATTTTGAAAGGGACGAAGTTGTTTGCTTATCGTCTATAATTTCGACAGTTTCGCAGATATTTTGATTGCGCTCTGAAGGTGTGTAGGTCAAATATTTCTTGAATATTAAAGACAAGAAAAAAGGTGATACCCGAAGATATCACCTTAATATTAATCAGTGTCTTGTGACACCTCTCCCGTTTAGCACTTCATGTGCTTCTTTAGACTCATTTCACTTTTTATTATTCTTTTCAAAACAAGCTAGGTTGTTTTTGGTATTCCGTTACGCTTTATTATTGTTAGAGCATACTCACAAAACCAGATTTAATCAAGCTTTGCGAGTAAGTTGGGAAGCATAATACCCAACTTAAAAATTTTTACAACTTATTTACATAACTTTTTTAAACTAAATTTTAGAAAGCTTTATTTCACGCCGTGTTAATAAAGACCTTCTAAATAAGCGGATAAAATTGCGATGTCTTCATCAGTTAATTTCACTGCAATATCACGCATCATTCCGTTGAGGTCATTGTTACGCTGTCCGCTTCTAAACATTTCAAGCTGCTGCTTGGTATATTGTGCGTGCTGACCGCTCAACACTGGGAAACCGGCTAAGTTCATTCCTTTACCATCTGCGCTGTGACAAGCAATACAAGCAGTAATACCACGCTCTGCATCGCCGCCACGGTATAAAGCTTCACCCGCAGCGATAACATCTTCTGGCGCTGAACCTATTTTAAGCTCTTGGCTAGAAAAGTACGCCGCTAAGTCTTTCATGTCTTGTTCTGAGAGAGGGGCTGCCATGCCATTCATCACGGCATTGTTGCGTCCTTCTTTACCCGCAGTTTGCCCTGCAAGTTTAAATTCGCTTAATTGCTTGAATAAATAACCAGCATGTTGCCCGGCAATTTTTGGATTAAGTGGGATCGCACTATTACCATCTGTGCCGTGACAGGCTGCACAAGTAACAGACTTCGCTTTTCCTGCTTCTGGGTCACCGTCTATAGCAACGCTTGTTGCGCTTGTAAGGATGAGCCCTAAAAGCAAACATAATTTTTTCATACTTAATCTCTCTTAAGATACGGTTTAACAAATCACCATACTGTGATGGCGTCATATTTTACACAAATCCGCTATTAAAAAAACTCTTACCTAGTAATACTATCGATTTAAATGCATGATCGGTAAATGTATTCATACACTTTTAGTCTGTTTCTAACAAATTTTGGGAACTTATGTCATATTTTACTCAAGCAAAATTTTTAACCAGCGCCCCAGATATTGCCCATCTGGAACCTTTTGACGGCATAGAAATAGCCTTTGCTGGCCGCTCCAATGCGGGTAAATCTAGCGCACTTAACAAAATAACCCGCCAAAATAGCTTGGCACGCACAAGTAAAACCCCTGGTCGGACTCAACTAATTAATCTTTTTGAGCTCGATGAAAAACGCAGACTCGTGGATTTGCCAGGTTACGGCTATGCAAAAGTCCCTTTAGCTATGAAGCAAAAATGGCAAAAGGCTTTAGGAGAGTATCTGCAAAAACGCGAATGTCTGAAGGGTTTAGTGGTATTAATGGACATTAGGCATCCTCTAAAAGACTTGGATCAAGAGTTAGTGTATTGGGCGGTAAGCGCTAAATTGCCAGTTTTACTGCTATTAACAAAGGCCGATAAGCTCAAAGCCGGAAAGCGCAAACAGCAAGTGCTAATGGTGCGTGAAGCATCTATGGCGTTTATGGGAGATGTCCAAGTACAGGCATTCTCTTCATTAACCGGCGTTGGTTTAGGCGAGGCTGAGGGAGTATTGTTGAATTGGTTAGGCGTCGAAAAACCAGTAGCTAAAACATCAAAGGAATAACAGAACTAGCAGGCCAGAAAAAGAAAAGCCCCGAAAAACTTTCGGGGCGAACCACTCAGGGAGAACAACACACATCTATATGAGTGAATTGTTTGGTGTTAGTTCAAATAATTCCAAAATATTTTCATAATCTTGAAAAATATCTTTAATGGGCCTCGTCCCAGTTTTTACCGACACCTGCTTCTACTAGCAATGGCACATCAATTGTCACGCAATTTTGCATTACCTCGCAGATTTTGGGGATAAACTGGTCTAGCTTGTCGTCACGAATTTCAAAGACCAATTCATCGTGAACCTGCATGATCATGATGATGTCATTTGTATTGCCAAGGCTATCTATCCATGCGGCGACGTCGATCATCGCTTTTTTAATGATGTCGGCGGCAGTACCTTGCATGGGCGCGTTTATTGCTGCCCGCTCTGCGCCTTTGCGACGTGCACCGTTGCTGGCATTAATCTCGGGTAGATATAATCTGCGGCCAAACACGGTGGTGACATAGCCAGTTTGTTTTGCGCCTTCTCGCGTTGCCTCCATATATTTAAGTACACCGGGGTAGCGCTCAAAGTAGGTATCCATATACATCTGCGCATCTTGACGAGAAATTCCTAGCTGCTTAGATAAACCAAATGCGCTCATGCCATAAATAAGCCCAAAGTTTATGGCTTTTGCACTGCGGCGTTGGTTCGTTGTCACTTCCTCAAGGGGAACTGAAAAAACTTCAGCTGCTGTTGCACTATGGATGTCTTTACCTTCACCAAAGGCTTTTAATAAGCCTGCATCTTTGCTCAGATGCGCCATTATTCTAAGTTCGATTTGAGAATAATCTGCCGCCACCATTTTAAAGCCATCTTGCGGTACAAAAGCTTGCCTAACTTGCCTTCCTTCGCTGGTGCGGATGGGAATATTCTGCAAGTTAGGATCACTTGACGACAAGCGACCTGTGGCCGTTATCGCCTGATGATAGGAGGTGTGAACGCGATTTGTTCGATGGTGAATCATCTTTGGAAGCTTGTCGGTGTAAGTATTCTTTAATTTGGACAAGCCGCGATACTGCATAATAAGCGCAGGAAGTTCGTAATCATTGGCTAATTCTTGCAGCACTTCTTCAGAAGTGGAGGGCGCGCCTTTTGGGGTTTTCTTCACAACGGGTAAAGACATTTTATCAAACAAAATATGCTGAAGCTGTTTGGTTGAGCCTAAATTAAAACTTTCGCCGGCTAGGGAATGTACCTGCTCCTCTAATTCCACAATTCGCTTTGCTAGGTCTTGGCTTTGCTGTGCGAGCATTTGTGAATCGATTAGCACGCCCGTTTGTTCCATCTTTGCCAAAATAGAGGATAGTGGCACTTCAATATCATTCAATACCGACGTTAGGCCTTCTTGTTTGTCTAATAGCTCTTTCAAAGCTTCGTATAATCGTAAGGTCACATCAGCATCTTCAGCAGCGTAGCGACTGGCAACATCTAATTCTAATTGATTAAATGTGAGCTGCTTCGCGCCTTTTCCAGCGATTTCCTCAAAGCCAATGCATTTGTGGCCAAGGTATTTAAGCGACAAATTGTCCATATTATGTTTTGTGGCGACGCTGTTTAACACGTAAGAGGCCAACATGGTGTCACATAAAATACCGTTTAAGCTTACGCCGTAGTTTGCGAGTACGTTTTTATCGTACTTTATATGTTGCCCTACTTTTTTACTGTCGTTCTCTTCAAGCAAGGCCTTTAATTCAGCCAGTACCCATTTGCGCTCAAGCTGCTCCGGCGCACCGGGGTAATCGTGTGCTAAGGGAATGTAGTAAGCATCGTTTGGCGCAAAGGCTAGGCTAATTCCCACCAGTTCAGCCTGCATGTAATCAATGCTAGTGGTCTCGGTATCAATTGCATAATACTCCGCTTGCTCTACGCGCTTTTTTAAATCAGCAAATGCATTTTTATCAAAAATGGTGATGTATTTGTCGTGATCAAATTCAGCTATCTGCGAGGGTGATGAATCATCAAAGCTGCTATTTGTGTCATTGCTATCAACGGCATCTACATAACTTTCGCTATCGCCGCTGACTTCGCTTAACCATTTTTTAAATTCGAGTTCAGCAAATAAGGTTTTAAGCTGCGCCTTGTCCATTTCGTTCATGTTCAAACTTGTAGGCACATATTCGAGTTTTAAGTCGCAGGCAATGGTAGCCAATTCATACGAAAGCAAAGCCTGTTCTTTATATTCAGCCATCTTAGCGCCCATGGTTTTCGCGCCTCGGAATTCTAATTCGGCTATTTTATCTAGGTTGTCGTAGATGGCGTGCACACCGCCAATGCCGTTTAACATTGCCACCGCGCTTTTGTCACCAACACCGGGCACGCCTGGAATGTTGTCTACTTTGTCGCCTTTTAAGGCTAAAAAGTCGATGATGAGCTCAGCCGGTACGCCAAATTTTTCGACCACGCCATCTAAGTCCATCGTCGTTCGGGTCATGGTATTGATTAAGGTTACGTGCTCGCTTACTAACTGAGCCATGTCTTTATCGCCGGTACTAATCACGCACTCAATGCCTTGCTCTGTAGCCTGTTTAGCTAAAGTGCCAATGACATCGTCGGCTTCAACGCCCTCTTCAACGATTATTGGAAAACCCATGGCTTTGACGATGGTATGCAGAGGTTCAATTTGGCTGCGCAACTCATTCGGCATAGGCGGACGGTTAGCTTTGTATTGGTCATATATTTCATCTCGGAAGGTTTTGCCTTTGGCATCAAATACAACCGCCATGTGTGTAGGCTCATAGTCTTTCACTAAACTTCTAAGCATGTTTACAACACCATAAATCGCCCCAGTGTCTTGTCCTTTGCTGTTAGTAAGGGGAGGCAAGCCATGGAAGGCTCTGAATAAATAAGAAGAGCCATCGACAAGGATCAAAGGTGGCTTACTGGATTTGTGCATAATTCGTTTACTCTTTTATGGTATTCGGATTAAGGTGTTGATTTTAATAAAGTAATTTATTATCAACTTATAATTTATTTGTGGATAACTTTGTTGGTAAGTAAAAATAAGACAGCATTACTCTACCTTTTCCACCATAGAAAAAGTATATCAGAAATGTCTCAGGAATAATGCATGGGCGAGAGCCGTATATCCTTTACTATTTTAATTTTTTTTGGACTTCCGTAGCGTCTTATAGCGAGAATACGCCTAATCGACGGACATAAATTTAGCACAAAATTCGAGCTTGCCAAGCATTAAATTACCTTTATTTTTTTATGTATGGTCTTCAATAACTTATAAACACAATTAAAATTTTGGCATTGTGTTTGAGTTTTTTTTACGAAAGGCACACAATACATTACACTGAATGTTCACATTCGCCGACTTCGTATTTTCGTTATTATTCTTTAGGTCTAATACAAGGCAAAACGCATTGCAATATCGCGCCATTATCAGAATTTTGGGACTGCTTGTAGCCTTATTCAGCGTTACCATGTTGCCGCCTGCGTTAATCTCTTTGATTTATCAAGATGGAGGCGGTCTAGCCTTTGTTGTTGCTTTCTTTTTGAGCTTAGTAACGGGCTTAGCCTTCTGGTATCCCAATCGACGAAGTAAAGAAGACCTCAGAGCCAAAGAAGGCTTTTTAATTGTGGTGTTGTTCTGGACGGTACTAGCCATGTTTGGTGCTTTGCCATTTGCTTTGCTTGAACAACCACAGATGACCGTCACTGACGCAATTTTTGAATCTTTCTCTGGTTTAACGACCACCGGCGCCACCGTCATCGAAGGCATTGAGTTTTTACCCAAGGCCGTGCAGTTCTACCGCCAGCAGCTGCAGTGGCTAGGCGGTATGGGGATCATTGTGCTAGCGGTTGCCGTACTGCCAATTTTAGGAGTAGGGGGTATGCAGTTGTATCGCGCTGAAACTCCTGGTCCGGTCAAAGATTCGAAAATGACACCGCGCATTGCCGATACAGCAAAGCACCTTTGGTACATTTATTTATCGCTCACCATTGCTTGTTCTTTTGCTTATTGGTTAGCCGGCATGAGCGTTTTCGATGCGGTATGCCACGCCTTCTCCACCATTGCAATTGGTGGCTTTTCTACTTATGACGCAAGCTTAGGCTACTTTAACAGCGTGGCGGTTAATGTGGTTTGTGTGGTGTTTTTATGGATAGCTGCGCTTAATTTCTCGCTGCACTACGCCGCTGTGAGTGGGCGCAATATTAAAAACTACTTCAAAGACCCAGAATGCAAAACCTTTTTTACGCTTCAATTTGCCCTAATAACGGTATGTTTTTTGGTGTTGGTAAAATATTCAGTATACGACAGCGCAGAACTTGCTCTGGACCAAGCGCTTATTCAAGCAGTCTCCATCAGCACCACGGCAGGCTTTGCCACCACCGACTTTTCATCTTGGCCCGCGTTTTTGCCGATATTGCTGATATTCTCAAGCTTTATTGGTGGCTGTGCAGGCTCAACCGGCGGCGGGCTAAAAGTGATTCGCGTGCTGCTACTATTTATACAAGGCAAGCGAGAAGTCGACCGACTGATTCATCCTAAAGCCGTTTATTCAGTAAAACTCGGAGACAGAGCTATACCTTCAAGGGTGGTAGAGGCTGTGTGGGGATTTTTTGCAGCCTACGCCATTGTCTTTGTGATCATCATGATTGGTTTGATTGGCACCGGCCTCGATAACATTACCGCCTTCTCAGCCACCGCAGCCACATTAAACAACTTAGGCCCAGGCCTAGGCGGCGTTGCTGGCACTTATGCAGAAGTGTCTGACGGCGGCAAATGGATGCTTGTATCAGCGATGTTGTTTGGTCGTCTTGAGGTGTTCTCGTTATTGGTGTTGTTTTCACCTACATTTTGGCGTAGCTAGAACCGAGAGGATTGTTTACCTTCGTCTCCCAACACTGTCGTTGCCCCCTTTGCGAAATATAGAGCGTTTAGGTAATTTGCTGCCACTACTGCACAGGCGTAATGCTGTTCGGTTCAGCATTTAAACAAACACTGTCATTACAGCGGGAGCTGTAATCTCTCAAACATTGCAGAAATGCATAAATTTACAGCCTTTAAGGGGTTTAAATGTTGTTTTTGGGGGTTCCCG
>CAYQMI010000023.1:0-19513 GCA_964418575.1 uncultured Glaciecola sp.
AATGAGCAGCTAGAGCTTTCTCTTTAGTACTCATTTGATCAATGCTATCCATAAGGTTTTTAAGAGCTTTCGACATAACACTATCCCCAAAAATTTTACTGTAATTAGTTTAGCAGTTTATAGAATCAAGCGTCATAAATTTACACACATAGCAATCAACGCTTTAGTATTCCTTTGCCGTAACGGCAAAAGAATCATTTGTTGAACTTAGCCCCGCAGATGGTGGGGTGAGGATATTGGCAAGACTTATGTGAATTAGTCTCGACTTATGCTGTTAACACCAAGCGACTTTGTCGTATCTTGGTAATCACACCAATCTAATTCCTTGTGTTCAGTTTATAGATATGCTCGCCGTCCTTAAGCTATTTTCCTTACTTTGATGTAAAAGTATTTTCCTAACCATTTAAAGGGCTCATCTCCCCCATGTGCTTTTTCCAAAGCCAAAATATCGTCGAACTTAGAAGACTGCATACTAATGTCGCGCATGTAATCATGGAAACACCGTATACCCGCACTCATTTCAACGCGCACGCCTGCAATATTCTCTAAAAATTCGAAAATAAGCCGTGGCGGCTGAGGATTATTGGGGTTGAGGCGCACCACATTGCGTACTTTCATACCCTTTGCAATATAGTCAAAATTTCCGTAAATCGCGTTATTGAACAGCATGGCATCTTTATTAAAAAAACTTAGGCTAAGCACACCGTTCGGGTTCAGATGTTCCAGCAAATGCAAAATTGCCGCTTGTGGGTCGTCTAGCCACTCCAAAACAGCATGACAAAGAATTAAGTCATAAGGCTTATCAACACTAGAAATGCCGTCACAAATAAAACCTGTCGAAGTGAAGCGCTCGAGCCTTGTTTTAGCAATGTCCAAAGCCTCTTGGGATACATCTAAGATATCAACTTTGTGCCCTTGTTCAGCAAACACCTCGGCCATCATACCAGTACCACCGCCAGCATCTAATATCGATAAGTTGTGCGAAGTGTGTATTTCATCCTGCAAATAGTGCTTAAGCAGTAAGTGACGCAACTTGCCCTTGCTTGTGCCATAGATATTTTGATCAAATTTATTTGCAATACCGTCGAAACTGCCTGTTTTGTTTTTCATTACCGATTTATTGCCCTAAGCAGGGTTATCAATATCTACAAAAGTCACTTTTAGCTTGTACTCTGTAGCTAAATATTCGCCAAGCGATTTTACACCATAACGCTCGGTAGCATGATGCCCGGCTGCATAAAAGTCGATATTAAGTTCTCGCGAGGAATGTGTGGTCTGCTCAGATATTTCACCAGATATAAATGCATCAATTTTATTATCTTGACTAGCTGCTGCCACTTGTTCGATAAACCCCTGCCCACCGCCTGTGCACCACGCAAGTTGTTGAATACTATTGCGATTGCTGACAGCAACAATTTCGCGCCCTAAGCAGCTCTTTAAATGAGTTTGAAACTCATCGGAAGTTATTGCTTTATTCAGTTCGCCTTGCATCACAATACCACTTGGTAGGATGTCTTGTAGCGCCTTGATATCGCTTAAACCTAATAGTTTTCCGAGCTGTGCATTATTTCCGTGCACTGGGTGAACATCTAAGGGAAGATGATAGGCAAATAGATTAATGTCATTCTTTAGTAAGGCAGCAATACGGCGTTTTTTAATGCCTACAATGGAATAATCCTCGTTTTTCCAGAAGTATCCGTGATGCACTAATATAGCATCAGCCTTTAGCTCTATCGCTTTATCAATAAGAGCTTGGCTGGCGGTTACGCCTGTTACGATGTGCTGTATTTCATCACGCCCTTCAACTTGTAAACCGTTTGGGCAGTAGTCTTTGATTAAATGCGGTTGCAGTATGTCATTAAGCGCGCCTAAAAGCTGATTACGAAGCAATTTAGCATCCTTTTGTTAAGAAATTAGACTTTTACGTAAGTTTATGTATAAACTTAGAAATATTAACATTATTAAAACAATAAAGGTGTATTTTACTCAATGAGCAAACTAGATAAAGATAGCGTAATCGAAAAGTTTACGAAGGCTTATGAAGCTGCAAATGGCAAAGCACCCACAATAGAAGCTAAAGGTGGTTGGTACAGCGTTGATGGCGGTAAAAACGTGCGTTTGGCGCAGCTAGACGAAATGGCTGGCGAATTGGGTGGTAAATCGGCTAAAACTCCTGCTAAGGCCAAAGCAGCCAGCAAAGAAAAAGCACCAGCGGCTGAAAAGAAAGCTGCAAAGCCTGCTAAAAAAGAAGCAGCCCCTAAAAAGCCTGCAGCAAAAAAACCAGCAAAATCTAAAGGTAGTTTTTCTGTTAAGGATTTCTACACAAAACAGATTCAAGAAGCTAACCCAGGTAGCAAAGCGCCTCGATAGCTATTAGGTTTTAAGCGGCTTCTTGCTTAATAAACCGTAGATATAAAAAAACAGCACTGGGTGCTGTTTTTTTGTGCTTGAGCATTATATGTTTAGGTTTTTACAAAAGAGCGCCTACATCCAAGGACTTTTAGCATAAGTCATTAGCTTATTAAGGGTACTTTCAACGCCTTCTGATGCAGCAATTCCAAGCTTCTGCGCTAAGGTTTTCTTGGTCGCATATTTCAAACGATACAGCTTATAACTCTCATTGGCTTGCAGCAGAAAATCATCAGAGGTTTGTATTTTATCGACTAACTTTAATTCAAGCGCTTTTTGCCCTAACCAGTATTCGCCTGTCGACACTTTTGCGATATCCAGATCTGGTCTGTGCTTTGACACGAAGTCTTTAAACATACCATGCACTTCGTTTAGTTCATTTTTAAATTTCTCACGCCCTTCTTCGGTGTTTTCACCAAAAACAGTAAGCGTTCGTTTGAACTCACCTGATGTGTGCATTTCAAAATCAACATCGTTCTTTTTCAATACTTTGTTGAAGTTAGGAAGTTGCGCAACTACGCCGATAGAGCCAATGATGGCAAAGGGAGCGCTAATAATGGTATCGGCAACACAGGCCATCATATAGCCACCGCTCGCAGCAACCTTATCTACGCTGATTGTTAATTTTAAGCCTTTGTCTTTTATTCTTTGCAATTGAGAAGCCGCTAGGCCATAGCCGTGAACTACACCACCGCCGCTCTCTACATTGACTAGCACTTCATCACCTTCTTGAGCAACGCATAATACCGCGGTAATCTCCTTGCGCAGGCTATCAACTTCTTTCGCCATCGGGCCGCCTTCAAAATTGATGACGAAAAGGTTTGGCTTTTTATCCTGTTCTTTGTCTTTCTTCTTCTTTTTATCTTTCTTTTCGGCCTTTTGTTTTTCTTTTAGAGCATCTTTGTCGAGTAATACCGACTCAGCCTGACGTTTTAAGTCATCAAAAACTTCGGAGACTGAATCAAACTCCAAATTACCCGGACGTTGCTTCTGACGACTCGCCATTGCAACAACAAAGCCGACAACGACTAATATAGCAACGACCAAGGTAAATGCTTTGGCTAAAAATAGCCCATATTCGAATAAAAACTCCAAGAAACGCTCCAAAAATATTGTTATCTAATTTTTATACTGTAGCTTTATATAGGGATAAATAGAAAAAGAAAAAGGACAAAAATGTCCTTTTTCTAATTTAACGTTAATTAATTTCTATATTTGCGCAAAGAGCCTTACTGAGCACTCGTGCTTATAGAAATTTCTTCCACCAGTGCGTCTGCAATTTCGCTTTCAGTGAAACTCAGAGGACGAAGTGTTGGTTGCTCAGAATAAAGCGCAGTTTGATCGTCAAAGTTATCTGATACCGTCGAGTTAGACTGAGAATACGACAGCAAGCCTCTTCCTACTGGACCATCGTCGGTAAAGTTAACAACCATCATCCAACTTGAACCATAGGTAATATGATACCCTTTTGCATCTGCACTTAAACGGGTGCTTGAATCAATCGTTGGATACGTGTGACGTGGAAGTTCTGTACCATTGTTGCCAGTGCGAACGTCAAACACGTTAAAGCCGCCCTCAACGTTATGCGCACCGCCCCATGGGAATCGCTCTCCAGTCGGTTGTCCATCAATGGTGCTTTTCTCCACAAACTGCACCTCACCAAGTGTTGCATCTAGCTCAATACCCGCTTGATTTATTTTATCAACAGCAACTGCAAGCTGTTGTAAAGTAATATCATTGTCAACAAGGCCACTGGGCGTGGTGACGGGTTGCGAAACATCGAAAGGTACTACCCACTGCGGATTGCGGTTAAATTGAAACGCAAACTCTCTAAATACATGAGCGCCAGAACTAGATAAGTTCATAGTGCCATCCCAACCAGCTAAGGCATCGCATGCAGGTGCAATATTTACCGCTGTGCCATTTACATCCACTGGCGTCTCGCGATTGCTCTGACACACCTGAAGCAGTTCTGGAAGCACTGCATCCGCTAAATAGCTTCGATTGTTTAAGAGCGCTTCTTCTACTTCCGCCGGCGAAAATTTACCATCAGAACCTGCAGCTTCTTGCAATAGCACATGTGCCAAACGAGAACGTAAGCTCTGCTGATTTCCCACCTGACCATAAAGCGGAGACACATCAGTGATTGGTGACTCCAAATTAGTTAGCCAAAAGCTATCATTGGAGTTTTGCACATAATCGGTGCCCTCGTAAATAGGCGCTTGTTCGTATGGAACAGGCCCATTAAAATCAAACACAGAAGCAAAACCTGGCAACACTGTAAAGCCTGCTGCTTCACGTATTCCAGCTAAAAGCGGGTTATTTATCAACTCACTAATTGCGGTAGACGTCAAATTAGGCACGGTTGAGTCATCAATATAGAATACTTCCCCTTCCTTAGACGCTGCCATGGTGTTGTTGAATATCACACCGTCGTAGTCCACAAAGGCTTGTTTAAACTCTTCCATACTCGATGATAGGTTCATTGCAAGCCAGTGATCAACAATGTCAAAGTTAGGTAAATTAGCATCCTTGATTGCAAATGCATTGCCGCCTGGGCCCCATTCAAAGTTGCCCGGTATAGACACCATTGGACCATAGTTAGTCTTGTAACTGTCTTTTTCTAACATGATGGTTTGGCCAGGCGCAACAGCCACTTCGATTGTGTGGGTTTCTTTAAAGATTGTACGTGAGGCACCATCTACTGTGTGTGTAAGGTTACTCGCGTCGTCGGCATCTAAAGTAAGTTGATACATCACAAAGTGCTCGGCAGTTGAAAACGTATGCGTCCAAGCCATGTTGTCGTTATAACCGATGTTGACAACACCTGGTATACCCATTAACGAGCCACCAATCACGTTTAAAAACCCGGGAATAGTGGTTTGAAATTGCCAAAAACGAAGGTTGCCCGTATGCGGGAAGTGCGGGTTACCAAGCACCATGCCCTTACCGTTTTCGGTCATGTCGGAGCCCAGTCCCCAGCCGTTAGAGCCCATTTCTTGCGGGTTGGTCTCAGGCATTTTGATTACTGGCGACATATTCATCTGCGTTGGCGATGCACTCACCATACGCGGCAAGGGATCAACCCCCGGAGGAGCTGCTATAAACATTGCACCTAAGAAGTTTGCATTGCCCGGTAACAAGGCTACGCCTAGCGCATAGGTCAATAAATCAATCTCATCAATAGGCTGTATCCAAGGTTGATTTGCACACTGTGGATCAATATTCGCAATACCTGTATCAGAAAGATATTGGTTGTAACCTTGAACATAACCTTGGTACAGGGCTCGTGAATTGGCTGTCATCTGTGGGAAGCCAGCTTCCGCCTGCTCACGAATTCCTACCGTAAGATAACCAAAGTCATTTATTAGATGTTCTGAGTCACCTGAGCCTGGCACTCTATCAGGGCCTAAATATTTGGACCGTTCTGAATTGAACTTTACGATTTGGTCTGCAAGCACACACATGTTGTCTCTTGCAAAAGCATAGCCCACGCCGTACGCCATACTTTCAAGGTTGTCTGCTTTCACATGAGGAACGCCAAACTCAGTCCAGCGAATGTCTGCTTCAAGTATTCCATCAGGGTCAAAATTGGGTACTTGCGCCTGTGGCGGCATAGGTGGCATTACCGGTGGCGGCTGCGTTGGCTCCACGGCAAAATCTTTGCCATCGCCACAGGCCATGAGCGTTAAGGCTATGGCACAAATCGAAAAGGGTTTTATTAACTTAGCGGTAGGATTTAATTTCATTTTTTTGCCTTATTGTTAATCCAGTTTCATGATAAAAGATTTAGGCTTGGTTTTACACATTTGTAACTATTATTTAATCTTATATTAACTATCTTTGACACAAATAAGAGATAAAAAAAACCCGCTTTAACAGCGGGTTTTTAATTATTTGAGTTTAGTTAGTAACAATCGAAGGATTGGTTACCTGTATCACTCTGCCACCTGAGCCTAAATAAGTTGCTACTTGGCTCTGCATTTCTGCAGTGACCGCAGCATTAGGACCTGGGTTAATGCTACTAGCATGTGCGCCAGCTGTGTATTTCACAATGCCGCTTAAAGGATTAGGCGAAGAAACTGTTGAAGCAACAGTTTCCAAATCCATCAATGTCGCTAGCGGTAACTGACCAGAAAGTGGAATGGTAGTAGACACCGGGATCACTTGGTCTGGTAAATTTTCACCACCATCACCCACGACGGTAATCATATGCACATTAGTGTTTTGTCCCAAGGTTTCGAAGAAGTTAATTGGGTCAGACTGATCGCTTACTGATTGTGCAGCAAACGCAAATTGAGCAAACACTGCATTAACACCTGCAGCCTGTTCAGCGTTTAACGAAGCTAAAAAGTCGTTGGTTCCTTGAACTAATTGTGCTTCTGTTACGTCGGTTGTGCCATACACTGCAATCAAATAGTTTTGAAAGTCTTCTGAAGCAGATGACAACAAAAAGCCTTTAATTAAAGGACCAAACGAAGCTGATTCAAGTAAAAACTGCGCTAAACCACCACCTGGTGATTCTAACGAAACCGCATTTACATTAAATAATGGACTAAATGGCGCTAACTGACCATCAAAGGGTGTATTCGCAAGTGAAGCGAAATTACCACCAGTAATAGCGCCTAGAGAAACACCCATAAGTGACACATCGCCACCATTTACAGATACTGCACTGTCGCCAGTTGCATTGATAAAGGCATTTAAACCTAAACGCATACCGAGCAAATCAGATACCGCCTGACGAGAGTTATCTCTTGCAGTCGGCAAACTAGCTAAGTTAAGAAAAGCGGTTGCGCTTACGGTGGTTGCGTTGATTTCGTCACCAGGGTTAGTTGGGTCAACATCAAAACCTCGAGTACCATGCAGAGGTTGGTCAATAGCAACCGTTGCAAAACCAGCCAGCGACAATGCGCCTGATATAGATAGCATATCTTCTTTTTTGGACGTGATACCATGAACAAGCATCACTACTGGCCATCCACCGTCTGGCATACTAATACTGAAGCCTAAAGCCCCAGCAACCGCAGGATTAGGTATGGTTACCTGCACATCAAGCGTCTCTCTTCCCATGTTGCCACCTTTCATTTGTGGAACTGGGTTGAATTTTGTCAAGTTGCGGTCTCTATCAAGCTTTTGACCGTTTATACGCAAGTCGCGAAGACCCAGCGCGCTACAAAACTCATCATTTGGACCTGGCGTTGCAGCATTTACTGCACTACCCGCGCCCGCTAATACAATGCCTGAGTCGCATGCTGCTTCCCAAAATTCAGTCGCAGGAGCGGCTGGATTATCAGCGCGTGGAATTGATAGGTAATAAGGCAGGGATACTGAACCTTGATACAAGTTTGCTGCGCATAAAGGACCGGCGCCTTGGCCAAGAATACCTGTACCAATTTGCTGTACAACGCCATTTACTTCAGCATCAAATGGCGCAAAACTCTGACCGGTTGCTGCGCTGTAAACACCGCCCGCGGCTGCTAGCAAACCGTTACAGGTTGTAAGCGCGGTAAAATCGCCACTTGCAAACAATGGAGCAAGTGGAGCTGCTGCTGGGTTTGACAATGCAAGGTCAATCGCCCCTTGAACAGCTGCATCAGATACGATACCCAATGCTTCCATTACATTACCGCTTGGCGCTGCAGAGTCAACAACAATCGCAGGTAGGGCCTCGCCTGCCGTTGGGTCACCAGCAGCTGTTCTTTGCGCGAATTCGCTAACGTAAAGTTGCTTAATCGTAGACATTACTGGCGTAATAGACTGCACGGTAAAAGCAGACACATAAGTTAATTCATCTCTTGTTAAGCCGGTTGGCTCAAGCGCGTCAATATGGCTATTCACAAGGGCTTGTAAAGAAAGTTGAGATTCAGTGGATAGTGGATTGCTATCAATATCCTGCTTCACAAGATCCCATGTGCTAGAACCTTGAATTGATTTACCCGTAGAGTCTTCAAGGGCAGTGGTCATTGTCATCACATAGCCTTGACCGCCTTTGAACGGGCGCAGTGGAATCACGCTTATTGTGTCGCTGTCGAGCAGCTGAAGCGTATAATCAACACCAAAAGTTAGTTCATCGCCAATCTTACAACCTGCGCTTGGCACACTTATAACCGCACAGTCTGGGTCGCTTTGGTCTAAGCCCAGTGTTGCTTCAAAAATTCGTATACCACTTGATAAAGTGTTACGCGCAATCGACACGCCTGCTGGAGTAACTACGTCAATCGTAAATGGGGTGTTAGTTGACCAACCATCTAACACATTTAATGCGTTTTGTGGGTCACTAAAATCTGATGGATCAGCAACCGGAATGTTCAAAGTATAATCAAAGAAACCATCATCGCCTGGCAGCATTAATAAATCGTTAGGGATATTTAAGTCGCCATTTGCTGGGTCAAACACAATTCGTGACAAAGGTGTTTGTACCTGAGTCTCTTCGCGTATATCTGAGATGGTCTCATCCCCACCACAGCCTGCAAGCCCCAATGCTGCTACGATACTTGTGCTTACTAACAGTTTTTTCATTCTTTCTCCCTACTCAATCGGTAGATACTTTTTGTTGAGTGACTAATATTGTTGGCTAACTAGCTTTTATTATTGCTTTAACTAGTATGACCAGTTTCATTCTGCCTATAGTATTGACTTTACGTCGACTTTGCAAAGTGTTTGTAAACGTAATGTAATAAAAAATATTATATGTAAGGAAGTATTAGCGATAGCTTTAGCTAATTCAAATTCTGCGTTAATATTCGCGCTCTTTTTATTTCATGAAGTAAAGTTATGTCTGACGCATTACCGCATTTAGCATTTGAAGCACACGAGCAAAGTTTAGCTAATAAAATTATTTTAGTAACCGGCGCTGGCGATGGTATTGGTAAACAAGCGGCATTAAGCTATGCGAAATGTGGCGCGAGCGTTATATTGTTGGGCAGAACCGTTGCCAAGCTTGAGGCAACCTTTGATGAAATTGTAGCGCAAGGGAGCAAAGAGCCCAGCATAGTCCCACTCGATCATGAGGGCGCTACCGCGAAGCATTATCAAGGGCTTGTAGACACTATTTCAGGTGAGTACGGAAAATTAGATGGTGTTTTATTTAACGCTAGCGTGCTGGGTACTTTGTGCCCTTTTACCGAGATAAAAGAAAAAGAATTCGACCAAGTTATGCAGGTTAACGTGAAAAGCCAGTTCCTAATGGTTCAGGCGCTACTTCCTTTTATGAAACAAAACGAAACGGCATCAATAGTATTCACGTCTTCAGGTGTTGGGCGTCGCGGTAGAGCATTTTGGGGCACCTACAGTATGTCTAAGTTTGCCACCGAGGGCATGATGCAAATATTGGCGGACGAACATAAAAACAAAGCAATACGCTTTAACTGCATTAATCCCGGCGCCACTCGCACCAGCATGCGCTCAAAAGCCTATCCTGGTGAAGATCCAAAAACGCTTAAAACGCCTGAGCAAATTATGGCAACTTACGTTTATTTGATGGCGGATGTGTCGCGCGGCGTGAATGGTCAAAGCTTAGACTGCCAGCCCAAATAGGCTGGCAACTTAATCATAGTCATTGTTGGGTGACTGCTAGTCGCCTATCTTTGCCCACGTATCTCTAAGTTCAACCGTGCGATTGAAAATCAGGTTATCTGAAGTACTGCTCGGGTCGACGCAGAAATACCCCGTTCTTTCAAACTGAAAACGCTCAAGCTCTTCAACATCTCCTAAAGCAGGCTCAACGTATCCTCTTTTAACGATTAAAGATGACTCGTTAATTGTTGAAGAAAAGTCTTCTTGGCTTGCTGGATTAGGCAGCGTAAATAACCTGTCGTATAGGTTAAATTGCGCTTCTTTTGCTTCAGCGGCACTCACCCAATGAATAACGCCTTTGGCTTTGCGTCCATCGTCTGGGTCTTTACCTAAAGTGTCAGGGTCGTAAGTACAATAAACGGTAGTAATTTCACCGTTTTCGTCTTTGTCTGCTCTGTTCGCTTTCAGAAAATAAGCGTTGCGCAGGCGTACTTCCTTATCCAGTACTAAACGCTTAAATTTTTTGTTAGCCGTTTCTCTGAAATCTTCTTTTTCAATCCAAATCTCTTTGCTAAACGCAATTTTACGCGACCCCATGCTCTCATCCGAGGGGTGGCTTGCAGCGTCTATCCATTCAACTTGATCTTCTGAATAATTTTCGATTACCACTTTAAGCGGGTCTAAAACCGCCATACGCCGAGGCGCTTGCGCGTTTAGCTCGTCTCTAATACAGGCTTCTAACATGCTCATCTCAACCATGTTATCCATTTTCGTTACGCCTATGCGCAAACAAAACTCACGAATTGAAGCTGGCGTATAACCGCGCCTGCGCAAGCCAGCAATGGTTGGCATGCGTGGGTCATCCCAACCTGATACATGCTCATCTTCAACTAACTGTATTAACTTACGCTTGCTTAACACGGTGTACTCCATGTTTAAGCGACTGAACTCATATTGTCTTGGGGTAGCTTCAACAGTGATGTTTTCAATTACCCAGTCGTATAGCCGGCGATTATCTTGAAATTCAAGTGTGCATAAAGAGTGGGTAATACCTTCAATAGCATCAGAAATACAATGGGTAAAATCATACATGGGGTAAATGCACCACTTATCCCCGGTTTGATGATGATGTGCAAACTTCACGCGATAAATTATCGGGTCGCGCATGCACATAAATGGCGACGTCATATCAATTTTAGCGCGTAGGCTACAAATACCCTCTTTATACTCACCTGCTCGCATTTTCTCAAAATGGCTGAGGTTTTCTTCTGGGCTAGTATCGCGATACGGACTATTTTGGCCCGGCTCTTTCAGAGTACCGCGGCGTTCACGCACTTCTTCAGGCGTACTAAAATCAACATAGGCTAAACCCTTTTCAATCAGCTCAACCGCATATCCGTAAAGCTGCTCAAAATAATCCGATGAATAACGCTCCCTACCCTGCCACTCAAAGCCTAACCAGTGCACATCGTTTTTAATTGAATTCACAAAATCGATGTTTTCTTTTTCTGGGTTGGTGTCGTCAAAACGCAGGTTGCAGCTACCTTGGTAGTCTTCTGCCAAACCAAAGTTAAGGCAAATCGACTTAGCGTGCCCCATATGCAAGTAACCATTTGGCTCAGGCGGAAAACGCGTGCATATGGTGTTATGCAAGCCTGAGGCTAAGTCTTTATCAATTATTTGACGAATAAAGTTGGTCGGACGTGGCGTAGTCTCGGCCATAGAAAGTAATTCCTTATTGTTAGTATCGATACCTAGGTAAATGCTATGTTGATTTCGTTAGATATCGCGCATCACATTTTTATTATTTAGAAAGGAAAGCTGAACAAAACTCACTGTTGATTTATTGAACAGAACCTATAAATAAACACGCTATAAAATAATTGATTTAGTATAACACTTAGGTCACGTGTTCTTCACTGATTTTATTGACACAATGAACTTGCGTGAAATTAAACAATTATCATGAATAAAGTTGAACAACTTAGCGCCGCTAGTGTATAAAACCTTGTGGTGTTTAAAAACAGAGAATTATGAAAAGCAAAGCGACTTCCTTTGATATTGCCCATATGGCAGGCGTGTCACAAAGCACTGTTTCTCGTGCACTTAGTGACAGCCCTTTAGTGAATCAAGAGACTCGAGACAGAGTAAAGAAAATCGCACAGGAGCTTAACTACAAAGTAGATAAAAACGCCAGTAATCTGCGTAAACAGCATAGCCAAACCATCGCTCTGCTGTTATTTGAAGACCCTACCAACGACGACTCTTTAATTAATCCATTTTTTATCAGTATGCTTGCCAGTATTACAAAGGCAACAGCAAACGCCGGATACGATCTATTAGTCTCATTTCAAAACATGAATGACGATTGGCATAATCTATACGAAGACACCAACAAAGCCGACGGCCTGATTTTATTAGGTTACGGCAGCTACACCGACTACGAATACAAACTGAGTCAGTTAGAAGAGCAAGGCACGCGCTTTTTAAGATGGGGGGCACCAGATAGCAAACATCCTGGTGTATCCATAGGCTCTGATAACGAGCTTGGTGGCTATTTAGTAGGTCAACATCTTGTTGGTTTAGGACACAAACGCTTTGCTTTTATTGGTGAGGCGAACGTTGGCGCGCCCGAATTTTTAGGCCGCTTGAGCGGTTTGAAAAAGGCCATGCGAGAAGTTGGATTAGACCCAAGCTCAGTAAAACAAGCCGATGCGATTTCGACCGAGCTCTCTGGCTTTGACGCCACCATTACAATTATCGAACAATATCAACAAAGCGGTGAGCATCTTGATGCACTTTTTTGCGCATCAGATTTAATTGCCATGGGCTGTATCCGAGCAATTCGCTCTAAAGGATTTAGAGTACCTGAAGATATTGCGGTTGTTGGTTACGACAACATCCAAATTAGTCAGTTTGCCACGCCTCCTCTCACTACTGTGCAACAAGATACCTTGCTTGCTGGTGAGCTTTTAGTAAATAACCTGCTTAAGCTGATCCGCAACGAAACAGTTGAAGACATGCTGATGAGGCCACAGCTAATTGTAAGGGAGTCTTGCGCACGTTAGTGGCTTCGCACATACGCACTTCCGAATGATTATATTTGACTAATATTTGTACAGCCATGTATGGTAGTAAAAGATAAGTAGTGAAGTCGTCGCTTATTACGCAAGCTTAGTCATTACATCGCCTCTTTTTCATACTTACAAAGGTGCGTGCTTTCTAAGCTGAGCAAGATTACTCACTTAAGGGAGTGCACACAAGGTGTCTGCCCAACTCACTATTTTTGCGATCAATTCGCTGGTCCGTTTGGGCCACACCGGTATCAAAGCTTTTGAAGAGTCTGCAAGAAACGAAGCCTTGCTCTTTCCAGCGCTTGAAACCATCGATATGTCCCCTCCTGTGTTTGTTACCAACTACTTTAACAAGCTTGAAAACGAACACTACGTTATTGATGATAATGCCGAATATGCTGAATTTTGGGAATATCAGGCGGGAGTCTACTCAAGACCGAAGCGAGACCCCCAATCCATTGACGCTTTGCTTATAGCTATTACTCGCATTGAAGCATTACGGGGGCGTAGTAATGTTTCTCCACAAGCTGGCCCTGCCGCGGTTTTAGTTAAAACTTGGAGCAAAGGTAATGAACCACTGAGTGCTATTGCAAGAATTGCGCTAGTAGGTGCAGATATTGCGCTTGAATATGTAGGCAACAATACCGGTGCAATAGGCGGTGGTAATGGTGCAAAATTAATTTCAGCCTACGCCACAACGCTTGCTGCAGCGCTTCCAGCAGACGGCAAGTTGAGCACGAAAGAAAAAGCCCGAGAAACGCTCACCGGACTTTTACTAAGAGCAGGTTTCGAGACTATTTCTAAACATCCTGATTGGATCACAAGCGAAAGCCATCTGGTTTCGCTTATTGAATCTACGGTTACGCCCATAGCTGAAAGCTTTCCACTTGAGAGCGACAGTCAAATCATTGAATTTGAGTTATTGCGCGACACCATAATGGGCCCTGCTTCTAGCGCACTGTTTAGTGCAATTGCTGAAAATCAATCGGCGCTGTTAGGCGAAAAATACTCAGTAGATAAAGCCCTTGGGGCAGTCACTCATGCATTGTTTATTAATGCCAAAACGATTGGTATTGATAAACAGTTTACGCAAGAGGGTTTAATCAGCCTGTTTAGAGTCACAACTCAAGTGATTGCCAAAAAGCCCGCTTTATTTGTTGACAGTAGCGGTAACGCTAACAACGCATTAGCAAGCGATTTACTCGGCGCTGTGGCTGACGTATTGAGTAGCGCAGAGTATCCCTTCGACAGGCAGTTAGGTATTGATTTAGCAAAAGCCTCGTTAGGCTCAATTAGCGACAACGTACATCACTTTATAAATGGTGATGCACCATGGGAGCAAAGCGCCGCTGACCTTTTAAGGCATGTAATAAATGAGTTCACGCCCATCGTTGGCGAGCAAGGTGCGCTAAAAAGCTTATTTAGCGAAGCACAACTTGCCGAGTATTGCAGTATATTGATTGAGCATGTTGGAAAGTCTCCCTCCCTACTCGAACGCCATCAAAACTGGCTAGGTTCAGGCCTTGTTAACGCAATGGCACATGCGATGATGGCAGATACTCACTTTTTATTATCTGCCAACAACTGGATACAACTTGCCAAAACAGCTGCCCATGAAGCCGCAACTAATCCCATGCGAATATTCTCGATGGAGTCAAAGCTTGACGACAAACCACTTGCTGCCGAGTTATTGCTCACCATTATAAATTCAGCTGCTGAATTCAAAAACCTTCAGGGTAAAAAGTCGGTGCTGTTTGGGGAGACCTTAACTCAAGCAATGGAGATTATGCTGCATAGCGCAGCTGGCAAACTTAATATCGGCATGAGCAAATTAAGCGAAATAAAACAGATGATGCAGGCGCTTAATGAGTTCATGAACGCCGAGTCTGCACAATACGGAAGTCAGGCATTTTTAATTATTTACCGCGCCCTCTTGCTTAAAATTCTAAGCAACCAAGATATACCGAATTTGAGCCAGAGCTACGTGATTGAATTACTCGATGGAGTAGAAGCATGAACAACACCAAGCCCTTTAGAATGGGAAGCCTTGTTTGCCTTATGATGCTTTTTGTATCTGGCTGCAATAGCTTACAAATAAACGACGCGAATCAGGCGCTTTCTAATCATTTTACGGCTAAAACTAATGCCACTGCTGCGAAGGACTTTATGTTAGCAAACAGCGTAAGAGCAGCATTGCAAGACCTTGCTAACGAAACTCAAACAGCAGGTGATAAACAAAGCGATGTGCTTAACAAAATTACTTTCTATCAAATATCTGCCACTGCAGCATGGCAGTCGAATCTATTGGTTGCTTCGGACTATGCAAAAAAGGGTCAGCAATTATGTGAGCAAGAAGAAGCTGCTAAACAGATGCCTGTTCACTGCGGCATGTTAGCGTTTATACCTCTATTTGCCTTAAACGATATGCACACACTTCGCGCTAGTTCTATTCAAAAACAAATTGAAAACGCTGCCATGGGTAGCGAAGAGATGCTCGCATTACGAAACGAATCCGAACAAATGTTTAAAGACTACCGTGTTGCAATAAGCGCAGCTGTTGCGGCCAAGCGTAAAGTAGCCACTTATAAGTTAAGCGAAGATGCCATTTTACAAATCAACCGCAACTTAGATATTTTAGCCTGCACTAACCTTGCGCGTATGAACGATATTTTTAGTTTTGCTGGCGGCGCGAACATTCCCAACAGAGAGCTCATTAAAGCGTCTATAGATGAACTAAGCCAAGTAGTAGATTTAAGCTGCGGATAACTAAAATCTAGTATCCGAATACAAAACAAGCAGTGCAGCCTACAAGGAAAAAACACATGTCCTCTAGTTACTTTAAATCAAGCAATGAAAAAGACGATGGCGTGAACATACTGGGGCTCTCACTGCCCAGCTACAGACAAGCCTATAGCGACCGCACTGCTTGGGTGATGTCGGTCCTCTCTGAATTGGTATACATCAAATTTAACCCGCTTTTTGGCACACTTGAGGATGGCGCGCCAAACGAAAAAAGCTCTGAGTACATCAAAGAGTATTTTATTGAGCGCATCGCAAGCATGATTGACCAAAAGCACGCTAATTTATTCTCTACCCTGCTTGAGCAAGTTGCATATGATCACGATTTGAATAAACAGCTGTTGGAAGAGCAGCTCAGCGAATTTGAGTTCAAAGTCGCAAAAACCTTTGACCGCGGCGGTACGCAGGCTATTTTGGTAGAGCATAAAGACTATCTGGTACTCGCATTTAGAGGCACAGAGCCCGATAGCCTCAAAGACATAAAGGCAGACGCAAAAGCCAACATTCGCGTTTGTGAAACCGGCGGTATGATCCACTCAGGTTTTTACTTTGCCTATACGGAAATTCGAAAACAGGTTGAAGAAACTCTGCAAAGTGAGGCTTATCGCAATAAAGTATTATACATCACTGGGCATAGCTTAGGCGGCGCGCTAGCGACGGTGGCAACTAAGTATATACATCATGAAGGTGGATTGGCGGCCTGCTATACCTTTGGCTCACCAAGAGTGGGCAATGATGACTGGATTAATAATATCAAAACTCCCATTCACAGGTTGGTAAATGCAGCTGACTGCGTAACAATGTTGCCGCCAGGCGATGTTAGCGTTTCGATTCTGACCTTTCTTGCTAAGCTCATTCCAGGCCCCGGCTATAACATCGCCACTTGGCTAAAGCTTAAGTTTGGCGGGTATATCCATGCTGGCAATATGCGCTATCTTAGCAACTGCCAACCTGGTGCTTACGAAAATGTAAAAGTGCTATATACAGTAAGTTTTTTGTATCGAATGAAAGCGCTATGGTACAAGGCTCTTCCTCTTAAAACTCTGCTGTCAGATCATTCAATATCTGTTTACAGCCGAAAACTGATGATCATTGCGTTTAAACGTAACAGAAAGCAAATTGACGAGCGAAAGGCACAAGAGCCTTAGTATCACTCTTTCGTTGGACAAAAATAGTCGTGGTAATTAATTTCTGGATGCTTGATCTTGTAACACGTTTCTTCAAAGATCAGGGTTAAGTCTGACTCATCACTATCTGCAAATGAAACTAGGAGCGAGTGTGGATCGCGCTGCGTTATTAAGATATCTTCCCAAAGCGCCACATAGCCGTAAGATGACACACGCAATTCAGTGCATCGCCACTCATGTGTCGTTGAACTAAACAACTCCATCAAAGCGCCTTCTTCCTCGGGGCCACTAATCAAATTGTGTGCACTATAGTCCGCCAGAGTTTTCTCCACATTACTTTCGAATTTACCTGACAATAAACATGCAGAATCAGCCCATGAAGCTGTGCATAAAAAAAATAGACAAATCGAAGTAAGTATTTTCATATCACTTAAGGCCTGCATTTACGGTTTGATTGATGTGGCGACTGTTTTGTTTTTTGTAAAACAGGTAACAGGTTACCCAAATCTGGCAAAATGCACTAGTCATGGTGCATAGCCCAACGGTATCGCAAAAAACATGCTCAGGAAACCAAGCATATAAATCACAAAGAAAACCAACATAGATTTGCTTAACAATGCCAACCCTGAATCATTAAGTCCCTGCCACTCTCTTTTAATGAGAAACTTCATAAATGTGATATTAGTAGACAGTGAGTTATTCATTATAAGGCTGGGCTTACCCATCGAATCATATTTTTCGGGATGCCTAGTTTCTAGTATTTTGAATAATCGATAGCAAAGAAAAAACCAAACAAATACCGAACAAAATAAAATCACAAACATGATTGGAAATACTTCCTTCATTTTATACTCCTTGTGCTATAGCACCTACTTTAGCGGCAAAAGTTGCTAGTTATTCTTAACCGCTTCAACGCCTTTATATACAATTTACGCATCGGGTATTTTAACCAACAAATCTGTTGTTCCTAAATCGACACCAAACTGCGAAAGCAATGTAGATGTTTGCCCTCGATGATGAGTTTGGTGATTGAAGAAATGCTGGATGAGATGAGCAAAACATTTTGTGTAAGAGACGCCCTTCGTGTTCTTGTAAAACAAATTAGTCGCTAGTATTTCACTAGTGAGCTGATTTGCAAAATCTAAAATTACCTCGTCTAAAAACGCCCGCTCCTCACTCAAAGCATCCAAGTTTGGGAACAAAATAGAATCTAGGCTCTCAGGAAGTGCTTTTTGACTCAAGCAATCTAATGAACTCAATTGTTCCGGATGCGATGCGAAACGTTTGAGCCAAATTATGTCTGCTACTAAAATGTGATTAAGAGTCCCAATAACTGAACCAAAAAAGGCACCTAGGTCTGATGTAAGATCTTCATGGCTCAAAGCTTTAGCAGCTGAATAAATCGACTCGTTCATCCACTTGTTGTAGTTCGCCATTAGTACAAAGTTACTTTTCAAAGACATAGTCTATGCTCTGTATGACTTTCTAATAACGGGCGCAGACCTGTGGGGCATAACAGTGAATCCGCCCCGCGTGAATGCATCCCAGCGAACGAAATAAGTAAATTTTGTTGGCTGTTAATACCAGTAAACTCAATACTACCTAGCAAAATCATTTGATTTTATTCCTATTTCTGATTATTTCACGATAGCTGAAATAGGTAAAAAATGGCGATAATAAATAAAAAGCTACGCATCTCTGTTGAATCACTTGTTAGCTATCCTATCCTCAAGACTCCCAGCTACATATTTGTGTAAGATGCTTGAAACTAAGGTTTGGTAAGGTAAACCTTCTTTCGCTGCACGACGTTGTAGAGCAAGCAGATCGCGACTAGATATTCGTATGTTGATTCGTTTATCTTTCTTCAGCGTTTCTTCAGCCGCAGATTGAGCCGCTTTTTTAAAAGCCGGAGTCATAACTGATTTGAATTCACCTGCTTCGAAATCGTCTAATATTTCCTGCTCTTCAGGATTCAATTCAACTTTTCGCATTATTTGTCTCCTAAATAGATTTTCGTAGCTTTTCGACTTGGAATTATAGTTTTAAGAAAAATTTCTTCGTCGGTTTCGACATAGGGGATTAAAAATGCGTAATTATCAATCCCTATAACGAATATGCGTTGATTCGGATATTTCTCTTTATTTGGATGCTCAATAATATCCAGAAGCTCCCCTTGTTGTATACAAACAACGACATCCTCAAATGAGACACCACGCTCATTAAGAAGTTGTTGGTTTTTATCCGAATTCCAGTTTATTGATTTCACAAATATGAGCATAGCACCATGTATGCCGAATGTCATCAGATACTAAATGGGGATAGCTAACTTTAAGCTAACGGGCACGAGTGCAATGCAACAATGGCGAAGCCGCATTGTGTTTGTGTCCTAGCGAACGAAGTGAGCGAGTTAAGCGCCTTGTTTGATTTTACTCGCATTCTAAAATGACTTCAGTTTAGCGAAGATATGATTATTATAGAACTGCCCGTTTTTAAAAAAGGCCTTTTGCAACACGGCTTCTTGAGTGAACCCACATTTTAAAAGTAAGCCTATTGATGCAGCATTGCCTGAAAAAACAGGAGCAAAAA
>CAYQMI010000023.1:19613-35910 GCA_964418575.1 uncultured Glaciecola sp.
AAAAGATGTCGGTGAGCATGAGTTTACAAAGTTCCTGACTCATCTTGCAGTAAATCGACAATTTAAGGTTACCAACCCAAAACTAAGGGTTATGAGCGATTGTGTGAAAGGAGTTTACGCAAATTCAAATTAATGAATTTGCGCATTTAAAATATTAATTTTGAGGGTAGCGAGCAAGGTAGGATAGTTCATAGTCAACTGTAAAATTTCTGGGTTAAGCACGAAACCTTACTCCCACCACACCCTACTCTTGGCGCTCAGTTTCTTTAACAAAGAACACCGATATCGCCGCACAAAGCATCAGAACACCCGCGAGTACAATGATATTAATTGCCACATTGTCGAATACATACTTCAGTATTAAGCCTGCAGTTAAGGCGCTGATTATTTGTGGTGCGGCGATGGTAAAGTTAAATATGCCCATGTAAATACCGGTTTTATCTGCCGGTAGCGAGCCCGCTAGCATGGCATAAGGCATGGCTAAAATTGCCGCCCATGCTATTCCTACGCCTATCATTGGAATCAGCAGGTTTAGCGCGCCCATTGGAACGGTTACTTCGGTAAACCATAAGTTTACGTCAACCGGCGTTAGGTCTTGGAAGAATAAAAAGCTGATGTAGCCAAGGCCGCCCAAGGCTAAGGCTCCTGCATATACTACTTTACGGCCAATTTTGTCAGCTAACTTGGCTAGGAATACGGAAAAGATAGCGGCAAACAATGAATATGCTGCGAATATTATGCCTACCCAATCACCTGCTGCGCCTTTTGCAGCAACGATTTCGAGTGGGATTGAGTCTAGCGACGATAAGTAAGCTTGATCAAACCATTTTTTATCAACGCCCCAAATATGCTGGGTGATAGCGTTGGTGGTGTACACCCACATAATAAACAACGAAAACCACGAGAAGAACTGCGTTACCGCTAAGCCTTTCATGGTTTTTGGCATATGAATCACTAAGCCGAAAAAATCTTTCAAACGTTGCATAACAGGTTTTACTGCGGCACGCTCTTTGGCCACTTCTGCAGCGTCCATTCCTTTGTAGGCATAGTATTGCTCGGGTGGATATTCTTTTGTTCTGAACACTGTCCACAGCACCGTGCCTAGCAATACAGTTGCACCGATATAAAACGCCCACATCACGCTCTGCGCCACTTGGCCTTGCTGTGCGGTGTTGTCTAAGCCTATAACGTTGGTTAGCAAAAATGGTAATAAAGAACCTACTACCGCGCCTATGTTGATCAGTAAAGACTGCACCGAGTAGCCAACGTTACGCTGCTTGGCCGGCACCATGTCAGAGACCAAGGCTCTAAATGGCTGAAAGCAAACGTTAAACGATGCATCCATCAGCGCGAGCATCAACACCCCAAAAATCATGGGAGCCACAAAAGCAACAAATAATGGCGCGTTGGGCATTAAAAACATGCCTAAAGCAGCGGCGATGGCCCCGGCAAATATAAAGGGCGTTCTTCGCCCCATGCGGTTCCACGTTCTGTCTGATGCTGCACCCACAAATGGTTGTACAATTAAGCCCATTAAAGGCGCCACTATCCAGAAAAATGAAAGTTGATGTGGGTCTGCGCCTAGGTCAGATAAAATACGGCTGACGTTGGCGTTTTGAAGCGCAAAACCAAACTGCACACCTAAAAACCCAAAGCTGACATTCCATACTTGCCAGAAACTTAACTGCGGTTGTTGTTTTGCCATGTATTTTTGCTCGTTATTTTTATGGTTTTAATGAGGGTATTCTCGGAGTATTCTTGTTTTGTTGATGTATTGCGCTAAGCCGCATTGCTAATCGGCTAGCTAACCATCACAAATTGTTAAATACTTGTAACACATTATTAAACGATTGTACCCTTTGCGCGCAGCAAACTCTATTTGCTTGCATACGTATTCACCAAACTAAGTAAATCAGGTAACTCTCGACATGCTCTTTGATGCCAGACAAAAGTTCGTATGTTAAGCATTAGGAAATACATTGACTGACCTCTTGCACTTGATAATATCTTGTTAATAAACGGGAGTTCTTATGCAAAAGTGTATTATTTTAGGCGGCGGCACCGCCGGCTGGATGGCTGCGAATCTTCTTAGACATCACCTCGATCCTCATCGCTTTGAAGTTAGCTTAATTGAAAGTCCCGATATCGGCACAATAGGTGTTGGTGAAGGCTCAACCCCTCACTTAAAGGTGTTCTTTGATGAACTAGGCATTGCTGAATCACAATGGATGCAGGCATGTAACGCTACGTATAAAAACGGCATTAGCTTTGTCGACTGGACCTCGCATTTAAGCAGCAACCGTTATTTTCATCCCTTCCCGTCCTATACCGACAGACAAACTGCAGCGGCCTTTTTAATGCACTGTCATTTACGCTTTAAAGGACATTCAATATCCACTAATTCCGACGACTACTTTTTAGCATCTGCACTCTCAGAGGCTCATTTGAGCCCAAAAGTGCTGCCGCAAAAACCGGGGGTGCCTTTAAATTACGCCTATCATTTTGACTCCACTTTACTCGGAAAATATTTAAGCGAACTAGCCATTAAAAAAGGCGTTAATCATATTAGCAATAAAGTAACCGAAGTCGCGCAGCATCCTAATGGCGACATTGCCAGCCTGATTTTAGAAAATGGCGATATTGAACATGGCGACTGGTTTATTGATGCATCGGGCTTTAAGAGTCAGCTAATGCAACAAACACTGCAAGTAGGATTTGAGTCATTTAGCGATAATTTAATTAACGACAGCGCCATTGCTTTGCCCTCGCACGATGTTTTACCGCTGAGCTCTGAAACTACTGCAACGGCGCTAAAAAACGGCTGGGCATGGAGAATTCCGCTTACCAATCGCGTAGGCAATGGCTATGTATTTAGTCGCGCACATTGTAACTTTGTGCAAGCTGAAGCAGAGCTTCGAGAACATATTGGCGATGACGCCAGTGTGGAAGATGCGCGGCATATTCACATGAAGGTTGGGCAGGTAAAACGTCACTGGCATAAAAACACGCTTGCGCTTGGCTTAGCTCAGGGCTTTATTGAGCCCCTTGAAGCCACGGCATTGCATTTAGTACTGGAGAGCCTAGTCAGCTTTATTGCCCAATTTAAGCAAGGGGAGTTTGAAGCAAGCGCGCATGATGATTTTAATAACGCTATGAATAGGCGCTATCAAGGCATTCGAGATTACATTGTATGCCATTACATTAGCAGCTCGCGCAACGACACACCCTATTGGCGGGACCTAAAACAAAACCTTCCGCTGTCTGATAATTTGCAGGCCGTGCTCAATGCTTGGGACAATAAACAAGACATAACCCCTATTTTGCAGCAGCGGGGAATGGATAAATACTACCCTGCTGTTTCTTGGTATTGCTTACTCGCCGGCTATGGGCGTTTCGCACCTTCAAGTTTAGGTACGCACAATCAGGCTGAACAAAGCTTGCAGCAGGTAAAGGCTTATTTGACCAAAACCAAAACACAATTTATGCCTCATCAGCAGGCCCTAGAATTTAACTAAACGCAGCTGAGTTGCTTTTTTAACGCTTATCGAAATTATCTTATTGGCACTAAGCTCTGTCAGCGTGTCCTGCCCTCTGCTAGTATGCAGCAAATTTTGAATAAGAGCAGAGCATGAAGCAAACTAATACCCCCAACACAGAAAAAGACATCAGCGCGAACGATAGCGATGGCAGCCACGGTCGCCACCGAATGTCTTACCGTGATGTGAACATGCACAAAGTGATGCTGCAAGATATTGTGCGCACAGAGGCCTATCAACGCTCACTAAACGAGACGCTTAAAACCAATCATACCGTATTAGATTTTGGCTGTGGCAGTGGTGTACTGTCGATGTTTGCATCAAGCGCTGGGGCAAAAGAAGTGCTCGCCGTTGACCGTTCGCCTTTTATAAAGAACGCACAGAACATTGCCAAAGCGAATGGCTTTGAAAATATCCATTTTTATCATGACGACCATGAATCTCTGCAGCTCGATGGCACAGTAGATGTGATTGTATCGGAATGGATGGGCCACTGTTTGTTTTATGAGGCCATGCTTGAGCCGCTACTTCGCTTAAGAGACCGCTACCTAACGGACAATGGCCTGATGATACCGGCAAAAGTGAGTTTGCACCTTGGCTTGGTTCACGACGAAGAGATTATGGATGACTTGTGCTTTTTACAAGATAAGCCTTATGGCATTGATTTTAGCCCAATTGCTGGTGCAGTACTTCAGCAGTCTGACTTAGTCGCATTAGAGCCTGAGAGCATCTTAGAAAGTGTTGCGGATATGGGCACGCTCGATATGCACAGCATCACAAAGGCAGACGCGCCAAGGGTATTCTTCGCCAAGCTGATCCCTAGCGAGGAAGCAACAATTTACGCGCTTTGCGCATGGTTTAGCACAGAACTGAGTGAGGGTGTTGCTTTTGGTACTGGGCCAAACGACCGCCCTACTCATTGGGACCAATTACTCTTGCCGCTCCCCACACCATTTGAAGTGAGTCCTGCTCGGGAATTAAGTCTTAGCCTTTCACCACAAACTGAAAAGCTTGGTGAAGAGCAAACCTGGTTTTGGTCGATTAGCGATGGTGTAAATACGATTGAGGTTGATGAAAAGGCACTCCAACAAAGCGCGCCAGTCATGAATAAGTCAGGAAGGTTACCTGACTAGCATCGTGTTACTTACCTGCCTATTTGACACTACATAAACAGCCAGCATAACAATGCTTAATGCTAGCTAGCTGCCTCACCATCACTGCTATTAAGTGCGATACTAAGCGTATAGTCAGCAATTTCATTGCGACGGGCTGCAGAGCGCATCATATAGACTCTTACTGTATAAACGCCAGATTGCTCGGCGTTTTGCGTAAAATGGTCACCCGCTATTGAACCTATAAACATCGCCACATCTGTTTCGCCCGGTGCGAGTAAATTAAAGTAAGTTGCAGTATTTGCTGTTTTTAGCCTGATATCCATGTGCTGGCCGGTTTCAACGTCGAGTGCATAATCTCGAATCGCATAGCCGCTTATACTAGCTTCAATGATGGTACTGTCTTTGCCAGACTCAAATACCACTTGCTCAGTTTGAATATCATCATCTGCAATCAGCATTGCGCTAAAAGCGATTAAAAAACCGGCTAACAAATAGCGTGTTGTGTTTCCTACAAAACTAATTCGCATGGTTATTCCTGCTCTAGGTTAAGTGGATTTAGCCACATGTGCATATATTGGTATTGGTCCCATCCCGCGCTTATTATGTCAAGATCGCCATCATCATCTATATCAACCAACTGCGCTCCTAAATGGCTCTCCTTACCGCTGTCTATAACCGAGGGCGTGAACTTAGCTTTGCCATTGTTTAGCCAAATTTCTGTTTTAAGGGCGTCACCCTTGTGTTCTGCCGTAACGATGTCTACATCACCGTCTCTGTCGATATCCCCTACGTCCAAATTATTCATTGAATGTTGAGTAACCACAACTTGTTTATCCCATTTGTATATATCTTTTTGAATAAAAAGTACCATTTGTGCATCGGGCTCAAAGCCAGGATAACGCTGCTCGGTGACTACAATGTCTCCCTTGCCATCTTGATCAAAATCAGCAATTTCTATGCGGTCGATAGCGTGAGTTCCTCTGCCTACAAAATGCTCTTGCCAGCGGCGGTCAAGGTGACCTGGATTTTGAAACCACAGTACTTCTTTTGCTTCAGTATCACTTCCTAGTCTTCGACCAGCAGCAATATCAATATCGCCATCATCGTCAACGTCACCTACACCAATGCCGTCATCACTGGTATCTGCTGCAATTAGTTGTTGTGTCCACCTAACTTCGCCACTTTCCTCAAGCTCAGCTCTAAAAGCATATAAGTTGCGATTCCCTGCTATGATAAATTCTTTGCGCTCGTCACCCACAATGTCGGCGCTAACAAAGCCCTGACTGTTTACGTTAGTGCTAGCCGGAATTTGCCCTATTTCTCGTTGGGTAAAGGTTAAAAGCTGCTCATCTTCTAGTTCGTACCAGTATAGGTTTGGTAAGGCTTGAGCAATAATATCCATCTTGTTATTGCCGTTTACATCGAGTACTAAAATAGCATCAACATTGTCGCCTAAATCAATACGCTTCCACTTGCTGGCCTTTGGCTCATTTGTGCCAGTTTGTTGCTGAAGATATGCATAACGACCAGATACAATATCCTGCATGCCGTCGCCGTTTATGTCTCCGGCAGATAAACCAACATAACGCAGCCAGTCAGGCTCATCAAAGTCGCCCCACATCTGTTTTTTATCGTCTACTTGAACATAATCCCATTGGGCATTAACTACTGTTGACGAGCGATTTAGTACTTCTGTTACGCTTGGTCCAGACTCATAGCTTGATATCTCGTTATCGCTTTGTTGTTGTGAGGGGGCTGGATTACATCCGTTTAGTATCAGTATGCTAGCCGCCAAAGCACTGAGCTTAAACATCATTTTCATGAGAAGTCCTAATATCGTAGATTGCTTATTATCTAGTCAGCTTTGATATTAAGATACTACAATTTTTAATTGAAATGTGTTGATAATTGGCGCTTTTTTTTAATTTTAGGCTTTTTTGAAGTAATTTAAGGGAGGCTATGGTGAGCTGGTAGCTGTGGCTTTTAGCAATAGGTGAATCAAGAGGCTAAACCGCTTTAGCCTCTTTAGGAATTATTACAAGTTTACTTCTACCATAAGTTGCTTTTGTAAAATACCTGAAACCCACAAACGCTTGGTATCTTCATCCCAATAAGCTAAGTTTGTGCCATCCAGCATTTCAAGACTATCAGCAAAGCTCAAGGTGTTTTTATCTACGCTAAGTTTTTCAGGTTTGGCATCAAGCCCATGGATTTCAAATACTAGTCTACGAGAGGATGGAGCGCTTTCAAAGCTTCCCTGAACGCTTGCGTTAATTACAATTTGCTGCTCGCTACGCTCACTATCAAACATCAGCGTTTGGTATTGCTTATCTTCTAAGCTATCAGGATTTACGCCATCATCATCATACATACGATACGCGCTTCGAGGCTCAGAAACATGGCTGTAGTGACGCACGCGCAATAGCTCAGTGCTGTATTGCTGCGTATTTTGGATTGCATCTACCATAGGAATAAAGGAGCCCGCTTTTACTAATGCGGGGGTTTCGTGAATAGGTGCTGGTAACTTTACTTCTGTGCCACCTTCATAATAAGCGGGTCTATTTCCTTTATCATTACCGTAAAAGTTAAACCAAATGCCTTCTGGCAGCGCTATTGATTGCTGCACCACACCCGGCGAAACAACAGGCGATATCAATAGCGCATCTCCCCACATGTAAGCATCGGTGCGATTAATATCGGCGTCTTCGAATGTCAAAAACAAAGGACGCATCATGGGCGTGCCCATTAAGCTATTTTGTATGCTTAAAGAATAGTTGTAGGGCAAAAGTTGATAGCGCAGCTTTACAAACGGACGCACTAGATCTTGAGTGTTTTCATCGTGAAACACTGGCTCAGGCGCGATGTGGTCTTGCGCATGCGGACGATATACCGGCTGAAACACGCCGTACTGCATCCAGCGCGTGTAGAGCTCTGAATCAAAGGTTTCGCCGCCTGCAAAGCCACCTAAATCGGAGTGAATGTAGGCTAAACCAAATAAGCTCATTTGTAAGGCCAATTCAACTTGTGGTTTTAAGCCATTCCAAGAACGCTCTACATCGCCTGTCCAGGGGATCATGCCATAACGCTGCGAGCCTAAAAAGCCAGAGCGCATCATCACAAAAGGACGTTCATCAGGGCGCATCTCGCGCTGACGTTCGTACACCATTTTTGCCCATTGATGACCATAGGCATTGTGTATTTCATCTGCCGTTACCCAGTCACCGTTTAAATTATGAAGACTGTCGGCTGGGTGTAATTCTGGCTCTCCTAAATCTCCCCACCAACCTGCAACACCTTGCTTATTGAGGGCTGAATAGTAATCCCAAAACCAATCTTGAGCATTTGGGTCAAACACATCGACTAGACCTGAGTTACCGAAGTAAAAGTCAAAGGTACGTGGTTTACCTGCCAGGTTTTTAGCGAGTGCTTTATTTTCAACCGCGGAGTCCCATTGTGAAGAGGTGGATAAAATAAAAGGCTCTGTGATCAAAATCGTTTTAACGCCCTTTTCTTTTAATTGCTCAATCATTTTCTCTGGCTCAGGAAAGGCAGGTTTGTGCCAGTTTAAATTTCCCATGTGCCCTTTAATATCTGGTCCAAACCAATATAAATCGAGTACTACCGCGTCTACCGGAAAGTCCTGTTCTATAAATTTGTCGATGGTTTCTAAGGTTTGCGCTTGGGTTTTATAACCAAAGCGTGATGCGTAATTGCCTAATGCCCAACGCGGAGGGAGCGGTTGTTTGCCCGTTGCATCAACAAAGTTATGCACCACATCAGATGCACTATCGCCGGCGCTAAATATGTAAGCGGTGCGCCCTGCACTCGCTTCAAACTGCAAAATATCAGATTGTGTGTGGCCAATATCTAAAAAGCCATTAGCACTATTGTCAAAGGCAATAACATAATGCTTGCTCGACATAATGGCAGGCAGACTGTAATACATTTGATTAGATTCAGTGCTGTATCCGTAATGCGCTCTATTGTAGAGCGGCATGCGTTTACCGCGGCGGTCCATACCCATTACGCGCTGGCCCCCGCCTATGATTTGCTCGTCTTCGCTGAGCGTAAAACGAAAGCCTCGGATTGTATCGTAAACAAAGAGACCAACTTCCTCTTGTGCGAGAAGTGTGTCCCCTTTTTTAAACTGAAGTTTGAAGGGCGATTTTTGTATAACTACATCAAGCTCAGGCAGGCTCATTTTTACAAAATCACCGTCTTCACTTACATTTACATCGCTTGTGCTTTTGTCACTTTGCTTGTCTTCAGGCAGAGCAAAAGATGGCAGTTGCTTGATTCCATCTAATTGATAGAACACTTCAACACTTTCCTTGTTAAGCGCACGAATGCTGACTTGTCCGTTTGTTAGAGTCACGTTGAGGGTGCTGTTATCAAGACTCGCACTTTTAAACTGCTGGGGTTCAAACGCACTTGCCAGATTAGTAACTGAACTTGCGATAAGCAAAAAAACAAAAACACTTAGCGTCTTTTTCGACTGACTTTTAAAGCTTTGTTCCAGCCGCTTCTTTGCTTTGCTAATGACGCTCATAACGCCTCCTCATTTACTTGCTTTGACAGTTGGGCGCTACTTGAACGCTCAGCTAAGTTGAGCTCATAAACAAATGATTCTAGAGGCGCTAGTTCAAGCTCAATGGTAGATGCGCTTCTTTTACGATCTACGCTCAAATAGTTCTCGGCGTCGCTTATCAAATCTGTGAGCACATATTTCCCTTCACTTAATTGCCAATCAAAAATCAAGTCCATGGGAATATGAAGTTCCGTGCTAATAGCTTGCTCTGAGAAGTTGCTTACTACAATCAATACCTTTTCATCACTGCGACGAACAAAAGCAAACTGCTGCTCCGAATACGCGCTGCTTAGGCCCACGTTGAAAGCATGAATATTGTCATAATTGCCACGCATCGCGGGGTGATAAGCGGAAATATTAAGTACGTCAATATGATACTGCCTCAAGGCCTTTTCGCCTTCGCTTAACAATGCACCATCAAATTTACCCTCATTCATCCAACGTTGATGAGCAGGCACACCGGCGTAATCAAATATTGTTGTGCGAGTTGGATCGCCAAATCCAGTCTCTTCACTGCCGTCTTCCCCGACTTCCTGACCAAAATAAATCATGGTGGGAGAGCGACTGATCAATGCGGAAACTACCAGCGCAGGTTTGCCTTTTTCAGCATCGCCTGCAAAATCAGGGCTCGCTATACGCTGCTCGTCATGGTTTTCTAAAAAATGCAGCATGTTCACATCAATGTCTTGCATGCTCTGCTGAATATCCGCAATAGCTTGCATATTGCCCTGACCCTGCATGACCGCTTTCAGCGAATCATAAAACTCCACTTTGTCGTAAAGGTAATCCATTTTGCCAAGCTCTAAATAATCCCGATACAAATGCGGCTGGTATACCTCAGCGAGCAAAAGTGCGTCTGGGCGCTTGGTTTTAATTGACGCGTTTAAGAAAGACCAAAACTCCACCGGCACCATTTCGGCCATATCAAAGCGAAAACCATCCACACCTTTGTCGAGCCAATAGTGCACAATATGTTCAAATTTATACCAAGAATCAGGCAAGTCTTTGTCAGCCCAAAATGCATGGTGAGCATGGTAATCTAAGCTTCTAAATTCATCTGGCAGGCGTTCAAAGTCGTAGCTACCGTCAGGCTTAACGCCATAGTTGACTTTCACCGTTTCGTACCAATCGTTAATATTGGGTTGCGCTTCTCTTGAACCGTTGCCTGTCCATTTAGCTGGGCTTTCCGCAAACATCCCGTCGGCCAATGGATGCGCTTCACCGTTTAGGGGCTGATAGTTGTCGGAGGTGGGAACTTTAAAATCTTCGCCAACAATGTAATAAAAGTTATTGTCTCTCGCATATTCCACGCTTGTATTGTCGCTAGCGCCAAAATCTTCAACACCGTCTGGCTTACTGAGCGAGCGGTAGTCTCTGGCAACGTGGTTGGGCACAATATCAATAATCACTCTCATGCCGTTGTTATGTGTGCGTTCAATTAACGCTTCAAATTCTTGCAGGCGATTGTTCACATCATTGGCTAAATCGGGATTAACGTTGTAATAGTCTTTCACTGCATAAGGAGAGCCTGCGCGTCCTTTCACTACGTCAGGATCATCTAGGCTAATGCCATATTCCGTGTAATCTCGAATAACGGCATGGTGCGGAACGCCGGTATACCAAATGTAGGTAGTGCCTAGCTCTCGTATGCCTTGCAGAGCTTGGTCGGTAAAATCATCAAATTTCCCAACGCCATTTTGCTCAAGCGTTCCCCAAGGCACGTTATTGCTATTGGTGTTGCCAAACAAGCGGGTAAACACTTGGTATATAACGGGTTTGCCTGCGCCCTGACTTTGATGCCCTAAACGGTTAGTTTTATCAATTTCTGTTGGCATAGCAGCAACTCCCTGCACAGATTCATCAGTATTGTTTTGCGGCTGTTGTGAGCAAGCGACCAAGCCTATACTAAGGCATAACATTAATGCTTTTACTTTAAATATACTCTGAACTGTAGCTTTAGCTTGAGCAAGAGGCCTAAGCGAGGCGAATGTGCGAAGCTCTGTGCTAGCTTGGTTTGTTGGGCCAATATACATAGCAGTCATCATCCCTAAAAGATATGAAGTGATTTATTGCCATAGGATAACCGTTAACAAGATGTTAAAACAGATGCATACGTATTCACTACCGCGAATACAAAAACACGCTTACTTTTAGCGTGTTTTTACTACTGCTTAGCCAATGCTTCTTATATGAAAGAAATTTAAAACAGGGTATAAATAAAGGTCGCCAAAGCGCTTTGTTGGGTGGCTACTACAATAGCGCCTAATATAGCGAGCACGACAACGATGGGCAGTAGCCATATTTTTTTACGCACTTTCAAAAACTGCCAAAGGTCCTGCATAAATTCCAACATTAAAACGGTTCCTTTAAATTATCTTTATTTGGCTGCTTTTCGCGCTCTATCCACGCAGATTTGCCAGTATCAATCGTTTTGTACTGCAATTTCTTAAGTGCTTTCATCACCAATCCTGTTGGCACTATGAGGACGCAGTATGCAATGGCTAGAATCAATTTGGTATTCATCCAACCTAGCACTGATGCGATTACCATCCAAAGCACGTAAGGCCAGTAGAGTGCCTGTGTCCAAAAGACGTGCATCAGCATTAACACGAGCGAAATCACTGCCGGCCACATTGGTATGGCGCTTTCAAGCAACCAAGGTAGTGCGCCCATGAATACTAACGGAAAAGCAATTGCCATGGTAATTGCAAACGATTGCAGGCTGTCTTTATCGTCTTTATGCGCCAAAGGCAGCATTATTGAGCTAAAGGCAGTTTTAATTTTCTGAAAAATGCTCATCTTCAATCCTTTGCAAAGCTTATTTGCTTGGCCGCGTCGATTGCGCTTTGCGGCTGCTGCTCTTTAAAAAGGACAATATTCTCCATTACCAATACATCCATCTCAGTAGCCAAGAAGCCTCTGATTGCATCTGCTGGTGAACATACCGGAGGTTCCCCGCGCACGTTAAAGGAGGTGTTGATTAGCATCCCTACTCCAGTTTTTTGTTTAAATGCGCTGATTATTTGATAAAACTTAGGGTTTGTACTCTTGTGCACGGTTTGCACCCTTGCACTAAAATCAACGTGCGTGATAGCGGGCACGCTGCTGCGGATATCGTTCACTTTGTCTAAGCCCTCGTTGATAGTCGCAGTAGCATCTGCGTTTTCGCTAGATTGCTTAATACAGTGCTTATTGGCAACATTCGCCACCATCAGCATATACGGGCTTTTGCTGCTCAATTCAAACCACTCGCTTACATCATCCTCAAGTACCGCTGGGGCAAATGGCCTAAATGACTCACGCTGCTTAATTTTTACATTCATTTGACGCTGCATATTGGCACTGCGCGGGTCGCCTAAAATCGAACGATTTCCCAAGGCTCGAGGACCAAACTCCATTCGACCTTGAAACCACCCCACTACCTTGTCTGCGCATAAAAGCTCACTGACTTGCTCAAAGAGTTCTTCATCATTGAGTTGAGCAAAAGGGAGGTTTTGTTGCGAGCAAACCGCTTTCACTTCGTCGCTCGTGTATGCATTGCCTAAATATGCACCCTGCATATGATCAAGGCCGTCGCTTTCTTGTTTATCGTTATCAAAACCTTGATGCCATACCTGCAGTGCAGCACCTATGGCACTGCCAGCGTCACCTGCTGCTGGCTGTATCCAAATATCGGTAAATAAACCAGTCGATAAAATCTTGCCATTGGCTACGCAATTAAGCGCTACGCCACCCGCTAAGCATAAGTTTTCACAGTTTGTGAGCGCTTTGGCATGGCGCACTATTTTCAATACAATCTCTTCTGTTACCGCTTGTATACTGCTGGCGAGATCCATCTGAACTTGCGTAAGCTCTGCATCAAAGGGCAAGGCCTTCACCCCGAATAAAGATGCAAATTTACGGTTGGTCATCCTTGAGCCTTTTGCAAAATCGAAATAATCCATGTCGAGTGTAAAGCTACCGTCATCTCGAATATCAATCAAATGCGATTTAATTATATCTACATACTTTGGCTGACCATAAGGCGCTAGGCCCATTAATTTGTACTCACCGGAATTGACTTTAAAGCCACAAAAATAAGTGAATGCCGAATATAACAAACCAAGGCTATGTGGGAACTGTAGCTCACTTACTGCACTTAGGTTTTTGCCCTTGCCATGCCAAATCGATGATGTAGCCCACTCGCCAACGCCATCTAAACACACTACTACCGCCTCTTGAAATGGACTCGGGAAAAACGCTGCAGCAGCATGAGACTGATGATGCTCGCAAAAATAAAGCTGTGGTGTTTTGATTTTACCAAGCTGCTTTTTTGCATCAACCATGCTCGTTTGATTGACCGCGGCCTCACGAGCAATAATCATCTGCCTAAGCTCTCTGCGCAATAAACTCTTTAGATAGAGTTTCTCTTTCAACCAAATAGGCATGGCCCGTGAAAAGGCGCTAAACCCTCTTGGTGCGTTGGCTAAGAAGGTTTCTAACAAACGCTCAAATTTAAGCAACGGTTTGTCGTAAAACACCACGGCGTCGAGTTGCTCAATGCTTACCCCGGCATGCACTAAGCAATATTGAATTGCGTCCCCAGGAAACTGAGGATCGTGTTTAATTCGCGAGTATCGCTCTTGCTGAGCGGCTGCCACAATTTTGCCGTCGATGATAAGTGCAGCTGCGCTATCGTGGTAAAAAGCAGAAATGCCGAGAATAGCAGTCATGTTAACAATGAGCCTTCACAAAGAAGCTGCGCAATCGATATCGCCTTGAGGTGTTTATCACAATGTACTCGTTTTTATTATTAGTAAAGATTTCATGTGACGCTCGCAAAATGGCTTGTAATGATGCTGATAAATAACTTTACAAACAAGGCATTTTTACTCTCATCGCTTGCACTGCATTCGTATTCCAGTGCATATTCTTATAATTACGATACTATAAGATTTAATTGATTTTGAATACACTTGCGCTAAAAGCACGCAGCAAGCCATATCGTAGCGCGCCACTTAGTGGATGAGGCAAATAACGGGAACCAAGCAACTAAGTAATGACCAGTAAGCAAACTAAACGCCCTTACCTTTTTTATGCAATTGCTCTTGCATTGCCCTTTGTGTTGCTAGGCCTAGCGGAGCTTGCCTTGAGGGCGTCGAACTTTGGCGAAAGTTACCCGCTGTTTATCCCAAGCGAGCAAGTCGAGAACCACCTCGAACCTAACCCAGAGATTATTAAACGCTTTTTTTATCCGCCAAGCGCCGCGCCCAACGTTGCGCCCGACACCTACGTGTTTTCACAAACTAAAGCTTCAGATACTTTACGCATTGTTAGCCTCGGCGGGTCTACCATGGCGGGCTTTCCTTACGGTCGTTTTGGCTCGCCTACTGGCATGCTTAAGCAGCGCATTAATACCAGTCATCCAGAGCTGAATGTTGAGCTAATTTCAGTGGCAATGTCGAGTATTAATAGTTTTAGTATTCTTGATTATGTTGATGAGGTGATTGAGATTTCGCCCGACGCTATTTTGATATATGCAGGCCACAACGAATACTTAGGCGTGATGGGAGTAGGCTCAAGTTTTGCGGGTAAAGGCAGCTATTCGGCAAACTTACTATTTTTGCAATTTAAAGAGTGGCGTTTGTATCAACTTATGCAAAGACTCTATCATACTTTAGTTACGCATAACCCAGAAAGATCAATAAATGCAAGTGAAAGAACATTAATGGCACAAGTTGCCAAAGAAAAGGACATTGCTTACAACGGCCCATTGTTTGAAGCTGGAAAAGCGCAATTTGAGCAAAATCTTGCCTTGATATTGGCAAAATTCAAGGCCAAAAATATCCCTGTTTTTATCTCAACTATTGCTTCAAATGAAAAAGACCAAGCACCATTTAATTCATCAAAAGACGCGCAATATAATGCTGACATTGAATTTTCAAATGCGATAAAACAGCTGCAAACAAAGCGATTTCAACTAGCAAAAAAGAGCTTCAGTGCTGCGCGAGATTTTGACTTATTGCGCTTTAGAGCGCCCAGCGATTTTAGGCAAATCATTAAACAAAGCGCGCGGGAAAACGATGCAATTTTAGTCGATGCTCAGTCTGCTTTAAATGCCGCTTCTGAGCACGGTATTATTGGCAATGAACTGATGCTTGAGCATCTTCATCCAAACGTAAAAGGATATTTTGAGATTGGCGAAGCGTTTTATCAGTCGCTTTTAACTCAGGCTGTGCTTCCTCCACCTACTCGCGAAGTGTCTAAAGAGCAAGCGTGGCAATGGCAACCCGTGTCGATTGTTGATAGACAATACGCTGCAATTAAAATTGCTCAGTTAATGTCTGACTACCCGTTTACTAATGAGCCCATGCCCTTCTCATTGAGTGACGCTATTGACCCTAGCTTGGGGGCACGTGAGCGCGAAATTATATTGGCTAGAGCGAATGGTGAGAACTTTATTAAAGCCCAACAAAACCTGATTGAAAGCTTGCAGCAGGAGCAGCGCTACTTAGAAGCAGGCATTGCCACTGGAGTATTGTTTGAAGCCCTCCCTCAGCAACATCAACTAGCGCGTATTGCCTCATTGCTTTTACTCAGGGAAAACGCCCTTGAGCTGGCTAATTATTATGCATTGCAGGCAGTTAAGCTCAATCCTCGCGATACCAATTATAAGCTAACCCTCGCTGAAATACTGTATAAATCAAAGCGCGTGCAAGAGGCTATTAACATGCTAGACGAAGTTATCGCCCAAGACCCAAACAACCTAAAAGCAAAGCAGATAAAAAGAGGCATTAGCCAATGACTAATGCCGAGTCGAAGCATAGCAATCCCAAGCACAGCGGTCATTCAAAGCAAGTGGCGTTTTATGCCATCGCGCTATTAATTCCAAGCGCGTTTTTTTTGCTGCTCGAAGGCGGATTGCGTTTAATTGGCTACGGTAAAGACGTCCCCCTGTTTATTGAAAACCCGGCAAATACCCATTACATACTGCCGCGACCAGATGTAATGAGTCGCTACTTTCCAGACGATGCACCGCAGCCAAATGTGACGCTAGAAGCTAACTTTCTACTCAAGGA
>CAYQMI010000024.1:0-35342 GCA_964418575.1 uncultured Glaciecola sp.
AGTAAGACTTGCCAGATGCGGCCATTTCGCGCACACCATCACTAATTTGATAAATCGGACCAAGTTCGGCGTATTTGTCTGCAAGTTCTACGAACTTAGCAAGGCCCATGGTTTCGATATAGCGGAAAATACCGCCTCTAAACGGAGGGAAGCCTAAGCCATAAAGTAAGGCCATATCCGCTTCCGCTGCACTGCCAACAATGCCTTCTTCTAAGCAGCGTATAGCTTCGTTAGCCATTGGTATCATCACGCGAGCAATGATGTCATCTTTATCAAACTCTTTGCTTGGTGCCACGTGGTCTTTGAATAAGTCGTAAGCTTCGGCAGCGGCAACTTTAGTAGGTTTGCCGCGCTTGTCGGTACCATAATCGTAAAAGCCTTTGCCGTTTTTCTGGCCTAGGCGAGTGTTTTTATACAGCAGGGTAACAGGGTCATTGTCGATTTTTTGCATACGCTCTGGAATGCCAGCAGACATTACGCCAGAAGCGTGATCTGCTGTGTCCATGCCTACTACATCAAGCAAGTAAGCTGGGCCCATAGGCCAGCCAAAGACTTTTTCCATGACCTTATCAACGGCGGTGAAATCGGCACCATCTATGACCAAGCGGCTAAAGCCCGCAAAGTATGGGAACAATACACGATTCACTAAAAACCCGGGGCAATCGTTAACAACAATAGGAGTTTTACCCATCTTTAAGGTAGCGGCTACCACTGTAGCAATCGTGTTGTCTGAGGTTTTCTCACCACGAATGATTTCTACCAAGGGCATTTTGTGCACAGGATTAAAGAAGTGCATACCACAGAAACGCTCTGGCTTATCAAGGCTTTGCGCTAGCTGGTTGATAGAGATGGTTGACGTGTTTGAACAAATGATGGCGTCATCGGCTACTGTTTGCTCAGTTTCTTTGAGCACACTTGCTTTAACACTCGGGTTTTCAACAACCGCTTCAATTACTAAATCTGCATCTTTAATGGCGTTCATATCAAGCGTAGGAACGATATTGTTAAGCGTAGATGCCATTTTCTTTGCATCTACCTTGCCGCGCTGCATGCCCTTAGAAAGAATTTTTGAAGCTTCAGCCAAACCTAAGTCTAAGGCTGGTTGCGCAATGTCTTTCATGATGGTGTTGACGCCTTTTACTGCGCCTTGATAAGCAATACCGCCGCCCATGATGCCAGCACCTAATACAGCATGCTGTTTTACTTCCTTACTTGAGCTTTTAGCAAGTTTCTTGCCTTTACCTTTCACTAATTGGTCGGCTAAAAAGATACCCACCTGTGCCTGACAAGCATCGGTTTTAGCCAGAGCAGTAAAGCCTTGGTTTTCCAGTTTAAGGGCATCGTCTCGACCAGATTGCGACGCCTTTTGTACCGTCTCAACCATTTTATGCGGCGCAGGATAATGTTTTCCAGCTTGCGCAGCTACCATAGCGGCTGCAGTAGAGAAGCTCATCATCGCTTCGTTTTTATTCAAATTAAGTGGCGCTTGTTTTTCTTGACGGCGGGCTTGCCAATCAAGCTTTCCGTTAATTGCACTAAGGAGCATTTTACGTGCGGCATTGTGTAGCTTATCAGGGGCAACAACGGCATCTATCGCTCCCTCGTTTAGCGCTTTTTGTGCGTCTCGGTCGCGACCCGTGGTCATCCATTCAAGGGCATTATCAGAACCGATGATACGCGGAAGACGAACTGTGCCGCCGAAGCCTGGCATAAGACCGAGCTTCACTTCCGGAAGGCCAATTCTGGCGGTAACATCTGCGATGCGTAAATCAGCCGCTAGCGCCATCTCGCAGCCTCCGCCAAGGGCGAAGCCGTTTATAGCACAAATGCTTGGAACTGGAAGGTCCTCAAAGTGATTAAACACTTGAGATGTTTTGCCTACCCACGTTAATACTTCATCTTCGGGCATGGCAAACAAGCCGGTAAACTCGGTGATATCAGCACCTACAATAAAGGTGCTTTTTGCAGAGCGAACTAATACGCCTTTTACGTCACTTGCACTAGCAATTGCGGCGCTCGCTTCGTCGAGCTCTTTAACCGTTTGCTGATCAAATTTATTAACCGAACCTTGAGCATCAAAGACAAGTTCAGCAATGCCGTCATCTGTCATCGTGACCGATAGGCTTGTGCCTTCATATATCATGCGTATCTCCTGTGATCATTTTGTTGAATCAAACTACATTTCAGTTGATGTATCCTTGTTGATGTATAATAAAATATATTTCATCAAATAAAAGGAACAAAACTATAAAATTGGGGTATAAACTATATTGCTGTGAATACTACGTGAATCATGGCAATAGCGCCTATTTTTTTTGATGATGATGAACAACAGCCAGCGCCAATAATGCAGTAATTTGCATCACTTTCCACCTTATTAGGACATGTGTGACGAGTTCAGTTCAGAGTAAAGCGACGATATTTTCGGTCAGAGGTATATTGCAATCTCTTTTTGCAGTTATGCTTGTGTTCAACTCCTGGGCAATTTCTGCCCAAAGCCTAAGCGCTGACAGTTTCCAACAAATATTCGCAGTTGATGAGGCCAAGCGAGAAAAGCAGAGGGCTATTTTTTTGCGGGCTGAGCGCAGCGTATGGAGCATGGATGCCACAGATTTATTAGAAGCTGTAAGGGAGCTTGATGACTATCCTCTGACTCCTTACCTTATTGCAAAAAAATTACGATACCGCATATCACTTGATGACGAAGACGCGATTCGTGCGTTCTTGCTTCAATATGGCGATGCTCCATTTGCAAAAGCAGTTCGCAAAAACTGGTTAGAATACCTTGCCAGACGAGGCCGAAGGGCCCTTTTTTTGGAGTTCTACGAGCCAAGTGGAAGAGCGCAAATGCAGTGTCAGTATTTGCGTTTTCAATACGAGGCGGGTGTTGCAAAACAAGAGATTTTTGAGCAACTTCCTGAGCTATGGAATGTGGGTAAATCGCAAGATGAAGCCTGCGACCCAATTTTTGGCGTTTGGATGAAGGCAGGTGGACTGAAAGAAGACTTAATACTACATCGCATTGAAAAAGCCGCTGATGGTGGGCGTCATCAGTTAATTCCCTATTTAAAAGGCCTACTCTCGAAGGATAAGCAATACATAGCGGACCGCTGGCTAGAGGTGCGTAAAGACCCTTCTAACGTGCGTCATCTAGTGCGTTATAAAGGTAAGTTACCCGGTATTGAAGCACAAATAATCAGTTATGGATTGTCGCGCTTAATATGGAGAGATGAAGATTTAGCCTTAAAAACTTACGAGCGTGCGCGCAATCGGATTGCATTTTCAGATCAACAGCGAGCGCGCATAGTGCATCGCTTTGCAGTTGCTTTAGCAATAGACGAACATCCCGATGCCGAGCGCTGGCTTGTAGAGGCATCGCTGGTTGAGCCAGAATCGGAGACGATGCGCTGGCATTTAGCGTACTTGTTAAAAAAACAAGATTGGCAAAGCATTGCTCTACTGATTGAAAAATCTCCGCCGCAGCTCACTAGTGAAAATCAGTTTCAGTATTGGCTCGCACGCGCCTATGAAGCGCTTGACCGCAGTGAACAGGCCAAAACGCTATACTCGCAGTTGGCACAAGAGCGTCACTACTATGGCTTTTTAGCCAGTGCCAGACTAGATGTAAGACACAACCTGCAAAATAATCCTTTGCAAGCAGATGAAAGCGCATTGCAAAAGATTGTAAATTTAGACGCGACCCAGCGAGCTTATGAACTACGTAAGCTTGAACGCTATTATCATGCGCGACTGGAGTGGTTGCACGCTCAGCGGCAGTTAAACGATAGTGAGAAACTTGCTGCAGCAATAGTGAGTAGTCAATGGGAATGGCACGACCAATCCATATTTACACTCAGCCGAGAGGGCTACCTTGACGATGTTGATAGACGTTTCCCTACTGCTTTTTCAGATCTTTTAATTCGGGAGGCGCAAAAAAACGACATTCCGCCTGAGTGGGCATTTGCCATTGCTCGGCGCGAGAGTTCTTTTATGACAGATGCTATTTCGTCTGCTGATGCTCGAGGTCTTATGCAAATATTGCCCAGCACTGCGCGATACCTAGAAAGCCGCCGGATATCAGATAAGGATTTGTTTGACGCCAATGTAAATGCGCGAATAGGTAACAAATATCTGCGCTATTTGATGAATAAGGTAGACGGCAACGCGCTGTTAGCCACTGCCTCCTACAATGCCGGCTGGCGTAAAGTCAAAGAATGGTTGCCAGAGAAAGGCGCAGTCCCTGCCGACATTTGGGTTGAGACTATACCTTACAGAGAAACGCGCAATTATGTTAAAGCGGTATTGGCGTATCAGCAAATTTATCAAGATAGGCTGAATGAACAACCGCTGCCTAAGACGGTTTTTGGCGAGTTTAAAAGTTTGCAGCTCAGCCCGCAGTAAAAGTAGCAAAAGTGAATCAAAAAGCCTAGTTTGCTGTGCCTGACTTTTGGGGGTTGTCATGGTAGGCTCCACAGCCATTGTAAAAATATGCTAGTGACAATTTTGCTGTTATGTTCAAATCAACAGCGTGAAACAAAGGTAAATTACTATGCAGGCAGCACAATATGCTGAGCACATAAAAACACTACAAGCTCGCACCTTAGAAGCTATTCAGCGAGAGGGTATTGACGGTTTAATTATTCATTCTGGCCAATCCAAGCATTTGTTTTTGGATGATAATCATTATCCATTTAAGGTTAACCCGCAGTTTAAAGCATGGCTACCGGTGCTCGATAACCCAAACTGTTGGTTAATTGTGGACGGCATAAACCGCCCCAAATTGATTTTTTATCGCCCCTTAGATTTTTGGCATTGGGTGCCCGATGAGCCAAATGATTTTTGGGCTGAGCATTTTGATATCATTTTGCTTAAACATGCCAACGCAGTAGAAAAACACCTCCCCTACGACCGTTCTAAGTATGCCTATGTAGGTGAATATATTGAGGTGGCAAAAGCGCTTGGATTTGACTTGGTGAATCCAGATAGAGTGTTACATTATTTGCATTATCACCGCGCTTTTAAAACCGACTATGAGCTTGATTGTATGCGCCAAGCAAACAGCATAGCAAGCAGTGCCCACACTGCTGCAAAAGAAGCCTTTTATGCAAGACGCAGCGAGTTTGACATTAACCATGCATACTTACTTGCCGCGCAGCAGGGCGATAATGAAGTGCCTTACAACAATATCGTGGCCCTAAATGAACACACTGCCATTTTGCACTACATGCGATTAGACACGGCCTTACCAAAACAGCATTTAAGCTTTTTGATTGACGCAGGGGCCAACTATCATGGTTATGCAGCTGATATCACCCGCACCTATGCTGCACAAGAGGGTGAGTTTGCCCAGCTTATTAAGCAAATTGATGCGCTCACTATAAAGTGCGCACAGGCGCTAAAACCGAACATAAGTTATGTGGATGTGCATAAAATTGCTTATCAAGGTGTAGCGCAAATACTGCAAGATGCTGAAGTGTTAAATATGAGCGCGGATGACGCCGTCGAATCCGGTATTGTAAGTACCTTCTTCCCGCATGGAACAGGACATTTCTTAGGACTTCAAGTTCATGATGTTGCCGGACATGTAGCAGACGACAGAGGCACGCCTTTCCCGCCGCCAGAGCAACACCCATTCTTGCGCTGTACCCGCACTGTTGAGGCGAGACAGGTGTTTACCGTTGAGCCCGGTTTATATTTTATTGATTCATTATTGGCTGATTTAAAAGGTTCAGAGCATTCTAAATATGTAAATTGGAATGTGGTTGACCGTTTGCGTCCTTACGGCGGTATTCGTATTGAAGACAACGTGATAGTGCATCAAGACCGCAATGAAAATATGACCCGAGATCTTGGGATTTAGTTATAGCCAGATGTAAAAAGCAGAGCGCTAGTGTTTTGAAGCACTGGCGCTTTTTTTATTTACAAATTATGAAAGGTAGGGAGCGACGATTTTTCTAAGTGACTCCAGATCCTGTTCAAAATGTTTATGTTGCTCCATACCTTGCTTAAAAATAGGCTGGCGAACTTGCTCTGAGCTTGGGGTCTTAATGCTTCGTTTGGTTTTGTGAAAATCCATGCAGGCTTGCTCAAATTCCAAACCACAAAAGCTCAACATGCGCTTTACTTGTGTTTCTAAATCTTCAATTACGTCCTCGTGTTGAACATGCAAAACAAAATCAGGTAGTACCTTATTCCAGTGCGCCATCATATCCATATAGGCTGCGTAATACCTCCCAATATTTTCAAGACCATAACTAAACTCTTGACCCTCAGCAAATAGCTGCTTGAATCCGCTAAAGCAGCAAGCCATTGGTTCGCGGCGTGCATCAATGATTTTAGCATTCGGCAATATTAGCTTTATTAAACCGATATGCAGAAAGTTGTTTGGCATCTTATCAATAAACAAAGGGGCTTTGCCCCGATAGACGCGCGTATCTTCGATGTATTGTTTGCCGAATCGCGCTAGGTACTCAGGGTTGAGCTCCTCCAAGATCTCGGGATATTTATTATGCTGCCCTTTTAAGCGGGCTGCCAGGCTCAATACGTTGTGTAATTCCATTGTGCCATCCACTTGAGAGTGTGATGCTAAGATTTGCTCAAGCAGAGTAGAGCCTGCTCGCGGGAGACCAACAATAAAAATAGGATCGGGGTCAGTGGCGCCGTTGTCTGCTAAGCGCTCAAAGAGGGAAGGGGTAAATACACGTTTGTGATTTTCTACCTGCTGCTCAAATACTGCTGGCTGGTATTGGGTCTGCTCTTGCTTTAGCGCGTTGCCTTTTGAGTAGTATGCAAAGCTCTTTTTGTAGGCAGCCCTGTCCTCATAAGCTTTTCCGAGCGCAAAATTCAGGTGTACTTTGTCATCGGCGCTAATATCTTGCGTTAACTGCTGCGTCATTGCAGTTAACTCAGATTCATCAAAGGTATACGTTTTGGTATTCGCTAGGCTCCAATAAGCGTCGCCAAAGTCCGCTTTGCATTGGTATGCCTGCTGATAGGCCTTCACCGCTTTATCGAGCTCGCCGGAAGCTTTATAAGCGTGACCTAAAAGTAGATGTAAGCCTGCTTGCTCGGGTGTATTTTCTAATAAGGAGTGATAAATGGATATGGCTTGCTCTAACTCGCCAAGTCCAACTAAGGCGCTGGCTTTTGCTCCTAATACAATAGGGTGTTTAGGGTGAGCGTTTAATAGTTTATCCGCGCACTCTTTTGCCTTTTTAAATTGCCCCATTTTGGCAAGCAGTTTTAAGTATTCAATGCCCGCTGCGGTGTGGTCTGGGTAAAGGGTTAAACAACTTTCCAGTAAAAACTCAGCTTCTGAGTATACTTTTAAGGCAATGCCAATTTCAGCCAACAGTAGCATACCCTCAGCATCATGCTTTTGTTTCTGCAGAAATTGGCGACAAAGCTGGTCGGCCTGATGAAACTGACCTTCATACATAAGATCGCGGGCGTGCATGACCGCTTTGGGTAGACCAGATAAATAGCTAATCTGGCCTTGAGCGATATCGGCAGCCTCTGTATTTTTCGTCTTTTGGTAATGCCTTAATAATTCTTTCCAGCTTGACAGCAGTGCGGGATTTATCTGACAGGCTTGATAAAAGTATTTCGCGCTTACCATTTCATCACTTGAGTGTTTGTGCAGATATGCTAACTCCTGATGTGCCCTTGCGTGATTAGCCTGCAATGAAATTATTTGTTTATTGAGCTGTATTGCTTCTTGGGTGTTTCCACTTAGACGAAGTGCAACTGCTTTTATGTATAAGATTGGAATATGTTCGATTCCCAGTGTGGCTTGACCTAAGATCTTGTTCGCCATCTCGATAGCTAGCGAAAATTGACCTTGGTTTATTGCTTGTTTGATTTCTTGCTCTGGGTTCACCGCAATATCCTGTTCGTATCTGTTTTTATTTTTTCGCTTAATTTATCATAAAAAAGGCAAGCTTGACGCTTGCCTTTTAATATCTACGATTTACCTATATTTGCACTGATGTATTGTGCAAAGTATTCGCTCAGTTTGTTAGAAGAAGTCGTAAGACAATCTAACACCAAGTGTACGAGGACGGTTGCTCACAACTTTTGGCGTAAACTGTTGTGTGTCGATGTACAACACAGCATTTTCATCGAACAAGTTGTCGATGTAAAACTCAGCTTTCCACTCATCGTTAGTTACACCAAAAGACACGTTTGTGATGGTATAGCTTTCCTGAACGTAACGACCGCCTCGGAAAGTATCGCCGTTAGCATCAGGATAGGTAACTCCTTCGAATACTGCCGCTTCTTGCTGAATGGGTAGTCCTGAGCCTGTGCCGTAAATCAGTTGCGTTGCATCTTCGATAACGTAGGCATCCATGTTCATACCGGCTAAGCGGTCTCCAGTGTAGGAGATTGAACCATTAATATAGCCTGTTAAGCCATCTGGTAGCTCATAAAAATACTGAGCGCGTAGGTTTCCAGAGAAACTTGCTGAGTAAGGAAGTTCAGCACCTACTGGCAGCGCTATGCCTTCAAGCTCAGGATTGATAGAGGTTAGTTCTGTGTCTAGCAAGCTAAATGCTGCGTCAACAATTAAGCTATCGGTAGCAAGCCATGTAATATCAGCATCTAAACCTTTTATCTCAGCATCGCCAACATTGTCGGTGAATACTAAAAAGCTGATGTTGGTTGGGTCAAAGCGTGAGGTTTGCAAATCGCTGATTTCTGAGTAGTACGCGGTCGCATTCACTCGTAAGATGCCGTCTAGGAAGTCGCCTTTCATGCCGAGTTCGTAGTTATCTAAAGTATCTGTAAGTGAATACACTGGTATTCTAAAGTCAGTGAATGCACCTTGTTGATTCGTTGCTAAACCACCACCGACACGGTTTGTAACCGGAGGCCTAAAGCCCTCTGAATAGGTGGCGAAAAGTAGCACGTCATCAGATGCTTTCCAGTCTAGGGAGAACTTTAAAATTGTATCGTCAACCGTGAGTACACCATCGTCATCTAACAGATCCACTTCTAACTGACCACTGTTAACCGCAGCTTGCACTGCATCAGGGTCAAGACCAACAGCCGCAAGCTCGTTGGGATCTAGCGTACCAAAGGCACGAAGTCTTCGGCTAACATCAACAGTTGTTGTTGAACCTTTATATATATCGTCGATTTGATACCAACGAGCGCCAAGGGTTGCGGTTAATGTATCGGTTAAGTCGTATTCAAGTTGACCAAATACTGCAATTTGGTCAATCGCATGAGATACATCATTAACAAAACTGATTTCTGATGGGAAAGGCCCGCCGTCGCTGTTGATACCTTCAGTGCCCACTGTAGTGCGCTGTAAGTCGGTAAAGAAGCCTAGGTCAGTGTTAGCAATGTTAAACAAGCCAATTGTATTTACGTCTTGCTCATCGTAGAAGATACCGGCAGTGATGCGCCAATCGTTTTCTACGTCTGTATTTACGCGTAATTCATGAGTAGTTCGCGTGGTCTCAGTTTCTTCTTTGTAGAACTTAGTTGGATCCAAACAACGCTCATCAGCGGGAGTAGCAGCTTCATAGTGATTACACACATAATAGGCTGAGAATAAGCCACCATTGGTGTATCCGGTATAGTCGATGGTAGAGTTGATATCTCTGTTCAAGTAGCCACCTGTATAGACAATATCAAGCTTATCTAAACGACCTTCAAGGGTCCAAGTTGTAAGGCCAAATTCATCATCGTTATCTTCTGGAGTGAAGCGGTTAGTGGATGTTTCACCCTCCAAATTAGGGTCATAACTAAACACACCTTCTGTTTCTAAAGTTTGCTGGGTATGTTGTACCAATAAGCTCCAGTCTTCATTAATAATGTACGACAGGCCAAAGCGAGCACCAGAGTAAGAAGCATCATTGAAATCGTCTTCAACCAAGGCATCGTTTTTAGGTGAAACTACCGGAGTATTCTCGGCGTCAGTTAATACGCCGCCAGAAATACGGTCAATAACTACTGCACTACCGATATAGCCACCCTCACCAGGTTCGTTAAGGATGTTGTCTATCCATCCGCCTTGCTTAGAGTTATATGCTGCAACCCTTACCGCTAAATCGTCAGTCAAAGTGAAGTTGAAGAAGGCTTCAACCGAACTGCTGTCTTCACCACCTTTAGTTACTGAGTAATCAGTGTCAACCCCTGCGGAAAAACCAAAATGGTCTGGTTTCTTGGTAATCAGACGCACTGTACCTGACTGCGAGCTTGCGCCAAATAATGTGCCCTGTGGACCTGGCAATACTTCGATACGCTCCATGTCAGTAGCGAATACATCTAAGTTACGGCCTTGCATTGAAATGGGTTGTTCGTCTAAGTAAAGCGCTACAGATGGCTGCAATGCTTGCACTGAAGAAACTGATATGTTGGTTTGAGTTGTAGCCGCGCCACGAATATAAATTTCGTTTTGGCCAGGACCGGTTCCCTGAAAAGTTACGTTTGGCAAAAACTCAACATAATCTTGGAAGTCATCAACGCCTAAGTTCTCTAAAGCGCTTCCATCAAGAGCGGTTACTGAAACGGGCACATCTTGAATAGATTCTGCGCGTTTGGTTGCGGTTACTTCGATCGTTTCAATTTTGGCTTTTGCTGTTTCGCCTTCTTGCGCATACACGCTTGAAGTCGCCAGTGCGGCTAAAACAGCAACACTTATTTTGGATTTTAGCATAAAACGTATCACCCCTAGTTTAGTGTGTGTGTTGTTTAAATTTAATGCAGTGTTCTTATTTAATAATACTACTAGACGAAAAAACTGCAAATTTCATCGTGTACTAACTAAATATGATACCTCTTTTAGTGACTTTTAGCCTAAAACTTCATTTCTTTTATTGAAATTTAAGGGTTTTGCATGCTTATAAATAAATCGTAATCAAACTATTCGTGTACCATGTAATAGTATTTTATTTATATCTGCGTTAATCTGCGAACATTGATCTATTGCTTATGGAAATTATTGCGTGCAGTTAGTCAACGCCAATTCTCCCCTTAACAAACATGTATTTATAAGTGCCTCGCTAGCAATCATTTTGTTGCTCGCTTTCGCTGTCATATCTCCCTCAACCGCAGATGAAGTCTTTAAAGCTTTGCAAGCCACAATTGTCAAAAACGGTAGTTGGTTTTATGTGCTAAGTGTTGCGGTGATATTGGTGAGCGTGATTTACCTGGGGTTTTCGCGTTACGGCAATATTCGATTGGGACCCGACCATGCGCAGCCTGACTATTCATTGCCAACTTGGCTTTCAATGCTCTTTGCCGCTGGAATGGGGATTGGTTTGATGTTTTTTGGCGTCGCTGAGCCAGTGATGCACTACCTAGCACCTCCAACCGCCGACCCGCAAACAACGGAAGCGGTAAAAGAAGCCATGAAAACCACCTTTTTCCATTGGGGCTTTCATGCTTGGGCGATTTATGCGGTTGTTGCCTTAATTCTTGCGTATTTCAGTTTCAGACATAATTTACCCTTAACCATGCGCTCCGCCTTATATCCTATTATTGGCGACAGAATATACGGATGGACAGGGCACGCCGTCGATATTTTTGCCGTGATTAGCACTATTTTTGGCGTAGCAACATCTTTGGGTTTAGGTGCTGCTCAAATCAACAGTGGCTTAAACTACTTGCTCGGAATAGAGGTAAGCTCTTTTCATCAAATATTGTTAATGATGGGAATTATCGCGGTCGCAATTGTTTCGGTTGTTTCAGGCTTAGATAAGGGCATTCGGCGTTTGTCTGAGGCTAATATGATATTAGCCATCGCCTTATTGGTATTTGTGCTGCTCCTTGGCCCAACTGTATTTTTGCTTAAGGCGTATTTACAAAACACAGGGGCATATTTGTCTGACATTGTGCGCAATACCTTCAACCTATTCACCTATGCCAAAAATGACTGGATTGGTGGCTGGACCATCTTCTATTGGGGCTGGTGGATAGCATGGGCACCTTTTGTTGGTCTGTTCATTGCTCGCATCTCCAGAGGCCGCACTATTCGTGAATTTGTATTGGGTGTTTTGCTTATACCCACAGCCTTCACTTTGTTTTGGATGACCGTGTTTGGTAATACCGCTATAGATTTTATTACATCGTCTCAACACCCGGGCTTAAGTAATATGGTTAATGACGATGTATCTGCGGCGCTGTTTTTGTTTCTTGAGTATTTTCCGATGACTGAAGTACTTTCTGCTGTCGCAATTATGATGGTGGTGATTTTTTTCGTGACATCATGCGATTCAGGAGCAATGGTGGTAGACATGCTATGTTCTCACGGAAAAAATGATACGCCCGTCTGGCAGCGCATCTACTGGGCTCTGGGCGTTGGTATCGTGGCCGCAATTTTGCTGGCAGCCGGCGGCTTAACAGCGCTGCAAACCATGACAATTGCCTCAGCCCTACCTTTCGCAATTATTATATTGCTTTCACTCGTTGGACTGATAAAAGCCTTACGAGTCGACGAATATAAACGAGAGTCGTTGCTGATAAATACCACACCTATGTCGCCAGTTGAGCATGCGCTAGGGTGGAAAGAACGCTTGCAAAATATCGTAAACTTCCCCAACAAATCAGCGGTGCAAAAATATCAATCAAGCATTGTTATTCCTGCTTTTGAAGCCGTCGCCAAAGAGTTAGGTCAGCATGGGCTTGATGCCCAAATAAAAGACATGCCAGGCTTTGTTGAATTAACCGTGCACCAAGGTGAGTCCCAAGACTTTATTTATGGCGTACACAGACGCAAATATCTTCAACCAGAGTTTGCTAATAATAGCGATGAAACGATAGACGCAGACGAAGAACAAATTTATTATCGCGCAGAGGTCCACCTGCGCGAAGGGGGGCAAGACTACGACATTATGGGCTGGTCAAAAAATGCGGTAATCAACGATGTGATCGACCAATACCATAAGCATCAACATTTCTTGCATTTGTTAAGGTAATTATACTGGGCAAGGCTATGGCAAATACAAACGCAGAGGACCAACTAGTGCAAAAAGATGAGGAGCTGCTAATAGCCCTTCGCAGGGTAATTCGAGCTATTGATATGCGCTCAAGGCAGTTAAATAAAGAAGCTGGCTTAACCGGGCCTCAGCTCTTGGTCATGCAAAATATCGCGAAAACTCCAGGCGTGATGGTAAGACAAATCGCCCAGAGCATCAATTTAAGCCCAGCTACCGTAACCAGTATACTTGACCGCTTAGAATTAAAGGTACTTGTAAAGCGAGTGCGCAGTACAGAAGATAAACGCAGGGTAGGGGTGTTTCTTACTGAACAAGGTAAGACGATGTTAGCTCGCGCTCCTTTGCCCTTGCAGGAGCATTTCATCAATCGCTTTAGTCAATTGCAAGAGTGGGAGCAAAGTCAAATGGTCGCGACTATGCAGCGTATTGCCAGCATGATGGACGCAGAAAAAATAGATGCTTCCCCGGTATTAGAAGTAGGCAATATATCTGACAAAATGTAAGCTTCAGCCTGCATGTAAAGACTATTTAACTTGCTCGATTGACCGCAATATCAGCTAAGCCAATTAACGCTGCCTTATAGTTCGACTCTGGTAAAATACCAATTGCATTTTTTGCTTTTTCGGACTCCATACTTGCCATTTCCCGCGCATATTCGATGGAACCCTTGGTTTTCATAATGTTCAAAATGCGGTCGAAATGAGCCATTCCGTCAGCCTTTTCGATTGCATTTTTTATTAAGTCTGCATCTTCACCAGAGCTGTTCCACATGGCGTGAAGCAGCGGCAATGTGGGTTTTCCTTCGGCTAAATCGTCCCCAGCTTGTTTGCCCATTTCTTCGCTAGCCGCGGTGTAGTCAAGTACATCGTCAATAAGTTGAAAGGCCGTACCAAGATGCTTGCCATACTGCTGCATCGCAACTTCTACATCTTGTCTCTGGTCTGTTAATACTGCTGCAAGTTGTGTCGCTGCCTCAAATAAGCGCGCAGTTTTACTATAAATTACGTCAAGGTACTTAGCTTCTGTGGTGTTAGGGTCGTTGCAGTTCATTAATTGCATAACTTCACCCTGAGCAATTCGGTTGGTTGCGTCAGATAGTATTTCCATTACTCGCATGCGCTTCAAATCAACCATCATCTGGAAAGCTCTTGAATACAGAAAGTCCCCAACCAATACGCTCGCTTGATTACCAAATAATTCGTTTGCTGTTTCACGTCCGCGTCGCATAGTTGATTCGTCAACTACGTCGTCGTGCAGTAGAGTTGCGGTGTGAATAAATTCGATAATGGCCGCTAGCGTGTGATGTTCGTTTGTTTGAATGTTAAGAGCGCGGGCCGCTAATACAGTTAACAGGGGACGAAGACGCTTGCCGCCGCTGTTTACAATATAAAAACCAAGCTGATCGATTAACGCTACATCTGAACTGACTTGTTGTTGTATAAGCTGATTAACCGCGTTCATGTCGCTATTAGAAAGCTTGCGAATATTATCTAAATCCAAACTAAACCCAATTTTTAACAATATATTGATTGATGTGTAATATTGTTACATTTATCAATCTTAGGCGCTAGTTATTCACTTAGTAATAGGAGCTAAGCCGGCAGTTTTATGCTAAATTCACGCTCTGAACAAAATATATGCAAATTAATCGCGATTTAGGTGTAGATAAGGCTTGTCACAGGGCTTAACTTTACGTACAATTCGCGCCCTGTTTTTTGAATTGAGCGCAAACGTGCGCTACAGCGGAGAAGATTATGTACGCGGTTTTCCAAAGTGGTGGTAAACAACACCGTGTGGCCGAGGGCCAAACCGTTCGTCTTGAGAAAATTGAAGTTGCGCCGGGTGAAGCGGTAGAGTTTGATAATATCTTGATGGTGAGCAATGGTGACGATATTAAAATCGGCACACCATACGTAAATGGCGGCAAAGTGACTGCAGAAGTAGTGACTCATGGTCGTGGTGAGAAAATTAAAATTGTGAAGTTCCGTCGTCGCAAGCATTCACGCTCGCAGATGGGACATCGTCAGTGGTTCACGGAAGTGAAAATCACTGGTATTGAAGCATAATTAGGAGACGAACACATGGCACATAAAAAGGCTGGTGGTAGTACTAAAAACGGTCGCGATTCAATCTCTAAGCGCTTAGGCGTTAAGCGTTTTGGTGGCCAAGAAGTATTAGCAGGCAACATCATTGTTCGTCAGCGCGGCACTAAATTCCATGCTGGCGACAACATGGGCATTGGTAAAGATCACACTTTGTTTGCATTAGCAGACGGTAAAGTGCAGTTTGAAACCAAAGGTCCTAAAAATCGCAAATACGTAAGTATCGTAGCTGAATAATATCAAGTTATTTGATTGCGAAAACCCCGCGTAAGCGGGGTTTTTTTTGCGCTGCTTGAATCAATTCAAGTCTTTGCGCAAAACATGAGTTTTTAGTAGGCTGTACTTAGGTTATATGAGTGTATTTAAATGAAATTTGTAGATGAAGCAGAAATACGCGTAGAAGCGGGCGACGGCGGTAATGGCGTAGTTGGTTTTAGACGTGAAAAATACATCCCAAGAGGCGGTCCCGATGGGGGTGACGGCGGCGATGGTGGAAGTGTATTTCTTGAAGCAGATGAAAATTTAAATACGCTTATTGACTATCGTTTTGAAAGATTTCATCGTGCCCAGCGTGGTGAAAACGGCAAGGGCAGTGACTGTACCGGCCACAAAGGCGATGACTTGGTATTAAAAGTACCTGTCGGCACAAGAGCGACCGATAAAGAAACCCTAGAAGTACTCGGAGATTTAACACAGCATGGCCAGCGCTTAAAAGTCGCCCAAGGCGGCTTCCATGGATTGGGCAATGCGCGTTTTAAAACCAGTACCAACCGCGCACCTCGCCAAAAAAGCAACGGCACTCCCGGCGAAATTCGAACGCTTATGTTAGAGCTTATGCTGCTGGCGGATGTGGGTTTGTTAGGTCTTCCGAATGCAGGTAAATCAACTTTCATTCGTTCAGTTTCAGCCGCCAAGCCGAAAGTAGCAGATTATCCATTTACCACGCTTGTACCAAACTTAGGTGTAGTGCGCTTAGACTCTCAAGCAAGTTTTGTAATTGCAGATATTCCTGGCTTGATTGAGGGCGCTTCAGACGGTGCAGGTCTGGGTATTCAGTTCTTAAAACATTTAGAACGTTGTCGTGTTTTATTGCATCTTGTTGATGTGATGCCGGTAGATGGTTCAGACCCTGTCGAAAATGCATTAACAATAATTAATGAATTGGAAACGTACAGTCCAAAACTCGCTGCAAAACCTCGTTGGTTGGTGTTCAATAAAATCGACCTCATGCTAGAAGAAGAAGCAGACAAAATCTGTAGCGATATTGCTGAGCAAATGGGTTGGGAAGAAGATTATTATCAAATTTCAGCCTTCCAAAAAATGGGTGTTACTGACATTTGTCAAGACGTCATGAACTTCCTTGAGAGCCTGCCGCCAGAGGAGATAAGCGACTCAGAAGATGAAGAGCAGGCCTTCCAATGGGACACCGCAAAACCTCGTTTTCAGCAACAAGAATATGAAGATGATTTGGACGACGAAGATGATGATGAAGATGACGACCACCCCAATGTTATCTATACCAACGAATAAGCATATTTAAGCGTTTAGAAAGCCTAAAATTTCCCTCAAAAATAAAGGGCGCATTTGTTCACAAAAGTGATCAACATGGCGCCTTTTTCAGTTATATAACATGTTCTTTTATTTTAATTTAAGCGCTTGTGCGTGTTCGGGAAGTTAAATGAATATGTCATCATTTATGAAAGCTAGTTTATATACGGTTATTGCCATGTCGATTTTGCTAGCGAGTCATTCTGCTTTTTCGCAGTTTAGAGGGGGCGACCGACCTAAATTAGTCGTTGTTGAGCCTTTAAGCTTTGAATACGAAAGCTCATTAATAGAAGCAGTTGGCACCGCACAAGCAAAACGCTCGGTCACTTTGTTCCCCAGTGTAACTGACGAGGTGACTGAAGTTAATTTCATACCTGGCCAAGTAGTTGAACAAGGAAGCGTGCTAATAGCACTCGATAGCCGCCTGCAGGATGTTGCAATACAAAGAGCACAAATCCAAGTTGAAGATGCACAAAGAAATCTTGACCGAGTTAAACTCAGCGTAACAAAAGGCGCAGTGACTCAGCGCGAGTTAGACGACGCTGATACCGCTCTGAGACTCGCGAAAGTTGAGCTTCAAGAAGCCAAAGAAAACAAAGAAGATAGATTGGTTAGAGCGCCCTTTACCGGTGTGGTTGGATTAACCGATGTTGAAGTGGGGGATAGAATCGGCCCGCAAACCGAAATTACCACGATAGATGACAGAGACGAGCTTTTTGTAAATTTTGTAGCGCCTGAGCTTGCGGTTACTTATTTAATGGAAAAACCCGACGTTCAACTGCAACCATGGACTGACCGAACCGTTTCTTTGGTGGCTAAAATTGGTGAGGTGGATTCTCGGGTAAACACACAAGATAGAACCATCCGAGCGAGAGCCTTACTAAAAAATGATAGCGATCAATTCCGACCTGGGATGAGTTTCAGGGTATCTTTAGCTTTGCGTGGTGAGCGCTATGTAGCAATTCCAGAAGCTGCGCTGTCTTGGGGAACAACAGGTGCGTTTGTCTGGTTATCGGATGACACTAAGGCTAAGCGGGTAGAAGTGCAGGTTCAGCAGAGGCTCCGCGGTCGTATTTTGGTATCTGGCGACCTACGAGACGGCGAACCGCTGATTATAGAGGGGATCCAAGGTTTAAGAGACGGACAAGCGCTGAATATTCAGAACAAAGAGGTGCTAGGGACTAGTGGCAGCCAGTTAAGTAAAAAGCCAACTGAACAAGAGGTTGCAGGCTAATGTTTAAAAATAGCTTATTCAAAGATGACCTGCCCTCTACTTCGATTCGCCGTCCGGTATTAATACTAGTACTTAACCTGCTAATTGTTACTGCAGGTTTTGCTGCTATTTATGGACTGGAAGTCCGCGAACTTCCAGACGTCGATAGACCTATTATCACCGTTAGTGCTTCTTATCCGGGCGCCGCTCCAGAAACCGTTGATTCTGAGGTGACAAGCCGATTAGAAGGAGCCGTTGCGCGTGTGAGTGGCGTTAAGTCTATCCGTGCCTCAAGCGAAGAAGGCAGTAGTCGTATTCGTGTGGAGTTCCGCCCAGGTATTAACATTGAAGATGCTGCAAACGAAACCCGTGAATCTGTTGCCAGGGTGCAAAGGGGTTTGCCTGAAGAAGTTGAGCAAGTATCGATTATTAAAGCCGATAATGATGCACAATCGGTGGTAAATGTCGCGGTATCTAGCGATAGGTACGATTTAGAAACTCTTACAGACGTTGTTGAAACTGACTTAGCTCCATTATTCTTGAACATTCCTGGGGTTGCTGATGTACGCCTTGATGGTGACCGCCAGCGAGTACTGCGAGTGAGCGTTGACAACCTAAGGCTCACGAGTTTTCAGCTGTCAATATCTGACGTTGCAAATGCATTGAATACTGCGCCTTTTGATGTGCCCGCGGGGAGTATTCGTTCATCAGACCAACAGTTGATTGTGCGGGCTGATGCAACATCGGTAACAGAACAAGATGTGCGTGATATTGTGGTAGCCGGCGATATCAAAATAGGCGACGTTGCTAATGTGTATTTTGGTCCCGCAGATTTGCGCTCAATTGTACGCTTAGATGGCACGCCAGTAATAGGCTTAGGCGTTATTCGCCAAGCGCGCTCAAATACGATTGAAATTTCCGACGAAGTGCTGTTTATGGTAGAGAACTTACGGGAACGCTTCCCGGATCTCAAGTTAACAGTAACCTCCGACGACGCAGAATTTATTCGAGACTCGGTAGATGAAGTTCTTCAGTCATTGCTATTTACCATCGCGTTGGTCATTGCCACTTTGTTAGTATTTATAGGTAAGTTTAGAGCCACTCTGATTCCTGCTTTAGCCATTCCGGTATCGTTAATCGGCTCGCTGGCTTTGCTGTGGGCTTTCGGCTTCTCAATTAATATCTTAACGCTTTTAGCCTTGGTGTTAGCCACAGGCCTAATTGTGGATGATGCGATTGTTGTCTCGGAAAATATTCAGAGGCGCCGAGCTCAAGGGCTAGGGGCTCGTGCTGCAGCAGTAATTGGCACCAGAGAGGTGTTTTTTGCAGTCGTGGCAACCACTGCGGTATTGGTCGCCGTATTTGTACCCATTGCCTTTCTTCCATCAACAGCAGGTCGTCTATTTAGAGAATTTGGCGGCGTGCTCGCCGGTAGTGTGATTATTTCCTCCTTTGTTGCTTTATCGTTAGTGCCCGCATTGACCGCGAAAATCCCCGCAATCGATCTTGCCAAGCAAAAAGAACCCGGTTTATTGAGCCGTTTTGGCACTGCCTGTGTGAATGGCTATGTGCGCGCTCTAAAATTTGTACTGAAATATTCTTTGCTCGTTTTTGGTGTTTGCATACTAATAGCAAGTGGTGCTTACTTTACGTTTAACAGCTTAGAAAACGAACTACTCCCGACAGAAGACCGTGGTGTAGTGCGTATTTTTGCACGTGGTCCTGACGGAACCGGCATCAACTTTATGGACAGACAGGCACTTAAAACAGAAGAGCTCCTATTACCTAATGTTGACCAAGGCGAGATTAAGTCTATTTATACTGTGGTAGGTCGCTGGGATCCAAATATTTTGTTTATTACCGTGCCATTGACTAACTGGGATGAGCGCGAGCGTTCGCAACAAGAGATTATTAATGAGTTGCGCCCCATGCTATCTCAGGTGGCTGGAGCACCTGGACGCGCGTTTGGCGGAAATAGTTTAAATTTACGCGGCTTTGGCGGTGGTTTTGAGATGGCACTGACTGGCGACAATTATTTGGAGATTTACGAGGCTGCACTCGATTTCTCAAAACGAATTGAAGATACGCTTCCTGAGTTAGGCCGTGTAGAAATTTCTTATGAACCGACGCAACCACAGCTTCGAGTAAACATAGACAGACGCAGAGCAGAAGAATTAGGTGTTGCGTTCCAAGACGTGTCGCGAACCCTAAGAGCAGCGATTAACGGCGATGACATTGTTGATTTGAATGTGGGTGACCAAGCGGTTCCTATTATCTTGCAGGCAGAGAGTCGTAATTCCCTTGACCCAGCCAATATTTTGAATTTGTATGTGAGTTCTAGCAACAATACGCTGGTGCCTCTTTCAAGCGTCGCCTATGTTACGGAAGAAGGTGTTGCGGCAGAGCTTGAGCGTCATGCTCAGCGCCGCGCGATAGAGCTGGAAATGGCTCTGCCTGATGGCGTTACGATTGAGCAAGCGGTTACAGCGATACGTGATTTAGCCAACGAAACCTTGCCCTCTGGTATAGGCGTTGTGTTCTTGGGCGAGGCTCAGACTTTCCAAGAAACCAGTCAACAAGTAACACTGACTTACGTGCTTGCATTTTTGATTGTACTGCTAGTGTTAGCAGCTCAGTTTGAGAGCTTCAACAGCGCCGTGGTGGTTATGTTAACTGTGCCATTTGGTATTGCCGCTGCTATATACGCCTTGTATCTGACGGGTACTACGGTCAATATTTACTCGCAGATTGGTTTAGTCATGTTGATTGGACTATTGGCGAAAAACTCGATTCTGCTCGTAGAATTTGCGAATCAATTACGCGACAGCGGCATGGAAGTAGCTGATGCAATTGTGGAAGCCGGTAAAGTGCGCTTAAGGCCGATTATGATGACTTTAGTGTCGACTATTTTAGGTGGATTACCTCTTATTTTATCGACTGGCGCTGGCGCTGAAGCCCGCAACGCGATTGGCTGGGTTGTATTTGGCGGCTTAGGGCTTGCGGTTGTGTTTACACTGTTCCTTACTCCCGTGTTATATTACGCACTCGCGCGCTTCTCTAAACCCCGAGCAGATGAAGCAAACAGGCTTAATATTGAATTAGAAGATGCTGAAAAACAGCTCTAACAATTATTTACAAAGCAAAGCGCGTATAAATTACGCGCTTTTTTTTGGTCAAACCATTTTATGAATATATTGTGTAAACGCTTTGAAGAGCTTACTAGTTTTGAGCTCTATGACATCCTGCAGCTGCGAAGTGAGGTGTTTGTGGTAGAGCAAACATGCATCTATCAAGACATTGATGGAAAAGATACTCAACCAGGCGTGCATCATCTTTTGATGCAAAACGACGGTAAGCTGATTGCTTATGCTCGCCTTTTGCCCCGCGGCTTGAGTTACCAAGCGCCAAGCATCGGCAGAGTAATAGTCGCAAAGCAGGCACGCGGCCAAAACTTAGGTAAAAAATTAATAGCGCATTGTTTGCAACATATTGAGGAGCTTTGGCCTAACGAGGCGGTAACCATTGGCGCGCAAAGCCATCTTGCAGCCTTATATAAAAGCTTTGGATTTGAAGAGGTGTCACAGCACTATTTAGAGGACGGCATAAAGCACGTTGATATGACCGCGACTCATTTTAAATATAAGGAATTATTGTAGAGTGAAAATTTCATTGATAGCGGCTATGGCAGAAGACCGCATAATTGGGCGCGATAACCAAATGCCTTGGCACCTGCCAGCAGATCTCAAGCACTTTAAATCGATTACGCTAGGCAAACCTGTCATTATGGGCCGCAAAACCTATGAATCTATAGGTAAGGCGCTCCCGGGCAGGCAAAACATAGTGATAAGCCGTAAACCAAATTACCAGTTGAGCGATGCTTGTGTTGTACCAAATTGTGAGGATGCCCTGGCAGTCGCACAAAAGAGTGCTGATGATGTAATGATTATTGGCGGCGGAACGATATACGAGGCATTTTTGGCGCAAGCAACCCATCTTCACCTCAGCTTTATAAAACTTAACGTAGACGGAGATACTCGCTTTCCTGACTGGAACGCCGTTGGCGCTTGGAAGGAGATATCCAGAGAAGCGCATCAGGCAGATGAGAAAAACAAGTACGATTATGAGTTTGTTGCTTTTGAGCGAGTTTGAGTTTTGCTTAGACCGATGCTGTAGCTGTATCCGTAGATAGCGCTGAAAACGATAGAAGGTGCAACGGTTAACCATAGGTTTGGCGTTGCAAACACTATATTCACAGCAAGCAATAAAACAATTTGTATTAACAGAGCGGGCAGAGGGACTAGTAGCATGCCCGGCACAGACTGTCCTGAGCAGAGGCGTTTTGAGCTATCTAGCGCATCTTTGACCGCAGCAAGGGTTTGACATTGTTCATCTGCAGAGTCTTTCGACCAACGCGGAACGATTAAACTGACGCACCAAGCCGAGTGTCCAAATTTTGTATGGAAGAACTCTAGTAAAAGGGTAAAGAATAGCGTAATGCTTGCACTATATGTGCCTTGCACGAGCGCAGCTTTGATTAGAATCGCTTGCTCATCGGTAACTAAACTATTTGCATAATATGCCCAAGAAGCATAAAAGAAGAATGCCAATAGGCCTGATACTATGAGTCGTAGGCTTGCCATGTATAGTCTCTAAGTTGAGTTACTAAATTTGTGGTGGCTTATTCCACCCCAAACAGTGACTCTATACTAAGACCCTCATGCTTTAAGACTTCTTTCAATCGTTTTAAGGCTTCCACCTGAATTTGACGCACGCGCTCTCGAGTAAGGCCTATTTCTACACCCACTTCTTCAAGTGTAGCAGACTCGTAGCCTAGTAATCCGAAGCGTCGTGCTAATACTTCCTTCTGTTTGGCATTTAATATATCTAGCCAATGCACAATACTGTTGTGCATGTTGTCGCTTTGCAACTGATTTTCTGGACCACACTCGTTTTCGTCTGCGATCAAATCTAGCAAGGCTTTATCGCCGTCTCCGCCAATGGGCGTATTTACAGAGCTTATACGCTCATTCAGCTTCAGCATTCTGCGCACGCTAGCAACAGGTTCGCCGGTAACTTGTGCAATATCCTCAGGCGTTGGTTCATGATCGAGTTCTTGTGAAAGCTTACGTGCAGTACGCAGATATAAATTAAGCTCTTTTACAATATGAATAGGTAATCTTATAGTGCGGGTTTGATTCATCAAAGCCCGCTCAATGGTCTGGCGTATCCACCATGTGGCGTAGGTTGAGAAACGAAAACCACGCTCTGGATCGAATTTCTCTACTGCTCTTATTAGTCCCAGATTGCCTTCTTCAACTAAATCCAAGAGTGCTAACCCTCGGTTATTATAGCGTCGAGCGATTTTAACGACTAAGCGCAAATTACTTACAATCATGCGCTCTCTTGAAGCTTCGTTACCGGCGAGTGCCTCTCTGGCGAATTTTACTTCTTCTTGGGCAGATAAGAGGGGAGAAAAGCCAATTTCATTGAGGTACATTTGGGTTGCATCAAGCTGTTTAGGGGAAATGTTTTCTGCTTTGATATCGTTTAATTTGTCACTTTTCTGTTCAATATCGCTTTCGTCAAGATCCTCAAAATCAAGACTTTCTGCGTCGTTTCCGTTATTTTTTGAATCAAAATTCTGAGTGACCATTATCGCGTCTCCGCTCGGTGGCAAGGGCAGTAAAAAACTTACTGTTGTCCTTGTGTGTAGCTATCGTTTCGGAAGATAAATAAATGGATCGCGCGATTTGCCTTTTTTTCGAATTTCAAAATGCAGCATAACTTCACTGGCACCAGACTGGCCCATAGTTGCAATTTGTTGTCCTTGTTCGACATACGTTTGTTCACCTACTAATATCTTTTCATTGTGCGCATACGCGCTGAGATATTCGTCATCGTGTTTAATGATGATCAGGTTCCCATAGCCTTTCAATGCATTGCCGGCATAAACTACTTTGCCGCTAGCTGATGCAAGAATTTTACTACCAATACTTCCTTTGATGTCCAAGCCACGATTACTTCCGTCAGTCCCAACGGTGGCTATCGTGCGCTCGCCTTTGGCAGGCCAAATCCAGCGGTTTGTTGCGACACTCTTTGAAGTACTAGCCGCTGTTTTAACCGGTGTTTTGGTGTTTTTTGTCTGAGTTTTTTGCTTAGTTTCACGATACGCCCGTGGACTTGGAGGGTCAACTAAGACTTTAGTCTTATTCGGTTTTGTTTGCGCTATATCAATATTTGTACTAGGCGCTCGCTTCTTTTGTAGAGGAGTTAATCGGATGACTTGCCCTACTTTGATACTATAGGGTGCTGAGATATTGTTAATTTTTGCAAGATCCCGATAAGCGTTACCGCTATAAAATGCGATCGAAAATAAGGTATCTCCACCTTGAACAGTGTATGTCTCGCCGGATATTTCAGTGAGATTATTGCTAGACGCAATTCGTGTGGATAAGGTTTCAACTGGCGCGGGCTCAAACCTGCTTGAGCATGCAGTAAGGGCAAAAAAATTCAAGCAAACAATAATGAATAGTGAGCGCGATTGTCTATTCATCGATTGGCCTCTACATCACGATAAATTTATGCGAAACGCTAGTCATGCATGCAAAGCAAACTTCAGCAATGCGGCACGTTTGCACAATATTGGATATGGTGCGACATGAGTAAAACGCGCATAGCTTTGATAGTTTATTCAAGAAATCGCACCCGCAATCAATGGCACAAATTTGACGTTTTCTATCACTGCTTGCATAAGCTGACCTGCCTGTTTGTCGATACAATGAAGCTGCTGCGTATGTTGGCCCACTGGAACAATCAGGCGACCGTGTTCGCTTAGCTGCGAAGGTAGCTCCTCGGGTAGCTTCGCTGCTGCAGCGGTCACAATAATGGCGTCGAAAGGCGCTTTACTTTGCCAGCCTTGCCAACCATCACCATGCTTCATTTTGACATTATGAAGGTCGAGTTGGTTCATTCTTCGCTTTGCTTGAAACTGCAGTGCTTTGATTCGTTCAACGCTAAACACTGATTTGAATAGCTGTGCCAATATAGCTGTTTGATAGCCCGAGCCTGTGCCAATTTCTAAAATACTCATCGGTCTTATTTCTTGCTCGAGCAGAAGCTCCGTCATTTTTGCTACGGTGTAGGGTTGTGAGATTGTTTGGCCTTGTCCAATAGGCAAGGCGGTATTCTCGTATGCTTTGTGACGCAGGGCGTCGGGAACGAAAAGCTCTCTTGGAGTGGCAGCAATAACATCCAGCACTTTGGTATTGCGAATGCCCTCTTTAGCAAGCGTTTCAGCTAGCTGAAGACCTTTGCGCGTTACTTTTATCATCATGTAATTATTATTCTTATTTTCATGTAAATCGCCTACTCAAACCATGGTGTTCTCTCACGAGCATGAACAACTCCATCGCCTTACTAAGCTTTATTGTCGTTTATAATTTCTCTGAGCACAGAAGTTGCAAAGCAGCCAGAGGGCAAACTAAACGACAAACTCAAGAACTCTGAGCTTAGATCCCAACGAATGTCTTTAGGATACAGTATAATTGGTCTGCGTTCTTGTTTTAAACCAATCGAACTGAGCGCAGTAACAATATCGCTATGCTGTGCTAAGGTCTCTTGCTCTAAACTCAGAGCGGTGGACTTGGTGTTAAGTTTACCACTTCCAACCAAGGGTGCAGTAATGGCGATATCTCGAGCGGCCAAGCGAGTGTTCAAGGTTTCCATACTCTCATCTTCACCGACAATGAAATAGCTATTTGAGCCAGTCAATTGCAGTGCATCTCCTCGCAAAATAGTGGTGTGTAGCGAGTGTTCGATGCGCTTACTGGTCGCTTCGTTAAACAAATAGCTTCTTAGGGCTGAGATTGCCATAGAGCGTTTGTTACGGTTTTTAATTGGCTCTCCCTTTGCCATTCGCATGCCTAAATCAAGGTTTCCGTTGAGGATGACCTTATCTTTTGTATGCATTTCGCCAAAGCGCTGTTGGCCATAGTAGTTTGGCACGCCTTGGGACTCTATTTGCTGCATTCTTTGAGTAAATTGTGCTTCGTTTACCTGACCAAGTTCACGAATGATTAGCGAGAAACGATTACCTTTAAGTGCACCAGTTCTTAATTTTTTATTGTGACGAGTAGTACTTAGAATGCGAATGTCAGGGTGTTCAAAGTGCTGCCAATCTGGGGCCCTATGCTTTCCCTGATATACACTAAAATACTGACGCGTGCGTGCAAATTTATCTTTTCTGCCGGCGTAACTAATATCTCTGAGGGCGATGCCAGAAAACTTTGCCAGTTGTTCGGCAACAAACGCGGTGTTGGTGTTGTATTTTTCGACCCAGAGTAAATGATGCTCGCCATCCCCAGTAAGCTCAAACCCGAGCTCTTCTTCCACGATAAAATCATCGGCAAAGCTTTTAATGCGACCGTGGCATAATGGTTCACCGTGCAGCCTTTGCCAGTGATTAGTGTTGTAATTTAGCTTAGGTTTTATTGCTAGCTCATTATCGTCATGGGCGCTCATAGCGTTGATTCCAACAAGACTACTGCATCGCAGGCAATGCCCTCTTTACGCCCTACAAAACCAAGTTTTTCAGTTGTTGTTGCTTTCACGCTAATTTGAGAAAGATCAGCTTGAAGGGCAAGTGCGATATTTTCGCGCATTCTAAGAATATGAGGCGCCATTTTGGGCGCCTGTGCGGCAATCGTTAAATCTAGATTAACTAGCGCAAAGCCTTCAGCTTTAACCAGTGCATAAACGTGTTGAAGTAAAACGAGTGAGTCTGCTCCGGCATACTCATCGCTGGTATCGGGAAAATGCTTGCCAATATCGCCTAGGGCGAGTGCGCCTAACATGGCATCGCAAAGCGCATGTAAAGCAACATCACCATCCGAATGCGCAATTAAGCCAACGTCGTGCTGTATATGCTCACCGCATATAATAAGGGGAGAGTCTGAGCCAAACTTATGTACGTCGTAGCCGTGACCAATTCTGATCATGAATTATCTCGCTTTTGTGTTTCTTGTTGTAGCATGGCTTGCTCGATATAAAAGCCTGCTATTGCTAAGTCTTCGGGTCGTGTAATTTTTAGGTTCGCAGCTTCACCCTCAACAAGGGCAACCTTTAACCCGCAGTATTCCATGGCTGAGGCTTCATCAGTAATGCTTACATTATCTTCTGTGGCTTTTTTCAACGACTCTATGAGAGCGTTTATATTAAACATTTGAGGAGTTTGCGCTGCCCATATTTGGTTTCGGTCCACCGTTTTCTCAATCACATTTCCTTTCATATCGCCGCTCGGCTTTCGTGCCTGTTTGATGGTGTCAATTAAAGGCATCGCTAGAATTGCACCATCGTGATTATCGCGAGCCGCGATGAGTCGATTAAGTGCGCTCTGCGACAAGCCTGGGCGAGCTGCATCGTGGACTAAAACCCAGTTCTCTTCGGTATTGTTTTGCAAATAATGTAAACCACTTAGCACTGAATCAGCGCGCGTCGCGCCGCCAACCACGGTTTTTATTTTAGGATGACTAGCGATTTTGAGCTGCTTAAAAAAAGCATCTTGCTCATGCAGACAAACGACTATTTGACTAATCAAAGGATGGTCAATAAATGCTGCAATGCTGTGCTCTATTACGGTTTTATCAAGAAGCGATAAATACTGTTTAGGAATTTCGCTTTGCATTCTTGTGCCAATGCCTGCCGCAGGAATAACAAGCGCAAATGTTGAAGTGGTGTTCAATTAAACTACTCTTTCGGTAAAATGCGGTAAAAGGTCTCGCCTTCTTTTATTAGACCAAGCTCGTTGCGAGCGCGCTCTTCCATTGAGTCTATTCCTAATTGAAGGTCTTGTATGTCGGCTTTAAGCAGCGAGTTACGCTGTTGTAAGTTGGCGTTTTGTTGCTCGAGGGTGCTGATTTGACTTTGCATTTTTTGATAGTCGGAAATACTGTTTTTACCAAACCATAAACGAAATTGCAGCAAGGCCAAAAGCCCAATTAACAATACTGCTATCCACTTATGCTTCATCATTTTACCTTCAGGTTGATACAGTAAAAAAATATTAGTCGAAGAGTGCTTGACTGAATATGTCACCACCATCGACTGTCTTGCTTATTTTAGCAATCGATTTGTCCTTATGTGCACTAATCATAGCATAGTCTTAGCGTTTGTTAACTGCCGAGTTTTAAAGGCGTAAAGGCTTTCTGGCAAGGCTTACAGGTCAACAGTTAAATTTGTAAATTAAACGTAGAAAAAAAATCATACTTTCTTGCTCGACTAAGCTTGGAAAACACCAATACTACGCGGTACTATGCGCGCCGATTTATGTTTACGCTGAGCGCTTAAAGGTTCTTGGAAGTTTGCACTTGTTTTTGTGCGGCTTTACCCTAATACCTATATGATGGTTCAAAGCTAGGTTGAGCAAAATCTTGACTTAAGTTGTATCAATCAAACACGTTACCGCAGAGAGGTCTTTTATGTTAGTACGCAACAATCTCGCTACCGAGTCACTCATTCGCCAGAAAATACGTGACTTTTACCGAATTAGCGAGGGGCGTGCCGTTGATCACATTTTACCGGAAGCTGAAGTTAGTATGCGAGCACGGAGTCGCGCTTGGGAGCGCGCTCGAACAATGGTGCTCAGAATACGCAAAGAAAATTCTGCTCACGGGGGTGTGGATGCACTATTAAACGAGTATTCGCTTTCTACTTCTGAAGGCGTAGTACTAATGTGCTTAGCCGAGGCATTGCTGCGCGTACCAGACAAAAACACTCAAGACGAATTGATTCGAGACAAACTTTCACAAGGTAAATGGGCACCGCATTTAGGTAATAGCGAATCACTATTTGTGAATGCTTCTGCGTGGGGCCTAATGTTCACCGGTAACATGGTGACCTATGCTGACAAGCGCAAACAAGAGCAGTTAGGCATACTCAAAAAGACCTTGGGCCGTCTTGGTGAACCGGTTATTAGACGTGCCATGAACATTGCCATGAAAGTCATGGGCAAGCAGTTTGTGATGGGCGAAACCATTGAAGATGCGGTTGAGCGAGCTGAAGAAAAAGAGAAAAAAGGATATGTTTACTCTTACGACATGCTTGGAGAAGGTGCGCGCACCGCTCGTGATGCACAGCGCTACTATGACTCCTATGCTCACGCAATCAAAATAATTGGCAAAGCGGCCAATGGGCGTGGCCCCAAAAAGAGCCCAGGTATTTCAGTGAAGCTGTCGGCTATTCACCCGCATTTTGATTTTCTTAAGCACGACACGGTGGTAGATGAAATCAGCGAAAAGCTTAAAACCTTATGCTTAATGGCAAAAGAATATGATATTGGCCTAACTGTTGATGCTGAGGAGTCAGAGCGTTTAGAAATATCTTTAGATATTATCGAAAGAGTGTTTAGCGATGAAGACTTAAAAGGCTGGACCGGATTTGGTATTGCCGTTCAGTCTTATCAAAAACGCGCTATATTTGTCATTGAGTGGTTGCGCGAATTAACCCAGCGCGTAGGCAAGACTATGATGGTGCGTCTGGTAAAAGGTGCATATTGGGATACCGAAATTAAGCACACTCAGCAAATGGGTGTGGAAGAATTTCCAGTATTCACTCGTAAAGCCTCTACTGACGTGTCTTACCATGCCTGCGCAAACCGCTTATTAGCTTATCGCGACAGTATTTATCCTCAATTCGCCACGCACAATGCCTATACTGCTTCGGTTATTTTAGAATTGGCGGGTGACGATAAAGAAAACTTTGAGTTTCAGTGTCTGCATGGCATGGGCGACACCCTATATGACCAAATCGTAGAACAAGACAAAATACAGTGCCGCGTATATGCACCAGTTGGCGAACACGAAGATTTATTAGCCTATTTGGTTCGAAGGTTATTAGAAAATGGCGCCAACTCTTCGTTTGTAAACGCCATTGTTGATGATGAAAAGGAAGTAGAAGAGCTACTTGGCGACCCCGTTGAGCATACCCAGCGCATGAGTCGTCACAAAAACGATCAAATTAGTATGCCGATTGAGTTATATGGGAAAGAGAGAGATAACTCTAGAGGCCTTGATTTATACGATATTAATAGTCTCTTAAACACTAAGTTTAGTCTCGATAAGTGGTTTGCGACGCATATGCTAGAGCTATCACAAATTGGCGACACCAAAGACCTATTTGCAGTGGTGAATCCTGCTAATCACGAAGAAACCGTTGGCTATCATCACTACGATGATAAACAGACGATGGCGAAAAAGTTAGACGCTGCTAGCGATGCTTTTGAAAGCTGGTCAAAAACAACCGTACAAGAGCGTGCGCAACTGCTAAGAGCTACTGCTGATATATTAGAGCGTCATATGGACGAGCTAATCGGAATTTGTATCAAAGAAGCAGGGAAAATAGCACAAGATGGCATTGATGAAGTGCGTGAAGCAGTTGATTTTTGTCGTTATTACGCTGCTAGAGCGGAGCAACTCGACCCAGATCAGCGTTTAGCACCGCGTGGCGTGATTTTATGCATAAGCCCTTGGAATTTCCCTTTGGCAATATTCTTAGGTCAAGTAGCAGCTGCGGTTGTGACAGGCAACACGGTGATGGCGAAGCCTGCAGAGCAAACTAGTTTGATTGCAAAACGAGCCTTGGAGCTGATGCATGCGGTAGGTTTACCTAAAGATGTGGTTCAGTTACTGATTGCGAAAGGACCCGATGTAGGCGATGTGCTATTACCTGACACTCGCGTGCAAGGTGTCATGTTCACAGGGTCAACCGCAACCGGTACTCTTATTTCTCAAAAGCTTGCAGAACGCGGCACTGGACAGGTTCCTCTGATTGCAGAAACGGGCGGCCAAAACTGCATGATAGTGGATTCTACCGCTTTGCCTGAGCAAGTTGTAGACGACGTTATTACATCTGGCTTCCAAAGTGCCGGGCAAAGGTGTTCTGCGCTGAGAGTGCTTTTTGTTCAAGAAGACATTGCGGATGATTTAACTGAAATGTTGATTGGCGCCTTAAAAGAGCTGAAAGTAGGTGACCCCCAGTGGTTATCTACTGACATTGGCCCGGTGATTGACCAAAAAGCGCTAGACTCGCTTAATGAACACGCGCAAACCATGAAAGACACAAAAGGCGCTAAACTCTTGTATCAGTGTCCGCTTGATGAGAGTTTGAACGGCACCTATTTCGCGCCGCGTTTATATGAAATTGACAACATTAATGTGCTTACGCGAGAGGTATTTGGTCCTTGCGTGCATATCGTTCGCTTTAAAGGCAAAAAGATAAATGAGGTGATTGAGCAAATAAATGGCACAGGCTTTGGTTTGACCATGGGAATTCACACTCGTATTGAAGAACGAGCGCATGAATTAGCGAAATTATCTAATGCAGGTAATGTATATATTAACCACAATATGATTGGCGCGATTGTTGGCGTGCAACCCTTTGGTGGACGAGGCTTATCAGGCACCGGACCAAAAGCGGGTGGTCCGAATTACTTGCCACGATTAATGGTTGAGAAAGCAACCCCTGATGCTGAAGTGCAAGAAGATGATTTTGCTGATGATAAAGCCCTAGCTAGCGATAAATCAGATTACGCTGATGCAGAGAAGATGATGTCAGAAGCAGCCAGTGTTGCTCAGCAATGGCGTTTAACCTCACTTACTTCGCGTATTTCTTGGGTGCGTCAATTGCTTGCAAAAATTGCCACGCTTGATAGCGTAGAGGAACTTGCTGATGATTTGAATCAGACCTTAGCCACCGCTAGGGCGCAGTTGATTAGCATTGAAAAGCGTTTGAAAAAACCCAAAGTGTTGCCGGGACCAACCGGTGAATCGAATATTCTCTACTCCGAGCCTCGCGGTATTTTGGTAACCTTTGCCGATAAAGAAGTTGCCTTTGAATATTGGGTGCTATCGATTGTGACCGCACTTGCTACCGGTAACGTGGTTATTTCAGTTGTGTCAGAATTGTTTTACGAAGAAGCACTCGCGTTTAAAAACAAGCTAGAGACAACAGGCGCACCAAACGAGATATTTCATGTTGCCCGTTTGAAGCATTTAGAAGCATTAATTAAGCACCCAGCACTGAATGGTGTAGTGATTGACAGTAGCACGCCCAGAGCAGCCTTTATCGCCGCTGAACTCGCTCAGCGAGAAGGTGCTATATTGCCAATGATTACGGCAGAGTATAACGATAATATGATTCATCGACTGCTTACCGAGAAAACGGTCTCGATTGACACGACGGCCTCAGGCGGTAATACATCATTGATGACCCTAGATGACGATGACGACGAAGAATAGTTTGGTATGACAGTCCACTGATTGCGAAAACTTTTCGGCTTCATGCGGTTTGCGCAATTTATGTGGCGTAAATTGATAGTGCGTATTGTTCTGTGATGCATGGTAATTGGATAAAGAGAAACCGATGGAAATAGAGCTTAAGTTAGCAGTAGGTGAAGATGCTTTAGTGTTCTTACAACAAGAGATCCTACCCAAGCTCGATGCGACTGTAACCAGCGCAACAAAAACCGTATTTAACGAGTATTACGACACGCCAGAGCAGCTTCTTGGTATGCGCAAAATGGGCTTGAGAGTGCGCACGGTTGACGATACATACGAACAAACGGTGAAAACTCAGGGGATAGTACAAGGAGGCTTGCACCAAAGACCTGAATATAATGTTGCTCTATCTTCTCCTACGCCAGATTTAAACAAGTTTTCGCCTGATATATGGGGAGAGGATTTTGATGTTTCACAAGTAAACCGCGACATCAGAAAAATGTTCACAACTCACTTTACTCGCAATCAGTTCGATATTAAAACAGAGCATGCAGAGCTTGAGTTAGTATTAGATGTAGGCGAGGTAAAAACTGAAGACAGTGCCGTTCCCATTCACGAAATTGAATTGGAACTGAAACGAGGGAGCCCCAAAGCGCTCTTTGATATTGCAGATAGTATAGCGAAAGTAATGCCAGTTCAGCTAAGCAATATAACAAAAGCAGCGCGAGGCTATCAGCTTTTAAAAGGGGGATATGCAAATGTGCTTTCTTTGCCTAAGTTTGTCCCTTTAAAGCAAAGCGACACCAGTGAAGAAGGGCTATGCAAATCAATTGAATGCGCTCTGTCTCACTGGCAATATCATCAGGCTTTGTATCTCCAGACTAAAGATTTAAAGGCGCTGACTCAGGTAAGAGAGTCCTTGTTGCTCCTTATGCAAAGTGTATATCTGTATTTGCCGGTATTGCAGTCAGACGGTCTACTTAACTTGCACAAACAGCTTTTGTCTTTAGTGCAGCAATGGAGTTGGCAAGAAGACCTCATCAGTATTCATCAATTACGTTCGAAAACAGGGCCTTTTTGTAAACGGGTACCGAAAAATCATCAGCTAGTAAATTATTTGTTAGGACGCAGAGAAGGTTTGTTGCTTGCGTACAAGCCTAAAGAATTACTAAATAGCCAGTTGAGTGGCAGTATTCAACTTCAGGCCTCACGTTTACTGGTTGAGAAGCCGTGGCGTGAGCAAACTGATGGAGCTGATATTCCGGTTATAAAACACGCCAATGGTTGGTTGTCGCAAAGTTGGCAAACACTGATGCAGTCACTGCCTCGCGAAGGTAAAATGGACGCAGCAAAGTACTTATCAATCAGTGTATTACTAAAACAATCTATTACTAACGGCTTTCTCCTTGGTGAACTTTTTGCCGACAGCAGAGGTGACTTTAGAGCGCCATGGCTTGATTTGGCACAAGGCATAGAAGAGCTAAAAGCATTGGCATTTCTGCATGATGCGGTAATTGAATGTGAGGTTGAAGATCCAGGAGAATTTAAACAATGGATGAGCGATAAAACGCAAAACCTTATACAGGTGATGGAGCGTACGCGAGAAATTGCCATGCATGCTGAGGTATACTGGTAAAGCCCGCCTCCGTACAATGATGGTTTTTTCTAAAGCGAACAGCACTGCATTTTCTCCCTAATACATTCATGGATTAAAAACTAGACATCTTTGCTCGAGTCTGCGTATCATTAAGACATGAATCATATGGATATTGATTGAAAAGCAGCCCTTCGGTATCCCTGAATAAGGCGATACAAACATGAACATTCGTACTTCTTTTTTAGCGCTCTGTGCTATTACTTTCGCACTTGGTAGCGCTCCTTTCAATGCATCATCTCAAGAAGGTTTTGATGAAGAATTAGTTGTGGTGCACATCAAAAAAATAAGAGATGAAGAAAGCAATTATTTGCGAACCGTGACTAAAGCAACTGCCAGAGAAGTGATGAAAGGCGGTGAGTTTGAAGCAAAACTTCACAAGCGAAATGCAAAGGGACCGGTGATAGAGGTGACCCCGCCGGCATTTAATTTTGCTAAATACCAAGAAGGCATGAGCACCAAAGAAATGGCCACTGCTGGTCTAAGTTTGGTTTCTGAGGTCGGCAGTATGTTTGGTTTTGGCGAGGAGGCTGCAAAAGTAAATGAAATGAATGCACGCATGAATTCAAACAACTCTTTACTGGCAGCTTGGGGAGAAGACGAACAGGTCATGGTTACCATGAACTCAAGAGTTTTACTTTTTGATGACAACACTGGCATAGAAATAAGTCGTTCTATTAGCTACGAACAAGTATTTGATTCCAAGAGTGAATTCATGGAACAAAAAGAAGCCATTATTCAAAACGCGGTAGTAGGAGAGGTTAAAAAGGTGCTGGTAGAGTACCTAGAAGACATGGAGTAAGTTATGGATATTTTGCAATTAGCTTTTCTTAAGTCTTTGATGCGCTTAATCGGCAGTGCCGCTCTCATGCTCACCGTCATGTTTGGCGCATCGCCAGCCCTCGCTAACGCTAAGTGCTTAACGGCAAACCCCAACTCAGCAAATGACGTATTTGAGTGCGTAGCCACTGCTACTGTTAACCAGTACAACAACGCTAATCCTTTTACCAATACACAAAAGGCGCAGTGCTTTAATTTAAAAATGCTGTATAGCAACGTACTAATCCAAAATGGTGTAGCGCGCGATAAGGCCGAAGATAAATTACCAAGCTGTGCGGTATTTGCAGAGGTTTTGACCGAACTTAATGGCGAAGGCCCAATGTGGGAGGGCTGCTTGAACTACGATGGAAGCGCCAAGCACATGGTAAACTGCTTAATGACCATGACAAAAAGCGCAAATCCAAACAGTCGACAGTCGCAAGTATTGAGTAATTGCGCAGTAGCAGCAATGAGCTATGAAGCGATGCTTATGAGTCTGGACGACACTAACAAAATGGCGCTCCCTGAAAACTACAAGCGACCAGAATGCGATACTTATTTGACTCTATTGCAAGCGGCTGACAAAAATGTGGAAGATTCGCCATGTGCCGGTTTTAGTGCCGCAAATATAGATGCCCACGCCCGAAAATGTTTACTTTCAGAAGACCGACTTACAAAATCAAATTCTCCCCTAAGCTGCCAAATGCTGCGTCAAAGCTATCAGACAAAGCTTATTCAAGTGTACGGTAAAATACCCGAGGGTTTTCGGCTAATGAAATGCTCTGCTCT